>JAKPII010000155.1 GCA_029549885.1 Planctomycetota bacterium
GATGGCGTCATTCATCGCCGCCGGGACGGCCCATTCCACCCACGGTATCAATATGATTCCGTTCTTCATTTTTTACTCGATGTTTGGGTTCCAGAGGATCGGTGATTTGATCTGGGCGGCGGGTGATATGCGGTGCCGCGGCTTCTTGCTGGGCGGCACGGCAGGACGAACAACCCTCGCCGGGGAAGGGCTGCAACATCAAGATGGCAACAGTCACCTTTTTGCCCTCGCCTACCCAACCGTGCAAGCATACGATCCCTGCTTTGCCTACGAGATGGCCGTGATCATCCTCGACGGTCTCCGCCGGATGTACTACGAGGAAGAAGACATCTTCTACTACATCACGCTGATGAACGAAAACTACGTCATGCCCATCCTGCCTATGGGTTCAACCGAGGGTATTTGCCGGGGGATGTATCGCTTGTCGGTACACGATTTGGGTAAAGACCGGCCAAGCGTGGACCTGATGGCAAGTGGCGCAATTCTGCGGGAGGCCCTCCGTGCCCAGGAAATCCTTAACCACAAGTTTGCCATCTCCAGCCGCGTGTTTAGTGTGACAAGCTGGAAGCGGCTCCTGGAAGATGCTCGTGAAGCCGACCGCCACAATCGCCTTCACCCCGAAGAACCGGCCCGGGTTCCCTACGTGCAAGAGGTCCTGGCGGGGACGGATGGCTCCATTGTGGCGGCCTCGGACTACGTCTCGGCAGTGCCGCTTTCCCTGGCCAAATGGATTCCCGGCGACTACACGGTGTTGGGCACAGATGGCTTCGGACGTAGCGAAGCGCGTCCCGAACTTCGCCGCTTCTTCGAGGTGGATGCCGAACACATCGTCCTGGCAGCCTTATCGTCCCTGGCCAACCGGGGAAAATACCCCAAGGATCGTTTGCCCTCTGTGATTGCTGAACTCGGGATCGACCCCAATAAACCCGTTCCCTGGAAGGTCTGACCAGGTCCTTAGCCGTGGGCAAAAACCGTGCAGTGTTCCGTGCAACCCGGTATATTGTCCCGAGCGACGCTGTTAGGGATGGCGGAATTTCTAGCCATCGCCGCGGCCATTTTTTTACAAGGGTCATGGCCAGCCCCAGAGGTCAATGAACCTTATTACCTGGGAAAGGCCGCCCACTACTGGAACCCCGCTTGGTGTCCGCGCGATGATTTTTTGAACAGCCAGGACGCCCATCAGGTCTTTTATTTCACGTACGGTTGGGTCGCCCATTTTCTCTCGTTGCCTGCGGCGGCCTGGCTGGGACGTATCATCACCTGGGTACTGCTCAGCGAGGTCCTGCGGCGACTTGCCCGCGCAATTGGACTGACTGGATTGCCCCTCGTTTTCGCGGTGGTCCTTTTCGCGGCATTTCAAGAGCACTGCGCCATGGCAGGCGAGTGGGTCATCGGTGGGGTAGAGGCCAAGGGTTTCTCTTACGTATTTGTTTTTCTGGCCCTGGCCCAACTTGTGCAAGGCCGCTGGTCGGCAACACTCCTTCTCCTTGGTGTCGCAACAGCGTTTCATGTGCTTGTGGGCGGATGGTCTTTGGTAGCCACGGTGTTGGCCTGGCTATTCGAAGGTAAGCGACGCCCACCAATCGCCAGACTTTTTCCAGCCGTCGCTGTGGCAGTGATCCTGGCTCTTCCCGGTCTGATTCCCTCGCTGGCGCTGACGTGGGGTGTGCCCGCCGCGATCATACGAGAGGCCAACCGCATATACACCTTTGAGCGGCTTGCCCATCACCTCGTTCCCGGGTCTTTCCGTCCCCAAGATGTGGCGAAGTTCCTATTGCTTACGCTCGCGTTTCTGGGCTTGGCGTTCCTTCCACGTAACGACGACGGTTGGAAGCGCTTCCGCCATTTTGTTTTAGGATCACTCGTCATTGCCGGGTGTGGCTGGGCCATAGGTCTAACGGTGAACATCTTTCCCGATCTGGCGGCAGCCTTGTTGCGGTATTATTGGTTCCGCCTGTCCGATGTGACGATACCTTTGGGGACGGCATTTGTTGCGGGCTTTTTGGCCTCGCACCGCATTTCGCTACCACTCCCTTGGCGGGATACCTGTCTGGCCGTCGTGTTCGTGTTCCTGGCGTATCACCTGGGTAATCTCGTGGCTATCCGCGCACGGCACGGCATCCCGCGCACCGAATGGTCCATCACCATGCTATCTGCCTGGGATGAAGATGCGGCAGCCCGGGACGAGTTTGAAGACTGGCGAGAGGTCTGCCTATGGATTGCCCAGAATACCCCAACCGATTCGCGCTTCCTAACACCATCCATGAAGAGCAGCTTCAAATGGTATGCCCAACGGAGCGAAGTGGCTACCTGGAAAGAGATTCCCCAGGACGCCCGGTCCATTGTGGCCTGGTGGGAAAAGCTCAAGGACATCTACATCTTCCACGACCCGCTGTGGGGGTCCTGGTGGGTGAGAAATGCCGCCCGGCTGGGCGAAGACCGCCTCTTGACTCTAGCCGCCAAATATCAGTTTGAATACATCCTCACCGTATCAGAACCACGGCTAAATCTGGAAATTGTGTTCGCCAAGCCAGACAACATGTTCGTTGTCTATCGAGCGCGGCGGATGTCACAGGGCCTTTCACACCACGGTCAACCTTCGAACCGCAACAGTCCATAGCGTTTTTTACCGACCCGCAGAACGATGGTTCGGTCCCCAACCAGGTTTTCAGCAGTCAGACGAACCTCTTGGTCCGTGACACGCCGGTTATTCACGTAGGCGCCGCCCTGCTGAATGGTGCGTCGAGCTTCACCTTTTGTCTTGGCCAGGTCTGCCAGGCAAAGGGCATCGACTATGGGCAAGCCAGGGCCTTCCAATTGCGAGCGCGAAACCGTCCGACTGGGGACATCACTGAAAATCTCGTCTAACTCCCGCTCGGAAATCTGCTCGATCTCGGCCCCAAACAAGATCGCCGTGGCCCTTTCTGCCGCTTGCAGGCCGGATTCGCCGTGCACCAATCGGGTGATCTCCTGAGCCAAGCGACGCTGTCCGAGACGATTCTCCGGGGCTTCACGGTGTTGAGCCACAATGGACGCAATCTCCTCCCGAGACAAGTCCGTGAAGAATTTCAGGCACTTTTCGACCAGGTCGTCCTCCACGTTGATCCAATACTGATAGAACTGATAAGGACTTGTCTTCTGCGGATCAAGCCATAGCGCCCCGCTTTCCGTCTTGCCCATCTTTGTCCCATCGCTCTTAGTGAGGAGGGGACAGGTGATCCCATAAAGCTGAACACCGATGAGCCGCCGCGCGAGATCGATCCCCGCCGTAATATTCCCCCATTGATCGCTCCCACCCACCTGGATTTCGCACCCATATTCCCGATACAGATGCACGAAATCATAGGCCTGCAGGAGCATGTAACTGAATTCCGTGTAACTCAGACCGGAGTCGCTTCGTTCTAGCCGGGTTTTCACCGATTCCTTGGTCAACATTACGTTGACGGGAACATGCTTGCCCACTTCCCGAAGAAACTCGAGATAGCCAAATTTGCCCATCCAATCGTAGTTATTGAGGAGGAGGGCGGATGTCTCTTTACCCTCGAAGTCGAGAAACCTCTTGAGCTGTTTTTCGACCGCCTCCACATTCTTTCTTAGTTCCTCCTCGGAAAGAAGCCTTCGCTCTTCGCTCTTTCCACTGGGATCGCCGATCATGCCCGTGGCGCCTCCCACAAGGGCAATCGGCCGGTGACCTGCCTTTTGAAATCTCCTTAAGATCATCAAGGCCATCAAGTGGCCTACATGCAGACTGTCTGCCGTGGGATCAAACCCGGCGTAAACTGTGCGGGACCGTTCCATCAAAAAGCCGGGCAACACGGCATCATCGGTCGTCTGATGGATCAACCCCCGCCAGCGAAGTTCCTCATAAACGTTGATCTCAGGCATGGCTTAAGTGAAAGGATCTATGCAAAAACTTAGGAAAGGACCGCCGCGGCGTGTGAGCAACGTCTGCTACCCGCGAGAACCTTCGATCGACCTGCCTCCGCCGACAACGGCCCAAAGCCATCAACGCGACATTTCCGAGCTTGTCCCGCAGGCCGCCGGCAAGTAGGCCAACCGAACATAATCGGCCACCATCCGGTGAGAGCTAAATCGCCAGGCCAAGGAACTGATGGAGTTCATCATGCGAAGCACCCAGCGGCGTGGCAAGCCATCACTGTCTTGGTCGTAAAACTCCGGAATGACCTGGTTTTCCAAGACCTGATACAGGCTCTCGGCATCTCTGGCGTCGGTGTTCTCCTCGCTTTTATGACTCGACCCGTTACCAATGGCGAAGCCGTTGGAACCGTCGTAGGCTTCGGCCCACCAACCATCAAGAACCGACATGTGAAGGGCCCCGTTAAGGATGGCCTTCTGCCCACTGGTTCCACTGGCCTCCAAGGGGCGCCGCGGCGTGTTTAGCCAGACGTCCACCCCCTGAATCATATGGCGACAGACGTTAATGTCGTAATCCTCAATAAACACGATTCGCTTGTTGAACCGGGGATCGTGTCGCAAGTTTGCAATGGCCCGAATGTATTCTTTCCCGGCGATGTCCCGCGGATGGGCCTTTCCAGCGAAAATGAACTGCACAGGTCGTTCGGGATCATTGACGATCCGCGCCAGTCGATCGGGATCCCGCAAGATGAGCGTCGCCCGCTTGTATGTGGCGAACCGCCGCCCGAAGCCAATCGTCAGTGCATTGGGATCAAGAATGGACCGCGCGGCCTCGATAACCTCGTCGGGTTCATTCCGCCGCCGGCATTGTCGGCTGAGCCGTCGCCGGACAAAGGCCATCAGTTGATTCTTCAGCGTCAAATGCGTTTCCCACAATTCGCCCGGATCGACATTATAAATTGACTGCCAGACCTCGGGTTCACCCATGCGTTCATACCAACGCTCGGGGAAGTATCGATCGTAGAGGATTTTCATTTGCCAGGCCAACCAACTGGGGATGTGCACACCGTTGGTGATATGGCCAATGGGAACTTCGTCTTCCGCCCGCCAGGAATAAAGGTTGGCCCACATTTGCCGTGTCACCCGACCGTGAAGGGCACTGACGGCATTCGCCTTGCGTGACACCTTCAGGGCCAGCACCGTCATGCAAAACGGCTCATCCATGCGGGTGGGATCGACTCGTCCCAGGCTCATCAACGTCTCATGGGAGATTCCCAAGGCATCTCGCAACGGACCGAGGTGTTCCTCCATCAGTCCCGGATCAAACCGGTCGTGACCCGCCGGAACAGGCGTGTGCGTGGTAAACACGGTGCACTGGCGGACCTCCCGACGGGCTTCTTCAAAGCTCAACCCGTCGTCCACCATCCGTTCACGCATGACCTCGAGCACGGCAAAGGCGCTGTGGCCTTCATTCAGGTGATAAACTCCCGGCTTAATCCCCAGCGCCCGTAACGCACGAACCCCCCCGACACCTGCCACCAATTCCTGGCGAATCCGGGTCCGGTTGTCACCACCATAAAGCCGACTGGTCAACTCACGGTCTTCCGGACTATTTCCCTCGACATCCGTATCCAAGAGATAGATATTGACCCGCCCCACCCGGAGCTGCCAAACCTTAACTAGTAACCGAGAGCTCCGCGTTTCTAGGGTGATGATGATCGGCTTACCCTCGGCATCCGTGCACAGATCGAGTGGCAACTTGGTCACATCGACATCGATGTACTCCTCCTCCTGCCAGCCGTCCACCGTCAAATGTTGCTTGAAATACCCCTGGTCATAGAACAGCCCCACCGCGACCAAGGGAACCCCCAGATCACTAGCGCTCTTACAATGGTCCCCTGATAGGACGCCCAGACCTCCCGAGTAGATGGGCACAGATTCGTGGACCCCGTATTCCAGAGAGAAATAGGCCACCGGCTTGGAACCGAGGACGCCGGCATGAGTTCGTCCCCACAGTGGCCGTTGCGAAAGGTACTCCTTCAATCGGCGGTACGCCTGGTTAATGCGGCTGTGCAGGGCCAGTTCCGAAACCCGCGCCTCTAGCCGTTCCGGCGTCATTTCCGCCAAAAGTGCCACCGGATTATGATCCAACTGTCGCCAACGGATAGGGTCTAGATCACGAAAGAGGTTGATGACATCGGGCTGCCAGGTCCACCACAGATTGCGCGACAAGGCAATGCACTTCTCATACATCGTTTGGGCCGATAAGCGACCTTCTTTCGCGGAAGTCATTTCCTCGCTGCTGGAAACCTCTAGTGCGCACATAAAGGTTCGCTCCACAAGGTTACTGATCGATGGTTGTCAAACGCAGTCCCGTTCGCCGGTTGGCCACACTTGCGGCAACTGCCACACTACCTTTTTACCAGACTGTGCCCAACTGTTGACGGGCTTCTCTTTCGGATTCCCGTTCTCCGGCCACTTTTAAGTGCCGAGTTCAAAAGCATTAACCTCACGGAGAACCGCCTGGGTGTCAAGCGAGTCGCAACTTTCCGTGAGACGCAAAGTCTCAATTATAACGCCTATCCGGCATAGTGTTGGAGGCTTCTTACCCCCACCGACGATCTAGGCGAAGTATTACATGCACGGTTTCATCCAATCACAACAATTTCCCCTGTCGTATTTCTCGGCAAAAGTCGCAACTCTTACCCAGGAGAAACCAAATCTGTTTCAATTTGCGCGATATGGGTTATCCGCGAGCAACAAGCCATTCGCGGCCGTTCCCCTGGTTATGCCTTACGCGATTTCTCCCCTCAACACGACGTCCGCGCGAATCCAAAACCTCGCTCGGGCGCAATTGTCGCACGGCTCTTCCTCTGTTATACTCTGTGGGTGTTGGTAGGTTGCGGTATCCCTCGCAAGGGGCGAGGGACAATCTGCCAAAGTGGTAGGTGCGGATTGCTTTTTCGCAAGATCGGGTTTCGTTGCGGCCAACCTCTGACAATTTCGCGGATGGTGGTTGTCGGAGACCCCTCACTGGTGCAGGGACAGGGGAGATTGACAAAGTCTCCGGCTGCATCGTCCCCCTTCCAACGTTCAGCTTCCGCGCTAACTCTTTTTGACGTTCTAGGTGTTCTCTCAACATGGTCAATCGTAATCTCATTCGTCACGTGGACCTTTCTCAAGAGGAGTGGGAACGAGAACTTCAAGCCGCTTGTGGGGGAATGGAACCGGAAGAGCTTGCCCTGGCGGCGTCAGACATCGCGGTCAACCAGATCGTGGAAGGCCGCATCTTGAGGGTGGAACGCGATTTTGTCGTTGTCGATGTCGGGTCAAAGAGCGAGGGCATCATTCCTCTTTCAGAGTGGTCGGAAAACGAAGAGCCGCCGCAACCGGGTCAGACAATCAGCGTCCTTGTGGAAGAGCTCGAGGACGTCTATGGCCTCGGTGACGATTACCGGGGCATGATTACCCTCAGCAAGCGAAAGGCAGAAAAGATCCGCGCTTGGATGCGGATCATGGAGACGGTCAAAGAGGGTGACGTAGTCACCGGGGTGGTTACCCGCAAGATCAAAGGTGGGCTTCTTGTGGATATTGGCGTCAACGTCTTCTTGCCGGCGAGTCAGGTCGATATTCGAAGACCGGCCGACATCGGTGAGTTCATCGGTCAGACCGTGCAGTGCGTTGTCCTGAAAATTGACGAAGCACGGCGGAATATTGTTGTTAGTCGGCGGGCTTTGATCGAGCGAGAGCGTGCGGAAAAGAAGGCCAAACTCCTGGCCGAGCTGGAGGTCGGTCAGTTGCGGAAAGGCATCGTCAAGAACATCGCCGATTTTGGTGTGTTTGTGGATCTGGGCGGGATTGACGGCCTGCTCCACATCACGGATATGAGTTGGGGCCGGATCAATCACCCCTCCGAACTGGTGTCTCTGGATCAAGAAATCGAAGTCGTCATCCTGAACATCGATCGCGAGCGCGAGAAGATCGCCCTCGGCCTGAAGCAGAAGACCCCCAGTCCCTGGGAAGATATCGAGCTTCGGTATCCCGTGGGTAGCCGTGTCAAGGGTACGGTGGTCAACGTCATGAACTATGGGGCCTTCGTCAAGCTCGAAGAAGGTGTCGAAGGTCTCGTGCATATTAGCGAAATGTCGTGGACGCGCCGCATCAATCACCCCAGCGAAGTCGTCCAGGTTGGAGATGAGGTCGAGGTCGTCGTCCTCGGGATCGACAAGGAAAAACAAGAGATTTCCCTGGGCATCAAGCAGACGATGACGAATCCCTGGGATACCGTTGAGGAACGGTACCCCGTCGGCTCAGTGGTTAAGGGGATCGTCCGAAATATCACAAATTACGGCGCCTTTGTGGAGTTGGAAGAGGGTGTTGATGGGCTGCTCCACGTCAGCGATCTGTCGTGGACCCGCAAGATCACCCATCCGAGCGAGGTTCTCCAAAAGGGCCAGGAAATCGAATGCCGTGTGCTGTCCATCGACAAGTCGCGGCGGCGAATTGCCTTGGGCCTCAAGCAATTGACCGAGGACCCCTGGGAAACGTACATTCCCACGAAATACGCCCCTGGTCAAATCGTCAAAGGCAAGGTCACCAAAATCACCAACTTTGGAGTGTTTGTTGGTCTGGAGGACGGTTTGGAAGGGTTGCTCCATATCTCCGAGTTGGCCGATCACAAGGTGGACAATCCTGAGCAAGTCGTGAAGGTCGGCGAGGAGATCGAGGTCAAGATCCTCCGCGTCGATAAGGAAGAGCGAAAGATCGGTCTGTCGCGCAAGCGTCTCGAGTGGGCCGAGGAAGAACAAGAGGCTCAACAAGCGGCTCCCGAAGCCAAGGAAGAGAAGAAGGAAAAAGAGAAAGAGAAGGAACTCAAGGGTGGTTTGGGGGCTTCCATCAGCCGTTTGATCCAGCCCTTCATCGGTGGCCAAACGCAACAGACGCAGCAAGAGGCCGAGGCGAAAGAGGAATCCTCAACCGACGCTCAGGAATCCGACGAAGGCTCAACTGCGTGAGCATGGACTTTCATCGTTTGGTGAGGACCTAACCAAAAACGGTTTTTCACCTTTAACTGCCAGTGGTGACCCGAAACCGTAGAGGTATCGCACGTACCTCTACGGTTTTTTGTTGAGGATCACGTTGACCGGTGTGACCGCTCGGCCCATTTGGCGAGTAGATCACGGGCCTTGCCGCTGAGGATGGTCTCCCGGGCTAAGGCCACGCCTTCGCTGAGCGAATTAACCCGGCCAACCAACCACAAACCCACGGCACTGTTGGCCAGGACGGTATCCATGATGGGTCCCGGCGTGCCGTCGAGCATCTCCTTAATTCGGGCGGCACTTTCTCCGGGTCCACTTACCCGCAACGCCTCGCAAGAAATCGGCTCCAGTCCGAAATCTTCTGGTTTCCAAATAACTTCTTCTACACCGTCTGGTCCCACGATGGTGGCCTGCGTTTCTCCCAGAAGGCTCACCTCATCCAGTTCGCCACACCCATAGACGATGGCGCTCCGCGTCGTCCCCAATAGTTGCAGGGCCTCAGCCAGAAGGGGACGCAAAAACGTTCGGCCAACACCCAGCACTTGGTAAGGAACACTCGCCGGGTTCGTGAGCGGCCCCAAGAGATTGAACACAGTAGGATGACCAAGTTTCCGACGTACTTCCGCCACATTTTTCATGGCCGGATGCATAAGCGGAGCAAAACAGAAGCAGATGCCCAGCTCTTCCAGGCATGCAGTCACTACGGGCAACGGGGCCTCGATATTGATCCCCAACTCCGCCAACACATCCGCGGAGCCCGTCCGACTCGTAATCCGCCGATTTCCATGCTTGGCCACCGGAACGCCCGCTGCCGCAATAACAATCGCCGCCGCCGTGCTGATGTTGAACGTCCCCGAGCCGTCACCGCCGGTCCCCACGATATCCATGACGATGGGATGGCTACTCTCGACGGTGAGCATATGACGGCGCATCGCGCGCGCAGCGCCGGCAATCTCCGCGGCCGTCTCGCCTTTGACGTGAAGCGCGATCAAGAAGCGCGCGACCACCTCTTCCGGAGCCTGGCCTCGGATGATGGCCTCCACCGCGCTTTCGCACTCTTCCATCGTCAAATTTGCCCCACGTTCCGCTTTTGCAACGGCAGCTTCCAGCATGGCATTTTCCCTTTCTCCTGACGACCACATGCCCTTGCGACGATGAGCAAGGAAACCTAAAATCGGGCCATATCCCACTGTCAAATAGGAATTGACCCCACCTGACGAGGGTAAGCGATGCCACGAAAAGTCATAGTTGATCTCGATCCTGGAATCGACGACGCGCTGGCATTATGCATGCTCCTCTTTGATCCTGATTGGGACGTCGTGGCGGTCACAGCAGTTGGAGGAAATGTCCCCCCGCACGTTGCCACTCGGAACGCTCAGGCACTTATAGCATACCTGGATCCCCCGCGAATTCCAAGAATCGGGGCGGCCACCGCACCCGAGAGGGGTCTCCCTGTGGATGGCCGGTTCGCCAATTCGGTAGATGATCTTCGAGACGCGTCTCTTACTGTCGCGGAGCTAAGAACCCCCCATCCTTCGGAGAAACTTTTGACCGACGAAGTTCGGGCGGCCCCCCATGCGGTAACCGTGCTCGCCCTCGGTCCCCTGACCAACATCGCCCGTGCCATCCAACGTGATCCCGAGTTTCCAGTGTTGGTCCATCGACTGATTATTGCCGGCGGAGCCATTCAAGTCCCCGGAAATATTACGCCTGCGGCGGAATTCAATATCTACTGCGATCCTCACGCGGCCAAGATCGTTTTCGCTTCCAAGGCTGCTAAGACCCTTGTCCCCCTGGACGTGACGAATCGCGTCAACTTTTCCCTTTCCTTTTTGAACGAACTGCCGCCGGAAACGAACAAGATTGGCGCCTTGTTGCGCAAGATTTTGCCGGCAAAGTTTCGGGCGTATCGGCAACACTTGGGGCTAGAGACCATCCACCTCCATGACTCGCTAACTTATTTGGCGGCCTGCCGTCCCGACCTCTTCCGTTACGAAGAATTGGCGGGGGACGTGGAAACAGTTGGCGAAATCACCCGGGGAGCGACCATCTTTGACCGCCGCCCTGTCCCTGCCTGGCAGGAAAACCGGCTTGAGGTCGCCGTGGGCATCGATGCTGCTGCCATCCGCCTGGAATTGCTCAAACGCCTTAACGCGGCGGCCCAGGCAGCCGGCAATGTGGAATCACCTCCGTGACGCATCGATTCCCCCACTCCGTTGGGACAGTTGAGAGCAGTTTTCACATTCCGTTTGGGAGGGCACCGACTGCATGGCATCTCTGGAACAAGCAACAGCTACATTGGGCCACCGGCCCCGTTATAACATGGTCCTCCTCTGGGCCGTATGTTTAGTTGCCGCCATGGGGGGATTTCTCTTCGGCTACGATTGGGTCGTCATCGGCGGGGCCAAACCCTTTTACGAACCTTATTTTGCCATCCCACCGAAGACCTTTTGGCAAGGTTGGGCCCAGAGCAGTGCTTTGGTCGGATGCCTCATGGGAGCGGCCATTTCCGGGGCCCTCAGTGACCGCTTGGGGCGGCGGCGTCTCTTGATTACGGCCGGATTCCTCTTCACCCTTTCGGCAATCTGGACGGCCATCGCTTGGGACTATACCTCGTTTAATCTTGCTCGAATCACCGGTGGGATTGGGATCGGCCTGGCCTCCAATCTTTCGCCCATGTACATCGCGGAGATTGCCCCAGCCGAGATTCGCGGCGTGTTCGTGTCCATCAACCAGTTGACAATCGTTATTGGTATTCTCGCGGCCCAGATCACGAATTTACTCATTGCCCAGCCTGTACCCCAGAATATCCCGGCAGATCAGATCACTGCGTTCATCCGCGAGTCGTGGAACGGGCAGTTTGGATGGCGCTGGATGTTTGGAGCCGAAACATTTCCGGCTGTGGGATTCTTCCTCCTCATGTTCTTTGTCCCGGAAAGCCCTCGCTGGCTGGTGAAATCCGGCTACGACACCTTGGCCGAAAGAATCCTCGCCCGAGTGGGCGGCCCCGATTACGCCCGCCACGCCGTGGCCGACATTCGCCAGACGCTCAGTGCGGAAGCCATAGCTCGGGTGCGGCTCGGCGACCTTTTGGAGCGGCGTTTGCTTCGGGTTGTGGCTCTTGGGGTCTTTTTGGCTGTGTTTCAGCAGTGGTGCGGCATCAATGTGATCTTCAATTATGCCCAAGAGGTCTTCCAGGCTGCCGGTTACGCCGTCAGTGACGTCCTTGTGAACATTGTTTTCACTGGGATTGTCAACCTGGTGTTTACGTTTGTGGCCATTTTCACAGTGGATCGTTGGGGCCGACGCTTTCTCATGCTCTTTGGGGCCGGGGGCCTGGCTCTTATCTTTGGCCTCCTTGGGCTGGGTTACTATTTCCACAGTACGGGCTGGCACATGCTGGTGCTGGTCCTTGCGGCGATCGGCTGCTACGCCATGTCCTTGGCCCCGATTACGTGGGTTGTCATCTCGGAAATCTTCCCCAATCGGATTCGTGGACTGGCCATGTCGGTGGCTGTCCTGTCCTTGTGGGCAGCCTGCACAGCCCTGACGTTAACGTTCCCTATCCTCAACCGCAATCTGGGTCCCCACGGGACGTTTTGGCTTTATGCGGGCGTCTGCGCGGTTGGTTTTCTCACAATACTGGCGACATTGCCAGAAACCAAGGGTAAGACCTTGGAGGAGATCGAGCGCGAACTTGTAAGATGAGGCCAACGATCAATTTTGGCCGGGATCCGAGGTCTGCGGTGTGCCAGCCTCCGCGTCGATGTCGTCAAGACCACCCTTCCGAAGTTCGCCCGCAAGGAAAAACCGGCCACCCTCATCGACCCAGGCCGGGGCCGTATTTCCCAGAACCTGACACTTTTGGACATGGATTTCCGAATTGGGAAGCGTCAGGATTTGTGCAAAGCCGTTATCACCAACAAGTGAATCGATGAGTGTCCCCCGGCACGCACCACCCACCGTGAGACCCGTTCGCCCGTTGCCCCGCAAGACCACCCTTTCCAGACGGACATCCCGTGCGGTATTGGCCAAATTGATTCCATCCATTTGAAAGCCCTGGATAACCAGGTCGCGGATCGTCACCCCTTCCACATGATGAAGTGTGATCCCCACAGGCAACTTCGCATAACGCAGGGGATAGTCGGCGGGGTGCCGATCTCGCTCCACGCAAAAATAGATGCTCCCTTGGAAGAGGGCCCACTGCATGGGTTCCAATTGCGGCGGAACCGCCGATAAACGATCGGCATAGACGCGCACGGCCGGACGATCACCGAGGAAAAGCTGCTGATAGCTTTTTCCTTCGGGCGTGAATCGAAAAACAGCCCGTTTGAATCGCTGCCAGGAATCCTTGTCCACTTGCCAGGCCTCGGGCGGCACGGGAGCCGAGCCGTCCAAGATCGCCCCATTACCTTCCAGGATAAAATCCCCAAGGTTGTCCTTGCTCAAACGTTTCCCGGCCAGAGTCAGCGACTCCCGATACGGGGTGTTGGTTTTCGCAAGCACTATTCGATCGCCCGGTTGTGCCAAGGCAAGGGCGCGGGCAATCGTGCGAACAGGTCCATCCACCCTCTGTCCCGCCTCGGCAATCCCCCCGGTAAAAGAATCATCGCCCGATTCGTTGTTGACAAAAATGTCACGTCCCAAGGCAGAGGAGGCAATGAGCAAACAAACGAGAATTCCCGTCACCCAACCGTGTTGGAAGGAAGACCATTTCGTAACCCGCGTCAACGTTATAGACGTCATATCTCTCGTTCCAATATGGGTTACACGTCTTGGAAATGTCGTCACCAAATTCCAACGGATTACAGGAAAGAATCTTTTGGTCCAGTGTATCATCACCAAAATCGAATCGCCACCGAATCGGGAGCGGCCAGGACAGAGCGTGGCCCCCACCCGGCTCGTTGTAGCGAATGCCTTCAAACCGTAAAATAAGAGAGGAAGTGCTACCTATCCCCGGGGTCGGGCGGGTTGTCTGCCGACAATGCCCGGAACTCTCTTTGAGGCGGGAACATCAATGAACGAACTTCACGAGGAGTGCGGCGTTGCCGCAGTCTATCATCTGCCGGGTCGTCCGGTGAGTCCCCTTTGTCCCGGCGGCCCAATGTCGGCGCCGCGACTCATCCCGCGGTTGTTGCTCGACATTCAAAACCGAGGCCAACTTGCTGCAGGAATCACTCGCTACTGTGAGGGGGACTCGCAGCTCCTTTTGACCTATAAGAACGTGGGGACGGTCGCCGAGGTCTTTTCCCTCGCGCAGCGGACGCGGTTCGACGATCTAATGACAAGGTTCTCGGGGTCGGCAGCCCTGGGACACGTTCGCTACGCAACCTGTGGGAAGGACGACCCTAGCTACGCACAACCCTTTGAACGGCACCACATTAAGAAGCACAAATGGTTCAGTTTCGCCTTCAACGGACAACTGGCTAACTACCTAGAGTTGCGCGAACGGCTACTGCGGGACGAGGATAACCATCTGATCCGCGACACCGACACGGAAGTTATTATGCACGTGCTGTGTCGGGAGCTTAACCCCAATCCTGCCCCCGACCTGGCGCAGGTGTGTCGCGCACTTCCCCGAGAGTTCGACGGCGCGTACAGTTTGGTCTTCCTCAATGCCCTGGGGGAACTTGTGGTCCTCCGCGACCCCCTGGGTTTCAAGCCTTTAAGCTGGGCATTTGACGGCTCACTGTTTGCGGCGGCCAGCGAAAGTGTCGCGCTTTTGAACCTGGGATTCCCGCCGGAGGCCATCAAACCCGTCAAACCCGGTCAAGCCATCATCGTCTCCAAGGAAGGCATCCGCTTTGAGCAGTTTGGGAACGCCCCCCATTGTGCCCACTGCTTTTTTGAGTGGATCTATTTTTCCAATGTGGCGAGCACTCTGGATGGCCGAAGTGTTTACCTCGCCCGCAAGGCTCTGGGCGAAGAACTGGCCCGGCTCGAGACACTCCCCGTCGATGACGGCCGGACGATCGTCGTGCCCGTCCCCGATACCAGCAAGGCAGCCGCCGACGCCATGGCATTTGCCTTGGGTGTCCCTTGCTTGGAGGGCTTGATCCGGAACCGGTACACGGGACGGACATTTATCGACAGCCATATGACACGGGAAGAGCGGGCAAACGCAAAATACACGCCGCTCCGCGAAGTTCTGGAAGGGAAGCGGGTCCTCTTGGTGGAGGACTCGATTGTGCGATCCACAACGATGCGGGTTCTCGTCCACCGCATGCGGGCGTTAGGCCGTCCGGCAGAAATCCATATCAGGGTGGCATGTCCGCCGATCATCTCGCCGTGTTTCTACGGGATCGACATGTCCACCATGTCCGAGTTGTTCGCCCCCCGTTACATCACAAATGGCGAGTTAACAGAAGCGATCCAAGCTCGGATGGCGAAGGACCTCGGGGCCGACTCGCTGCGGTATCTGCCTGTGGAGGCCGTGGCCCGGGCGATCGGAATCGATCCCAAGGACTTGTGCCAGGCCTGCATTACGGGTTCGTACCCGACACCTTGGGGGCAAAAACTAGCCGAGGCAGCCCGGGCAAGGTCGCTTCGCGGAGAGACCGGCCGGACCTATGACGCGATCGACACCACCAGCGAGAGGTGTTCAAGGCCATCCCCGGGTTGTGACCGCGGTCTGTCGCCTGCGGGAATTGCCTCGACAGAAGGGGATGGACCAGCTAGCTATGGGGACACGTCCGGCAACAGGTGAATCTAAAGGCGGGGTTTTGCCCGGATACAACTTTATGGGGATAACATCATCGACGAAGCGGGTGAATGACAAACGGATTCGCGTCGCATAAACTAGTGGTTTATTGGTAAATATCGCGGGTCTTGAACAAATAGGCTGAGAATAAGGAAATCGAAACGACTCCCTTTGACCATAAATGGTGAGATCAGGTAAACTTTCGCCTTGGTAATGAACTGATCTCACACTGGGGAAAAATTGGGGTCACTCGTCTTGTGAGATGATAAGGCAATTCCTTCTGGGATGAGTGTGCATTCGCCACTATATACGGACTGGACGCTTGGGCATGTCATGATCGGGCCGTCACTCCTGGCGGCCGATTTCCGTTATTTAGCCCGGGAAATCGAACGCTTAGAGGCGGCGGGGGCACGCTTTTTGCACTTGGACATCATGGACGGCCACTTTGTGCCAAACCTGAGCTTTGGTATCCCAATCGTCCAGGCCGTCCGGCGGTGCACTAATTTGACACTTGACGTGCATTTGATGATTTCGAATCCGGAGGCCCATCTTGAGCGGTTTCGCGATGCCGGGGCCGATTACCTAACCGTTCACATCGAGGTGGCCCCCGATCCGCGACCGTTGTTTGAACAGATCCACCGCCTAGGCGCATGTGCCGGTGTATCCCTTAATCCGCCCACCCCGGTAGAAACGGTATTGCCCTACTTGAACGATTGTGAGCTTGTACTGGTTATGAGTGTTATGCCGGGTTTTGGGGGACAAACGTTTCAGCCGGAAGTTCTGGCCAAAATTCGCCGACTTCGCCAACATAGCCCCAAGGGACTTATGATTTCAGTAGATGGCGGAGTGAATGGAGATACCATCGGTCATTGTGCCGCGGCGGGAGCGACGATGTTCATCGTCGGCACAGGCTTGCTAGGCCACAATAACTACCACCAGCGATACCAAGAGCTCGCATCGATGGTGAAGAAATCGCAGGAAAAGGTTGAACTATGACGACTATCGTCCTGATTCGCCCCGGGGCGACCAACTACGACCTAGAGGGTCGTGTCCGCGGGCGGCTCGATATCCCGATGAATACCCAGGGTTATCAGGAAGTTGCCCGGGAGGTGGAAACCATCCAGCAGACGGGCATCCATTTGGACGCCCTCTATTACGCTCCTTGCCGGCCGGCCATTGAGACGGCCGACGCTATTGCGAGGGCGTTAGACGTTAAGGCCAAGGAATTGGACGCCCTGACGAACCTCGATTACGGTCTATGGGAAGGGATGCGGATTGAGGAAATCCGCACACGGCAACCCAAGATTTACCGTCAGTGGCAGGAAATCCCTGATTGTATCTGCCCGCCTGAAGGGGAGACGATCGAGGAAGCCGAAACGCGGGTTACGGAATGCCTGCAACGCCTCTTGCGTCGCCACAAGAATCAGGCGGTGGGATTGGTTGTGGCAGAGCCGCTGGCAAGCATCGTTAAGCGACTGATTACCCAGACTCCCCTAGGTGATCTCTGGAAGGCGGAGTCCCGGCACGGCCAGATCGAAATCCTCCGCTGGGACCCCAAGCCAATCGAAACAGCCTCGTAACCGGCCAGAGAAAGTATCGGGGCCTTCTTAACGATCCGTCAAAAGCAGGAGCAGGCTACCCCGTTGCCCGGTCTGGACGTTTGGGGTCACGGCCCAATAGCACCTATTTCATCGGGTCATCGGTTGTGATCGTCTGTCACAAGCTACCCACCAACCGACCGGCCGGCGTTTCTGCCCGCAGTTGTTCGATCATATCCCGGGTGGCGGCTTCGACGGCCTCTTGCCATCGGGCGGGGCCAAAGCGTTCAAATTCCCGCCGCCGATAGGCGAAGAGGATGCCACGGGAATTATTAACAATCGCCCCTAAACCGGCCGCATCAAAGGCTGCGGCCACGTCGCGGGGTGTTGCACCTTGTGCCCCAAATCCTGGCACGAGAAACCATGTGTGGGGCATGGCTTCGCGGAGCTCGACCAGTTGTTCTCGGTAGGTGGCACCCACAACGCCGCCGACATCGCCGTAGCCGTATTGCCCCTTGGTCGTAACGGCCTGGTGTTCCACCCAACGGGCTACGTGGCGATAAATGGGCATCCCGTCAGCCACAAGGTCTTGAAACATTCCGCCGCCGGGATTAGAGGTCTTGACGAGGACAAAGATCCCAGCCTGGCGCGCTACGGCCGTTTCCACAAATGGTTGAAGACTGTCCTCCCCCAAGTATGGGCTAACGGTGATGGCATCGCCGCCCCAGGGACTGACAGATGGGGGGCCCAACATCCCCTGGGCGTACGCGGCCGCCGTACTCCCGATATCGCAGCGTTTGCCGTCAAGAATGACGAGAAGTCCTTCCCGGCGCGCTCGAGCTACCAGTTCCAAAAGGACCCTCATCCCCTCCGGACCTAACTGCTCAAAAAATGCCAATTGGAACTTCACGGCGGGGACCAGCGAGGCCACCACGTCGAGGACCCCCGCACAAAAGACCCTGACGGCCTCGGCAAGTTTCTCGCGAGGAAGCATCCAACGGTTCTCAACATCGCCCGCACCCACGTTCGGTGGAAGAAGTTCTAGATGGGGGTCGATCCCCACCAGAACCGGCGTCCGACGCCGCCGAACGGCTGACTCAAGGCGATCGATGAATCGCTGAGGTCTTTGATTGTCAGGCATCATGGCTCCTTCCAGCGGACTTTGTGGGTCAAACTTGTTGTTTTCCCAGCAATATCCAAGTTTTGCTAGCAATACCGAAGCAAGTTGCCTATCCGATGTGGAACGGTTTATCCCATTCTATTGACCCGCACCATGGCCGAACACATCGGCCGACACCTCCGATGACACGAAGGCGGCAAAACCCCCGGGGGTTGTCCGTAGTCGTCTTGACTTGGCATTCATCCATCGCCCCAATTGCCCCATTTAGCAAGATTCGGGCCGCAAATCGCCACGGTGAAATGGGGGTTAGCGGAGCGAAATCCCGTTTTCTTGGAGGAAGCTCAAAAAGGCGGTCCGAAACCCTTCGATCTCTTCCCCTGTCAACGTATGGTCGGGGGCAGCCAACCAGTAGCGGAACGTATAACTTGCTTGACCTTGAGGGAGTCCCTTCCCTTTGAAGACATAAAGGAATTCCCGCTCGCTGATAAGCGGATGCTGGAATTTGGAAAGGACCGCCTCCAGCGAATCGAAGCCCTTCGTCACGTCCCACAACAGGGAAAAATCCTGCCACGAACGGGGATAAACGGCCAACGGTCGGTAGTGCACCACGGGATAAATTGGGGCTTGGATCGCTTCTAGATCCAGCTCGAACCACACGACCTGGCCTTCCAGGGCGACCACCCTGGCAAGGACCGGGTCGAGAACGCCGGCGGCCCCCACAGTTGTGTCCCCCAAGAGAATCTTCACCCAATAGCCCGGCACACACCACGGAAATGGCGAGTCCTGCCCCGCAACGAAACGGAGGGCCTGCCCGGTCAGGACCGCGCCGAGGTCTTCCAGTGCCCCGCGAATGCTGCGGAAATGCTCTTCTTGATCACCCTTTCCCGATGAACGAAAACTCACCCCGGCCAGGTGGGTCCGCTCTTCACATCCATCATTGGCCTGGGGCCGAAATACCCGACCAATCTCAAAGATGCGAAACATATCCCGATGGGCCCGGTTGGGTCGAACCAGGGCCAATAGATTGGGCAGCAACACAGGGCGGAGTCGGCGACACGTCTGGGCAGGAGGATTCTTAAGGGTCAGTGTTTCTCCCGGCTGATAACCCAATTCAGCCAGCCAATTGTCATCGAGCCAGACATAGTTCTGGACCTCGACAAACCCATGGGCACCTGCAAGCACGCGCCGGGCTTGATGCTCTTTCCGCAGTCCCACGTTGACAGGCAGGGCGGCCATGGGGCCTTCGGGAAGACGTGGTTCGATTCGATCGTAGCCATAAATGCGAAGGATTTCCTCCACCACGTCGGCCGGTATTGAAATGTCCTTCTCACTCCGATGGGCAGGAATCCCAACCTCCAGGGTCTCGCCCTTTTCCTCGGCTAAAAAACCCAAATGGCGGAGGATGCCCACGGCCTCTTGCCGAGGAATCTTTTGGCCGGCCATGGTATCGACCGTCCGCCAGGGGATGGACAAAGGACGCGGTGCCTCTTTCAAGTCCCCCGCCACCGTAAACCGGGAAAGGACCTCGAACGGTTCTCCGGAATCGATCAAGCACTGGAGGGCCCGGGCCGTGCCGATCTTCACGTTCACGGGCGGTTGTCCCTTTTCGAATCGTTGGGCGGCCTCCGTTCGCAAATCGAGACGAACCGAGGTCCGACGGATGCGGGAGGCCTTAAAGTTTGCACTCTCCAGAAGGACATGTGTTGTGGTGGGAGTGACCTCACTTTCCAGCCCGCCCATCACGCCTGCCAAGGCCACCGGCTCTTTCTCATTCCAAATGAGTAGGTCATCGGGCAGGAGTTGCCGCTCTTGGCCGTCCAGCGTCACGAACGTCCCCGGCTTTCCGAGGGGTGCCACACGGATGGCGTGAACACGATCGCCATCAAAGGCGTGGGTGGGCTGTCCGATTTCCCACATGATGTAATTGGTCAGATCGACCATCAGGTTGAAGGTCCGCTGTCCCAGGGCATGGAGTCGTCGCTGGATCACAAGGGGGGCCGGCACACCTGCCCGAACCCGCAAGTCAATGCAACCATAACAGGGGCAGTTCTCATAGTCATCCACCGTCAATGGATACGTCGGCAAATGGTCGTACTGCGAAAGATCGACGACCGGTAACGGCCGCAATGGCCGACGGAAGATCGCGGCCAGTTCGCGGGCAAAACCGTAGTGCCCCCAGAGGTCCGGCCGGTGGGTCAGGCTCTTGTTATCAATTTCAATCAAGACGTCCCGATCGGGAATCCATTGGGCCAACGGTGCGCCATTCGGTAGCGACGGTGGACATTCCAAAAGGCCCTCGTGCCAGCGGCTCATCCCCAGTTCTGCCGGTGAACAGAGAACCCCTTCGCTACGGTGACCGCTGACCTCGGCCACGGCGATTTCCACACCATTGGCAAGCCGGGTACCCGGCGGGGCAAATGGTGCCTTCAAGCCCTTGCGAACATTCGGCGCTCCACAAACCGTTTGGAAACGGCGCGTGCCACAATCGACGGTGACAAGTTTCAGATTCGGCGCCGCCGGGATATCTCGACAATCAATAACTTCGCCAACAACGACCTGAGCCACGCTCCGCCGGACCTCAAGAACGTCTTCGACCTCCGCCGTACACATGGTCAGTCGATCGGCCACTACATCCACGGGGATGTCGTTGATATCGACGTAGTCGCTAATCCAATCGAGAGAGATCTTCACAGCTCACTCCGTGACACCACTTCACTAATCGTTTTACTGTCAGTGATTCAAAAGGCGTTCGTTTTATCTCGTGTGCGCCCCACACACAGCCAGAACCCCGGCTTCAGAATGCTGCCGGGAATTGCTCGTAAAAGCGGATGTCGCCCGAGTTAAATAAGCGAATGTCGGGGATGCCGAATTTCATCATGGCCATACGGGTCAGCCCCATCCCGAAAGCAAAGCCACTATAGATGTTGGGATCGACTCGCCCAAACTCGAGCACTTTGGGATGGACCAGGCCGCAGGGGATCAATTCGATCCACCCGGTCTGTTTGCAGGTGGCACATCCCTTACCGCCGCAAATGAGGCATTGAACGTCCAATTCGAAGCCCGGCTCGACAAACGGGAAAAAGCCGGGACGAAGCCGCACTGTCACTTCTCGCTTAAAAACCTGGCTTAACAATGTCTTCATTACGGCGATGAGGTGAGCCACCGAAATATCACGGTCCACCAGGAGACCTTCCAACTGGTAAAAGGTATTCTCGTGACTGGCGTCGATCGCCTCATTGCGGAAGCAGCGTCCTGGGAAAATCGCCCGCAACGGGACGCCGTACGTCTCTAACGCCCGCACCTGGTTGGCCGAGGTGTGCGTCCGCAAGAGCATCCCGTTATCGAGCCAGAACGTATCCTGCATGTCCCGAGCCGGGTGATCTGGCGGTATATTGAGGGCATCGAAGTTGTAGTACTCCAACTCCACTTCATAGCCGGTCAACACGCGGAAGCCCATGCCCTGGAAAATCTCTTCCAGTTCCATCTGAACCAGGGCAATGGGGTGAATACTTCCCAGCCGGCGATCAATACCGGGAAGGGAAAGATCCAAGCCTGCGACCTTGCGGACGAGGTCCTTTTCTGCGGCCTTGGCCTTTTCCAGGGCCTCTTTTAGCAGTTGCTCCGCCTCGCTTTTGAGGGCGTTCAATCTCTGCCCAAAGGACCGCTTTTCTTCTGATGAAAGTCGGCTGAAGTCTGTGTTCTTGGCCAAGGTGGTGATGATTCCCTTTCGGCCGAGATACTTGACCCGGACCTGTTCCACTTGCTTTGAGTCTGTGGCTGCTGCCACATCACGGCGAAGTTGCTCAAGGATTTCGTCCATACCAGTAAGTCAATCGTTTAAATTCCAAAGTTAGATATGTTGGGTTGGGATGCGCTGGTGATGCCTCGTTACTGGGCCGCCAATTCCCTACCGGTGCCCGCGCAATGAGCCACCCTGCCCGACGAATGATCAAGAAATGCCCAGTTTATCGCGCGACGTCAATGTTGGGTATCTGGGTTTGGTCGCAAAAGTGGCCCACTTTCCCTCACAACGTTGGCAGAAGAGCAACATCCGTTGTCCAAAATGCGCATCACTCATCATAATAGCGGGTGGCAAAGGGTGATAAGAGCCTATCCCATAATCTCCCCTCGCCCGTTCGGCGGGAGAGGGGCAGGGGGTTATGGTGGCTCGAATCGCTGCCGGTGTTCTCGATCGACTCCGACGGTCGCTTGCCCTCACCCCAACCCTCTCCCAGAGGGAGAGGGAGACTTTTTGGGATCAATTCTAAGTGCATTTTGAGTAATCTCGGACCGTCGTGAGGTGTCGCTTTCAAAGGAATCACCTTTTTGCCGCCGTCACGAAAACCTTGACAGGAAAGCGGACGTGGAATGGAAGCCGACCTATCCGTGATCATCACGACGTTTGAGCGGCCTTGGCATTTGCGTCGTGTCTTACTGTCGCTGGCCATTCAGCGGGACTGTCATTGCCGTCTGGAAGTGGTCGTTGCGGACGACGGATCCCGGGACGAAACACCTCAAGTTGTCGAGGAATTTGCACGCCAGGTTGATTTTCCCGTCCGTTTTGTCACACATCCCCACGAGGGGTTTTGGCCGGCCCGAGCCCGGAATGAAGGCTTCATCGCTAGCACGGGGCGGTATCTCCTTTTTCTCGATGGCGACTGTGTCATCCCCCCAGATCATCTAGCCGCTCATATGCGGATGCGGCGCCCTCATCGGGCATGGACGGGCGACTGTATTCGTCTGGACCAAATGATGACCCAACGGATGACCGAAGACGCCGTGAAAAACGCAGATTATCTCCGCTGGCCGCTCCGGGCAGAATACCGACGGCTGGCGATTGCCCATTGGAAGGCCGTCTTCTACCACGCGATTCGCCATCCACGAAAGCCCCGGGTCCTGTCGGGCAATTTGGCCGTGTGGCGGCACGATTTCCTGCGGATCAACGGTTTCGATGAACAATACCGGGGCTGGGGTTGTGAAGATGATGATCTCGGCTTACGGCTCCACCAGGCCGGCATCCGTGTGTTTTCCATCCGCCGACTCACAAGGACTTACCACCTTTGGCACCCCCGAGTGGAGTCGGCCCCGTCAAAAGTTAGCAATGGTCTCAACTTTGCCTATCTTCACCGGGCGGGGAGACTATCATGTTGCCGGAATGGCCTAAAAAAGCGGTCGTGGAAGGACCTCCATGTGGTCTGGACGGGCAATCCAGCCGCAATCTCGGACTATTGTGGGGCGGAGCTATGCCCGCCAGACGGATGCCCTTCATCCCCATTTGGCGGACGGACTTCAGACCGTCCCGAGGTCGAGATCCTGATTTGGGACTGGTCTGCGAGAAGCTTCCGCACTGATGCCGAATGTCGGGTTCTTGTCATAATCAAAGGCCAGACCCCGCCCAAGGGTGTCATTCATGCCTCCGATTGGGTGATAGCCGATGGGGAAAGGCTCGACACTTTTCGCCCGTGGATCAAACAGGGGGCACGCTTGGCACCGCTCGAGCGGTTCCGTGAAGCCCTCGAGGAGATCGGTTAAACCCGGCCGAGGGCACTATCGGAAGCTGGCCTCGGTTCGATCTGGCGCAGTGTATCCTCGACACTGGCGATCAACCCCGTCAACGCATCAGAAGGCCCCAAGAAAGCGAAAGAGCGGATACGCCGCACCGAAAAGAGGCGACATATCCACTCTTTCAAAGGGAAGCGGGGGTTGTGCTTCGCGCAAGGTGATTCGCTCTTAACACCCACGCGACGGCCGGCCCAGGTCCGATTCGCCTCCCCTGATCTACCATAAACCGAAAACCGACTTTGCCGGCCGTCACACGGGCGAGCAAACACTCTTTTTTTGAGCACGTTTTGTGCTCTGAAAAAGGGTATTGCCGATCGCTCGCCCAGCGCACGCAAAAAAAATTTTCTGAAAAAGTGCCTGCCACCGTGGAATGGCATGCAGACCCGACGACAACCCCCCGCCCGCCGTCCTTTGGAATGCCATTCCCCACAAACGAGTAGGTTCCTTCAAGCGGCCTTGGCTCGGGTGGCCATCGTTTTGAGGTCAAACAGGCCAAAGATTTCTTCCTGCGTGAGTGCGAGTTTCTTAGGCTCCACGGTCCCAGAGAAAATCGTCTCGAAAAGCTGTCGCTTTTGTTCCAAGACCATGTTGATCCGCTGTTCGATGGTATCCACGGTGAGAAATCGGGTGACGATCACCGGGCCGGCGGCCCCGATCCGGTGGGCCCGATTGATGGCTTGATCCTCCACCGCGGGATTCCACCAACGGTCGAAGAGAAAGACGTAATTTACAAACTGCAAGTTGAGACCCACACTCCCGGCCCCGTAACTCATCAGCAGGATGCGGTGTTGTGGGTCTTCGCGGAAGCGACGAATCACCTCATCACGCTGCCGAACCGGCGTTTGCCCATGAAAATAGAGGGGTTTGTATCGTTCCAATCGACGGCCTATCTCTTCCAATGTGGCCACCCATTGACTGAAAATGATGGCCTTCCGACCGCTGCCTGCAATCTCTTCGAGATCGGCCTCAAGACGCTCCATCTTGGCGCTTGCCCCAGTGGCGGGGTCGAAATTACAGATTTGTTTGAGACGAATCACCAACTCAAACACGTGTTGGATCGTGACAGCATCGCCTAGTTCGGTAAGACGGAGGACACCGGCCGTTTCCGCAAGGTCGTAGGTTTCCCTCTGCTCGGGAGTCAACTCGACCTCGGCATCGCGCAGAATCTTGGGCGGCAAGTCCGAAAGAACACGATCCTTTGTACGACGAAGCACATAGTCGGCAATAGTGCGTCCTAGCCGTTGGGGCTTCATGTCGGGGGAAAGAAAGCCGGGAGAGAGAAACTCGAAAATCCCCACCAGGTCATCCGTGCTATTTTCGACCGGCGTTCCCGTCAAGGCCCAACTCCGCTTTCTGGCGATCGAGCACACCGCCTGATTGGTCGCGCTATGACGGTTCTTGATCCGTTGCGATTCGTCCAGGACGACGAGGTCGAAGGCCACCTTTGTCTGGCCCGTTTCATCACTCGCTGTGAAAAACTCTTGGTCCCTGGGAAGCAACTCGTAGTTGGCGATCCTCACCGGGACGTCCGCCAATTCCCACTGCCACTTTCGCCTTTGCGGATCACCTTCAATGACCATTACGGGAATCTCGGGGGCCCAGAGCTCAAATTCTCGCCGCCAATTGCTGACTAAGGGCTTGGGACATACCAGGAGGACGCGCCGTACCTCGCCACACCGAAGTAACAACCGAATGGCCGTGATGGCCTGCATGGTCTTCCCGAGACCCATCTCATCGGCCAGAATCGCCGCATGCCGGGGAAAAAGAAAAGCAACTCCTTCAAGTTGGTACGGAAACGGCGTAAAGGGAAATTCCAATTGCCGCTCGGCAAGAATCGCCTCCAGCGAAGGTTGTAGCAAATAACGGAGGCGGTCCTCCAATTTGATGACGTCTTCGGGCACTTCGATGCGGTGCTGATGCCCCGCGGTAACTAGCCGCAATAGTTCTTCGGCACAGCACCTCAAGCGTGAACGGCCGGGTGTCTGTGGATCATTTTGAGATTCCTGCTGACGGCTCTGTGCCGCATTTGACCCCGAAACGTTTTGACACCGTTGCTGCGAGGGCGATCCTTCGGTTTGCTCGTCGGCGAGAAAGAAAAAACTTCGCACGCAGATCACAGGGTCGCGAATCTGAAGGGAGAGAACACGTGGGGGTTTGCATGTGATATCGACCGATTGAACCACTGATTCACAGCCCCGTTGGATCGCGCGATTCCATCCCGTCGGATAAATTTGCACTGAAAAAACGAGTGACTCAGAGTGGGCATCGCAGGCAAAATCATCACCGGGGAACCAACTCTTCGCAATTTCGATGGCGGTCGCTGTTGGCAGGGGCGTTTCTACTCGGGATGCGCTTGGCCGTCCCTCGGGCACCCTGTCAAGCGCTTGGTGAGACACGACAGACGTTGCCCTCGGTTGGCTCTCTGATTGCCTTCGCAAAGACCACGGCCAGAACATGCGATCACCCCCGACGTGAAGCCTCTTCGAGAGCCGCTTGGATTCGTCCAAATGGTTCGAGGAGATCAAGCCCCGCCTCCCAAGGGCTGAGAAGTTCCCTGAGCTCCTCAGGCGCCTCGGGCCGGATAGCAGCAACCACAAGACGGTTCTTTCCAATTCGCACCACTTGGCAAGGGGGGAGCCCCACTCGCTCGATCACCCCGCACGTTTGAGTTTCATTGGAGGGAGAGGTCTCCCATCGACCGTTCGACCGTGGCACATCCGACGCCCCATCTGCTCCCTCCAGTAAAGGTGATTCGCCTTCGGGACAGACGAAGGCTACTGGTTCCGAAATCTGTGACGCCAAGGTCAACGATTCCCACTGCGAGACGAAAA
>JAKPII010000175.1 GCA_029549885.1 Planctomycetota bacterium
CCCCACCTCCATCTCGTGAATCGGCAGCAAGATGGCTGGAATATTGCACGTCTTTTTCCGCTGCCGCGTGGTTCCGGCCAATGCGTTCCGCTCGAAATCGAAAATGGGCTGATCGAGATCGTGGATATGCGGAAGAGTCCCGCCTCCGGATTGACTTTGCGGGATGTCCAATTGTCGTTAACTCCTCCTGGCCCAACGACCGAAGATAGCGCTCCCCTCTGGAACCTGAGGGGCACGATGACCGGCGATTTTTTGAGACGTATTGACATCGAGGGCAGCATCGATCCTGGCAGTTTGCGAACTCGTCTTGCCGGCCGGGTGGATTCCATCGAATTCGGCCCGGAATTCCAGAGTGCGCTTCCCCTGGAGATCACGCGACGTTTGGAAAGCCTCCAACACTTGCGGGCACAACTGGCTCTGACGTTTCAGCTTTACATAGAGGTGCAAAGTCCCCCGCAGATTACCTTCGATGTTGCGGGACAGATCGTGCGGGGACGAATTGACGATCCTCGACTACCACACCCCATTTCGGACATTCGGGGAACTTTCGCTTGTCGCAACTCCGGGATCGAGGTCCGCAACTTGTCAGCAACGATGGGACAGACGGCGCTCAATGTGAGCTCCTTTACTCTGTTCGGCTGGACATTGTCAGACCCGTTCGATTTGGAGGCCCGGTGTGAACATCTCGAGTTTGATCCCGCCATTGCTCAACTTCTTCCTACCGTACTCCAAGAGGAATGGCCCAAATACTTTCCCCAGGGGTTAGTTGATCTATCGATCCAATTCAATTCAAGAAGAGAAGGCTCGCAGTTCCGTGTGGTGGCCGATCTGCAAAATGTTTCATTTGCCTATTACAAGTTTCCTTACCGTTTGCAGCAAACCTTTGGCCGCATGGAATTGACTCCCGAGCGATTGACAATCCAGTTGGTTGCGCGGGCCAATGGCCAACCTGTCGAGATTCGTGGCCAAGTGTTAACGCCGCTGACATCACCAAGGTCGCAAATCTTTCTCAGTGGAAAAGAGATCACTTTGGATGATCGTCTGGTCGATGCCATTTTAAATCCCAAGACGCGCAAGACCATCCGCTCCCTCCAACTGTCCGGAACGGCCGACTTTTGGTTGAGCCTTTGGCAGGACAAACCGGGTGAGGAACTTCATCGCCACCTTGAGGCAACCCTTAATCGCTGCTCCATCAAGTATCAGGGATTTCCCTATCCCATCTCCAACATCACGGGCCGACTCATCATGCGCGATGAAGCGTGGTCTTTTGAGGAGTTGAAGGGGGTTCAGGGTTCGGCCCAAATCACCGCAGATGGAACCCTGCTCTCTGACGCCAGCGGTTCCATTTTGACGCTGCGATTTCGAGGTCGGCAAATTCGATTGGATAATACTCTTCGTGACGCCTTCTTATTGGAGCACGTGCGGACTGCTTGGAATGATCTCCAGCCCAATGGTCTGATCGACGTGGAGGGAGTACTCAGTTGGCCTGCTGGCGAACCGATGAGGCTCACCTTCTCTGCGCGGCCAAGTGATCGAAGCGTGACTTTAGAGCCAACCGGGTTTCCTTATCGCATGGAACGCGTGGATGGAACGTTCATCTACCAAGACGGGACAATCCTCGTCAACGATTTTCAAGCCTTTCACGGCAACACAGAACTCCGCGCCAATGTGACGTGCACTCTTTTACCGGGAGGAGGCTGGCAGTTGGTGTTCTCCAATCTGTGGGTGGATCGGCTGGTAGCGGACCGAAGCCTCTTGCTCGCTCTCCCGGAAAGATTGAGCAGGAGTTTTGCGCGGCTGAATATCCAGGGGCCTCTGGCGATTCGCGGCGAATTCACAATCGGACGTTGCGGGACATCCGACAACGTCCAACAGCAACAGGTAGCCACTCTCGCAGGACAACAGAACCCCTCATCATCGCTATCGTCTGCTTGGAACGTTGTCGTGACACTTGTCCAAAATGATTTGGGGTCGGCCATTCCCATTCGAAACATCAACGGTCGCATCTTCTTGAGGGGTGAATACCGAAATGGGCACCTATTCAGCTTGGGGCACCTTGACCTGGACACGCTGAGCGTCCAGGGACTACCCCTTTTTCGTGTCTATGGTCCATTTTCCTTGGATAACGAAATTCTGTTCTTAGGGGACTACCAAAATCGTTTTCCCGGCCTCGAGCAAAGCAGTTCTCTAACGGCAGCTCGTTATGTCACGGCGGAGCTTTTCGGCGGCCAAATCATGGGAGGGGGATGGATCCGAATGTCGCCCGAGCTTGCCTACGACCTGGCGGGATCGCTGGTCGCGGCAGACTTTCAGCAGATTTTGCGGCAGTACCACCACAACGACGGTGTTAACGCACGGGGAAAAGTGGATGCCACGATCCGTATTCGCGGCAAGGGCGACGACATCCAGGGACTGAGCGGCTATGGAAATTTCCAATTCCGCGAGGCCGATATCTATGAACTTCCTATTATGCTGGCCCTACTGAAGTTGTTTGACCTTCGGCGACCCGACGCTACCACAGCCTTCACGGAAAGCACTGGATCCTTTCGCATCGCAGGGCGGCACGTTTACTTAGACTCAATCACTTTTCGCGGGGAGATGTTTCACCTAACGGGACAAGGCGAAATAGATTTCGACCACAACGTGCGACTTGTCTTGCGGGTCATGTTGGGGAAAAAGGAAATGCCTATACCGGTCATTAAGGAGATCTTCCGTGGGGCTAGTGAACAAATCGTCCTGGTGCACGTCGGCGGGACCATCTACGAGCCGATTGTCCGGCGGGAATCGTTCCCCGGTGTAAATCAGGCAATTCAACGACTTCAGAATACCGTAGAATCATTGGGACAGCGTGAGGCTAGTGCAAATTGGTGGTAGAGATTCGTTAGGGTACGCGGTTGGGAGAGGAAACGACATCAAGGGTTTTAAAAGCTAAGTGGGATCCTTTCGCCGCAGTGTTTCAGCAGACAGCGGAGGATACCGCAATGAGCATTGGGCCGTTAGGACATGTGCCAGCGTCTGCCGCCGGAAGCCCTCTGGCCCAAATCAAGGGCGATGCCAATCAGGCCAAACACACTTCGGACGTGCAACAACGGCGCGTCGCGCTTGATCAAAAGGCCGAGTCCGCGGCGGGGATCGGTGAGACAGACGGCGAGGACCACGAAACAGAAGAACGCGACGCCGATGGTCGCCGTGTGCTGGAAATCCCGGCACGCGAAAAGAAAGACGAGGAGACTTCAGATCAGGCCCAAAACCCCAAAGATGCAACGGGCCAATTGGGGCGTTTGCTCGATCTGAGCGGGTGAACCCCAGGTTCTGAGACCGAACCAGAGTCTGATCTCGCCATGAAGGAACAATCACAAATGGCGGGGGGTGCAGCCCCTTGTCAGATAAAACAAGGAGGCATCACGATAAAGGTGTACACTAAGCAGCGGATGACATTGCTACATACGAAAGGTTAGTTCTACCTATGCGATTCACGAAGATGCACGGTATTGGCAACGACTACATTTTTGTGGACTGCTTTCATGAGACACTTGCTGAGGCGCCGGAGACTCTTGCCGCCAAAGTGTCTGAAAGACACTTTGGAATCGGAGGCGATGGACTGATACTCATTCTCCCCTCAAATGTCGCCGACGCCCGAATGCGAATCTTTAATGCCGATGGCTCTGAGGCCGAAATGTGTGGCAACGGGGTCCGTTGCGTGGCCAAATACGTCTATGAACGTGGGATCGCCAAAAAAAATCCGCTGACGATCGAAACGGGTCGGGGTGTGCTCACCCTCCACTTGGAAGTTAAAGATGACCGAGTACAAAGTGTGACCGTCGATATGGGAGAACCTATCCTCGATCCAGCCCGCATCCCGGTGCG
>JAKPII010000090.1 GCA_029549885.1 Planctomycetota bacterium
GTCGTCCCGATCATCATCGGCAACTCGCTCCACTGTATGTTCCTTTCGCAGGCCTTGTTCAAACGAGGGATCAACGTACAACCGATTGTGTATCCGGCCGTCGAAGAACGGGCCGCCCGATTGAGGTTCTTCCTCACCTCACGCCATACCGAAGAACAAATCCGCTACACAATTGACGTGATGACTGAAGAAGTGGACAAACTCGATCCCAACTACCGGGCCGCCCGTTTGGGCAGTATGGCCGGACATTCGTAGTCGCACTCGATATAGTCATCCGTGGTGACGCGGCCACAATCCTTGGGGGATCGGCCAGAAAATATTGCCGACCCCTTTATTTTTCTCTACGATTTGGCCATACTGGAAACGCTTTGATAAGGCGGTTCTCGGACGGTTGGAAAATGGTCACGGTTGGTTTAGTTGGAGGCAAACACGGATGGCCTGTTTGTCGGTCTCCGAGACGACCACGTTTCGTTGGTCCTTTGAGGAAGATATTCACCGATATCGTGCGGCGGGCATTCCCGCCATCGGTGTTTGGCGGCAAAAACTCTCGGATTTTGGCGAAGAGAAGGGGGCGGAACTGATCGTCGAGGCAGACCTTAGAGTCTCCCATCTCTTCTGGGCAGGTGGTTTTACGGGCAGCGATGGCCGCTCGTACAAGGCAGCCGTGGATGACGCCCGCGAAGCCATCCAAACGGCCGCAGAACTGAAAACCCGTTGTCTGATCGTCTATAGCGGTTCGCGTGGGACGCATACCTTCAACCATGCCCGACGACTCTTTCGCGACGCCCTTAAAGAGCTGACGCCGCTAGCCCAGGAATTTGACATCTACCTCGGCGTGGAACCGATGCATCCCGGCTGCGGGTGCGAATTCACGTTCGTCTCCGACATCGAGGAATTTCTTCGCTTAGTCGATGCGGTGGGCTCCGATCGAGTGAAGCTTGTGTTCGATACCTATCACCTCGGTCTGACGCCGGACATCGTGGCCCAAATTCCTCGGTTGGTGCCACACATCGTTTTGGTGCAGCTAGGCGATGCCAAACGGCCGCCGCAAGGTGAGGTGAATCGTTGCCTCCTGGGTGAAGGAGTGATCCCCGTCAAAGCCATTGTCGATGCCCTGTTGGACAACGGTTACGATGGCTTTTTCGATGTAGAACTGATCGGTGAAGATGTAGAACACTGCGATTATACGCAACTGCTTGAGCACGCCAGAAAGGCCTACGAACAACTTGTAGGCCCTATCGGCCCATTGGCTGTCTCCCAAGAGTCGTAACCAACGCGCCAAAAGAGAGTTGCGGCCGGTAGGCGCAGGGACCTACCCCATTGAGGTGGCGCGGATCAAAAATATGGGGCCCCATTTGTGATATGGGGGTGCTGCTCTATCGACTATGCGTGTTGCAAAGCCTGTGGCAGCAACCCCAAACGTTGTCTTCTCTTGGGAACGAATGGATGCATTATCCTCCTGAATTCGGAGGTGCGATTTATCGCCTTTTTTAGCAACTAGCTCTCTTTCTAATTTGGGGGGACCGGCGACATCCTATGCGACTGAAGAGCCTATCCCGAAAAGTCCCCCTCTCCCTCTGGGAGAGGGTTGGGGTGAGGGCAAGCGAACGTCGGAATCGATTCAGAAAACCCGCAGCGATTCGAGCCACCCTCCCCCCGACCCCTCTCCCGCCGAACAGGCGAGGGGACCTTACAGGATAGGCTCTAAGTACCCCGGTCGTAACGCCAACCACTCGCCTCAAACGGGAACACCGCAAAAGGTCTTCACGCCGCCGATTGACGTTTTCCCATTGAAGGCGGACAATAAAATACAAACGTGTCGAAGAGAGTCTGACGAAGGAATATGCCGAGCACCGAGAAAGGAAATCACATTCCGGATGTGAGCGCCGTCAACTGTTAACTTCGGATCGTCCTTTCGGGGTTGTGTCCTGAAGTGATACGAAATGGAGAACGGGTGACAAGGACGTCGCACATTAGGGCGATTAGCTCAGTTGGTTAGAGCGCCACCCTTACAAGGTGGAAGTCGGCCGTTCGAGTCGGCCATCGCCCATCAGGGTATTTGCACTAGTCGGCAACATAGCGCAAAACGCGGAAAAAACGGGGTTTTCGTGATTCGGCTTCTCGTCGTTGCAGCCGATTTCTGGCGTGTGCGGGGCCGCTAGTGGGGCCAAGCCCGACAATACAACGGGAAGAGATGTTCATGTCCGACTCCCGCATTCGCAGGTTTACTGGATAGCGCAGATGCAATGCCAGACACCGTTTGGCAACTAGCACTACGCCATCTTCGACCGCCATTCACGAGGGTTACTGGTTCGGCCTCCTCTCTTGCCTCTCTTGCCCGCGTTCATCAAAATCACCGGCGTTGCGGATTGGTTGGCCGATTTCGGGGGGATTTGGAGGTCGGGTTATGTGCGCAGGCGAGCTTCTGCGAACGTGGCTTTTTGTACTCGTAGCGGCTTTGCTCTTTCCGCTTTCATCCTTCGGTTCTGCTTACCCCCCGTCGCTCAATGTGATCGTGATCATGACGGACAATCAGGGGGCCTGGTCATTGGGTTGCTACGGTAATCCAGACATAAAAACGCCGCACATCGATCGCTTGGCTAATGAGGGAGTTTTGTTTACGAGGTGCTTCGCTAACAACGCTGTTTGTTCGCCGACA
>JAKPII010000185.1 GCA_029549885.1 Planctomycetota bacterium
CCATTGGCTTTGATCTTTCACACGTATACTCTGCCAGCCGTCCAGGAGGTCCCTTGCTACGTCCGCGAGGTCCCAGCCGTCCCACACCATGCCGTACTGCGCCGGCGTGAGGTTGGACTCGAGCAGGATTTCCTCGGTGTATGCCTCGACCGTGACAATCTCGCCAAGAGTGCGACTAGTAATCTTGCCGCTGGCTTTGAGACGACCGCCCGCAAACACCTGGACAAAAGCCGCAATCTCAGCATACTTAGCCTTACCCTCGCTGAAGAACCCCTCTAAGTCATGTCCAACCGGAATATTATCATCAATTACTTGCCTCGGAATAGCCAGTGAAATCTCTGTTGCCTCATTGATCCGCCGAGTGTAACTCCAGGATACCCCTGGTAAAAATGCTGTGACTCTTCTTTTCTTATCGAGGATTACCAGGGCAGGTTCTGTCGCAGCAGTTACCTCTATCCAAAACGGAAAAGCCGTAGACCAATGTACGCCTACGTTAATTAGGGTGGTTGCCTCTAACCGCCTAGCCAGCCCGACACTTAGGGCAATCGGAGCCGTGCGAGTCACGCCCAAAACACCCGCGGTAATATCCATCGCGGCAAGCGTCTGACGGCATATCCCCACTTCAACGCTCGTCGAGAAAAGAGCCGTTACCTGCGAGCCGATACTGAGTGTCAAATCATGCAATTGCGGCGTGACCGTTGTGTTCGTCGTGGATAGCGTCACCCTCGTCTGCAAGCGAGCGTTGCTCAGGTCGGTCCCCGCCGAGATGCCAGGGATTGGCCCGCCATTGGTAACCTGTTGCCATCCCTGCCACGTCTGCCCGCCGTCGAGGGAAAGGTTGGTTTCGACAGTGACATCAGGCTCGTTAAAGAAGTAATCCATTACTTCTGTGGTTGTTGGATGCCCTATCTTGTCGTACAGTCCTTCCGTGCTGAACCACTTGTACTGCAGGTTTTTAAATTGCTCGGCGGGGATGATGGAAAAACTTGCGTCACCGGGCTTCTTCCATCCTACGGCGATGCCGGAATTGCCTGTACCCTCCGCCATACGCACTCGGATAGTATGGAGGCCCGCGGTCAGGGCAATCGCACCATTGTGGAGGTTAAAATCGGGCACCCCGCCGGACCCAGCTGTACCGTGGCCCCCATACCAACTGACGACGAGCTGGTCGTCGATGAATAGGTCGGATGCGTCGTCCGAGTCCAGCCCGAAGGCGTAGGTGCCGTCGGCTGGGATGATAATCTGCCCCTCCACCATCCACGAGAACTTGTCGGCGGGGAGATAGGAAGGCTTTGGGTCCGGGAAATTCGTGTTTTCCGACCACGCGATACGTCCCGAGTAGATGCCACTACCGCCGAGCACCACCCCGGGGATACTAGCATTCCACGAAATAGCTGACCCCGCGGCAGTGCCGACGGGGGAGAGATCGAGGACGGGGGAGGTGCGGGTGCCGCGCAGCAGCGATTGAGCGTACCAGCGCTGAATCTCCTCCTCGCTCGCGGCATAGGGGAGGATGAGGAGTTCGTCGTATAAAGCATTCCCGGCTCCGTAACCGTCCCAACGCGCACCAACACACAGCTCGCTAAAATTTACGAGGTCTTCTTGTGCCTGCCCCGACGCCACCAACTGGCCGTCAAAGTACATTTTCACAGTTCGGCCAGAGTATGTGATTGCGTATTGGTGCCAGTCCAAATCCTGTGCAGGATCGGGAATGCTGACGCTTGCGCCGCCGAAATTCGCCGACAGATTTCCCAATGGTTCCCATTGAAAGTCAATACGAGGCAATTGAGCATCAAGGATTTTGCGATACTCGTTTTCAGTGTTAGGTTCAAGCGTGTTCTTTTTAGCCCAGATTAAGAGGGTTCCTTCGTTAGAAGGAATTGCCTCGGGATACCGCAACTTTCCCGCCGCCCTCGTCCCATCCACGAAGGAGGTGGCGAACGGCTTGGCTT
>JAKPII010000098.1 GCA_029549885.1 Planctomycetota bacterium
TGCGCTATCGTGGGGACATTGTCGGCGGGGTGACGGTGGCTATCGTTGCTCTGCCGCTGGCTCTCGCTTTCGGTATAGCCAGTGGCGCCGGCGCGGCTTCGGGTCTTTATGCCGCAATATTCGCGGGTCTTGTAACCTCGCTTTTTGGCGGTAGCCCCGTCCAGATCTCAGGCCCTACCGGTCCCATGATCGCGGTGCTGATTGGCATCATAGGTAGGTTTGGCGTCCAAGCCATGTTTGTGGCCGCGGCCATGGCCGGCCTCATGCAGATCGTTTTCGGTCTGCTCGGTCTTGGTCGTTTCGTGCAATATTTGCCGCGTTCCGTTATTTCCGGGTTCACGCACGGTGTGGCCATCATCATATTCGCACCGCAGATTTCCGAGGCCCTAAAAAGCCCCGTGATCGCGCTGGTAACCATCGTTGCCATCATCCTTGCCGAACGCTTTGCCAAAGCCGTTCCTGCATCACTGTTCGGTCTTGGAGCAGGAATTCTGGTCAACCGGCTGTTCATCAGCACACCTCATGTGGTAGGGGCCATTCCCTCAAGCCTTCCCAGGCCTTCTTTGCCAATACTGCCCCCGGCGGACATAGTGCGGCTGGTTGCCCCGGCCTTCACCATCTCTCTGCTCGGCAGCATGGAGTCTTTGTTGTCGGCTGAAGTAGCTGACCAAATAACAGGCTTGAAACACAACAGTCGTCGAGAGTTGATTGGCCAAGGTTTGGGAAACATCGCTTCGGCTCTTATGGGCGGCATGCCAGTATCCGGAGTCATCGCTCGCACCTCGGTGAATATAGACGCCGGTGGCCGCAGTCGGCTTTCTGGCGTCATCCACTCGCTAACTCTTTTGCTCATCGTCTTGTTCTTCGGCGAGTGGGCCGGAGAAATCCCGCTGGCCGTGTTGTCAGCCATTCTCATGATCACGGCCCTGAAGGTGGTCGACTGGGAAAACATCCCGATACTGCGACGCACCCATTGGACATACACAGCTACTTTGTTGACCACCATGCTGCTAACCGCCTTCGCCGATCTTGTCGTAGGCGTGGTCGTCGGTGTGATCCTGGCCGTCGTTTTCGTCATTGCAGATCTCACTCAGCTGCCTGTGGTCAGCGCAGGGTCAGGTCTAGCGAATGCTGACAATCGATTGCCGTCAACGACGGAGATTCCGCCGCACGTCGACGTGACGTCATTGAACGGACCGTTGTTCTTCTTGGGCGTACGTTCTTTGCTTGAGCGTTTGCAAACGCTCCCTACGGGTAACGTACACGTTATAGATTTCTCGAGAGTTCCTGCGATCGACGAATCAGCCGTGCTCGCGTTCATAGAACAGGTCAAAAACCTGAGTGAAAAAGGCATTCGAATCTATCTGGGCGGTCTTCAGAGAGTGCCCCTGAGAACTCTGCTGCGTCTGGGAATCTTGGATGTTTTGGAAAGACGACGGGTATGCAAAAGCCTTACCGTTGCGATTGAGCGAGCCGGAGAAGAAGCCCATTGCCTGCGTGAGGCCGCCTAAGAACGTTAAGAAGAAGGGGAGGGGAGGTTTGAGATGATCACAGCGCAACCTCGATTCGCGGACGTTGTCACAACCTGTCATTCATATTCCTTATCATGTCTGCCACGAGGCCAACACAGAGGAGCCGTACTGCGTACCACCCATCTGTCTTTCTCGCCAGCGAACTGTTGGATAATGGATAGGCCTCAAATCTTAACGCGTCGGACACCAACAACTTGGGAACACCGACGCGCCTAAGAGAGGGGCTGTCCCAAAAGGTCGGCCCCTCG
>JAKPII010000099.1 GCA_029549885.1 Planctomycetota bacterium
CCGTCACATCTTCGCCTCTTGTATCGACAGGTTCATGCTCATCCGCCCCGCTCACTCATGGAATTTGGTGTTGAGGTACGGCGGACGCTGACGTTGCTTCAGATCATTTGTCAAATGTCGGGGGGAAGAATTCCCCGATACGTCGCCCTGGACGAATTTGAATCGTCGAGTGAGAGAGCCTCTGTTAGTCTGAAGGGGCTCTACCGAACGTTAAGGAGACTTGGCGTTGAGCCGCGCTTACTACCGGGCACGCCCGAGGCTGTCCTTCCCGTTTGGGCCAATCACATTAGGGATGTCGAACTGTTGGTGACTTGGAAAGAGAATCAGCTACCGACGGACAATCGTCTGTGGCTCTTTATCCCGCGGATGTTGGCACCAGATGGCCAAATATGGTGCGAAACCACGTCTTCTGGAAGGCATCGCTGGCAGGTGATCTCGAAAGCCGAAGCGGAGCGACGGGCTGAGAACGCCATAAGACGCCGGGCTGCCTGATCGCTCATTGACCAACCTGAGGTCGGGCCTCAAGCATCTTCGATGAGGCGTTCTAATCGGGCCACCTGCATCCGCACAGCCTGAAGATCGGGATTAAGCTTCAAGGCCCGTCGGAAGGCATCCAATGCCGCCACTGGGTCGCGCAGTTCCAGATACGCTTGGCCCATCCCGGCAGCCGCGGCGAAGTGATAAGGGTTCAACTCAAGAGCCATGCGGCAGTCCCGAATAGCTTCCGCGTGTTCGCCTATCCCGTAGTAGGCCACTGCCCGTTGGTTGTAGGCCTCGGCAAATCCGGCGGCTTCCTCGATGAGTCGGTCTGCCCGCGTAATGGCTTCCTGATAACGGCGAGCCGCATTGAGCCGAATGATCACACTCAGTTGCTTCTGCTGCGATTCCGTACCGTAGCGGAGCCACACCTTGCGGATGCTTGTCTCGGCCAAGAGCCGAACGGTGGGGTCGGGATCGTTGAGCAATTTCCCGAGGGCGGCATTGGAATCGTAATTGCCGAGAAAGCCCAGGGCGAGGGCGGCTGCCCGGCGAATCTCACAAGCCGGATGCTCAAGCAAACGCTGGAGCGTCCCCTGCGTGTAACGGACATTGACCTCGGCCACAAAACGAGCCGTATCTTGATGTTTCAGGTAGTCTTCGTAATAGCCGGCAAGTAAGGCCGTGCGAGGCAAATTCCGGGACACCGTCACACTCCTGTTGATCAAAAACCCGGCCTCTTCGACGCGGCCAACCGCTCATCGAGCGCTCCAGATCGCAAGGACAAGCCACATTCCGTTGCCGTGCGTTTGGCACGCGGACAAGTCATTTGATTCGATTGTAATCAGACCCTGGCCAAACGCTCAAACATTTTCCATGGGCAAAGCGCTATTGTCCACCCGGTGGCTTGGTCAGGAACAGGAAAAACAACCCCACCCGGGAGGGTTCGGCCATGAGGACACATTTGAGAAGACACTTGAGGAAGGAAACACGGCTTGCCGGACGAAACTTTAACCGCCCAACTTGGTGCGCAAGGCGCGAGGAAACACTAGGCGGAGCGCCGTTGTGTCAGACGATTACTTCTTGCGATGCCGAATCTTGGACCGCATTCGGCGCTTCTTGCTGCCAATCTTGCGACGCCCTTTGCCAGTTTTCTTTGTGCCCACAGGTTACTCCAATTTCAGAACACCAACATATGTTCGAAAATACCAACAACACCTCGGCATGAGGAACCATTAAAGGGGAGGTCAACCACAGATAGCCTTAGTATAACTCTCAGTTAGAGGCGGCGACAAGGATGGGCACCAATACCGCGCCGAAGGTCCGCACCGTCATGGCGAGAGAATGCCCCGTGCAGTGATCAGCTTAATCGTCCGACGAAAATGAGGTAATGGGCCAAGATATGAAACGATTCACGCAAAAGGCCGACGATCGTTCCCCAATCATCCGGCCAACAGGCGGTTCTGGCCATCTACCCGGACAACCTTGGGCGTGTATTGCCGCGCCGTGGCATCGTCGATGCTGCAATAAGAGAGGATGATAACCAAATCCCCCTTCATACCCAAGCGGGCTGCGGCACCGTTTAACATGACCGTTCCGGAACCTGCTGGGGCCTCAATAACATAGGTAATAAGTCGTTCCCCGTTGTTAATATTCAAGACATGAACCTGCTCTCCGGGCAGCAGGTCCGCTGCTTCCATTAAATTACGGTCGATAGCGATACTTCCTTCGTAGTCCAAATTCGTCGCGGTAAGCGTGGCGCGATGAATTTTGGACTTAAGCATGAATCGTTGCACGCCAAAACCCCCATCTAAGATCACACAGTCGGCAAACCTGCCCGTACTACTTGGGATTCCATCTCACCCTGACGCCACATAAGCGGGCGAAGCCATCCCAACACTTTCATTGTAGGCTTCTTCCCGAAAGAATGGGCAGGTCGCCCCGACGCGTTCTCGCAGCTCTGCCAAAAAATGACTCGGTCAAACCTACTAGAAAAGGCTCATTTTGAGCCATCTTCAGTGATACCTGTATTACTTCCCAGATCGGCCAATTTGTTCTTTAGAAAGGTAAGCAAACCATCGGGGTCATCCGTACCGATGCTGTAAAGTCGGCTGCCACACCAGATGCGGACACAATCGAATCCCCAAATGTTGAGCACCGTACCCCCCGTTAGACTGTAGTGAATCCCCCAGCCGTCGAAGAAGTTGGTTCGACCTTGTTCGACGCGGGTAATGGACCGGTAGGGAATTGTTGCCCGAACTAAAGGAATTGGTCCAAACTGCACAACCAATTTGTCCCCGCCATCGCGGACCGTCAGCGATGTAAAACATAGCGTTACCATCGCGACTGTGCCGCCCGCAATGGCATAACCGAACCAAGGAATGGGTTGCCCTGGCACAAGGAGATCGATGACCAGAAGAGTCCCAAGGACCAAGGGAGTCATCCAGTACCACTTGCCGTATTGAGTGTTTTGATAACTCATAAAGGAGAAGTGATTCCAATCCCGGTCAGGGACTCCAAAGATCGCTGGAGATTACTCGGCGATTTCCGTGTGGATGGTCCCCGGTGTCTCCAAGATTCGCTGCCGCAGCTCTTCCACAAGCTCTGGGTGCTCTTTGAGGTATTCGCGGGTACGCTCTCGCCCTTGACCAAGTTGAAGGTCACCATACCGGAACCACGCCCCGCTGCGGACGACAAGCTTTCTCTCGATGGCCAGGTCCAGAACGTCACCCTCATAACTAATGCCGGAATCGTGCAGCATATCGAATTCTGCCACACGGAACGGCGGCGCCACCTTGTTTTTGACGACGCGGGCTTTGACACGTTGACCGATGACCTGTTCGCCGTCGCGAATTTGACCCACTCGGCGGACATCGATCCGGCACGAGGCATAGAACTTAAGTGCCCGGCCCCCGGGGGTGGTTTCGGGCGATCCAAACATGACCCCGATTTTTTCCCGAATTTGATTGATAAAAATAACAGCGGTCTTGGCTTTGGCGATCGCCCCTGTCAGCTTTCGCAATGATTGGCTCATCAGTCGGGCCTGTAATCCGACGTGAGAATCACCGATTTCCCCTTCAAGCTCCTTTTGAGGAACCAAGGCAGCCACCGAGTCGATCACGATGACATCGACGGCGTTAGAACGGATGAGCATCTCCGCGATGTGCATCGCTTCTTCGCCACTGGATGGCTGACTGACGAGGAGATTCTCAAGATCAACGCCCAACCGCTTGGCCCAGGCCGGGTCAAGGGCATGCTCTGCATCGATGAAAGCGGCAATTCCCCCCAACTTTTGCGCTTGGGCGATAACATGCAAGGCGAGAGTGGTCTTTCCGCTTGATTCGGGACCAAAAATCTCGATGATGCGTCCGCGGGGGATTCCCTGCCCACCGAGTGCCAAATCCAAGGAAAGGCTGCCAGTGGGAATCCCTTCAATGGCCTCCACCTTGCTGGCCCCTAACGGCATAATGGCCCCCTCTCCGAACTGCTTTTCGATTTGCTGAACCGCGTTTTTAAGTGCCGGGTTCTTCTCGATAAGAGGGGTCGAAGAGTCCTTTTTCGCTTCCTTTTCTTCGGGTTTTAGCCCCGCTTTCTTGGCCATGAGGTCAACCTCCGGTTGTTCGCTGTCAATCGTTCTCGATAAAGAACTGATCTCATTTCCGCGATCAGAAGAAGTCTCGGTAGACCGGTTCTGCGACGATTCTTCTCGTCCGCGCTCAGTATAGCGGTTTGCGCGGCCCAGTCACAAGATACGGGTAGCGAGGCCGCGCATCCTTTGTGTTTTCTTTCTCGTCACAAAATGGGCTGCCGCTGAGGGAGAGACCGCTACCCTAAAGCAGGTCTGTTTCGCCGTGATCTTCTGTGATCCGTTTGACCAAAATGGTCGCGTAGGAACCCCTTGGAAGATCGAATTCCAGAGTTAACTTTTGGCGGCCAGCGTTCAGCTCGTCGCGCTCGGTGTGGCTAACCAGTCGTTCAGGAAACACGAGAAGGGGACGATCACCCTTTGAAAAGAAGCTATCCCGCGGGTACTTGATGCGCAGTTGGCGGACTTGTAGCCCAACTTCCGCGGCGGCCTGTTCCATCAGTTCTCGAATGGGGCCGGTTTTAACGGGACAACGTGCGGAGGGAAGTGGTAAATGCGTGGTTCGGAATTGCTCCAGCACAGGGTCGGAGAGCCGACGGAAAAAGGCAAACGCCCATCGCCCGATTTGGACGTCAAATCTGTTCTCCGGGGGGACATGGCGGACAATCCACTGCGATGCCATGACGTTCCAGAGATAACTTTGGAGGGCTGCCAGGTACAATCCCCGTTGATCACGTCGCAAGGCGGCCATGGCCCGGCGATACTCACCCGGTTGGTCGGCCAGTTGGGCCACGACAGCCCGGCGGAATCGGTTTCGCACCACCTGCTTGCACGCCAGCCAATCACCCCAGTGTTCCCGCAGGTACGCCTTTTCCTTTTTGTCACTGGAACGATCCGAGTCGTGCGGGTCGGCCAGGGCTAGCCACAATGCCCGCTCGTAGTCGCCAAGACACCATGCCCTGGCCACGAAATCGCCGGACCATCCCACCGAGCCAAATCGTTGCTTATCGAAGTAGTTGGGTAAACCGAATTGGCCAACCTCCTGGAGGGCCGTGATGGCCTTCTCCATATCCTCCAGAGTCAAATCCCGAATCACGATCCGGAAGTGGTTGGCCGTGATATCATCCGAAGTGAACGGGCGAGAGGCTTGGCCTAGATATTCCAAACGAATTCCTTCTAAGGTCAGCGACGAGCTTGGGCCATTGCGGATGGTCAGGTACTGCCGTGTGATAGCGTGGCGATCCTTCAATCCGCCGTAAGAGACCGCGTGCAGGGGAAGTCGCCACTGTTTGCGGATTTCATCGACGGCCTCCGGCGTGCCCAGCGATTACTTGGTCAGACGATACACCGCGTAGGGGCCGTTATCCAAGGGAAAATCAGTGATTTCCTCGACGATAAAGTCAGCCGGTATTTGTTTGAGTTTCATGAGGAAAACACGCCATTGCTGATTGGGAAGCTCGTGTCGTTTGTGCGTTTTGTAGGGACAAGGGGTTTAACCCCTGTGTTTGCGATTTTTTCTCAAAGTGTTGCCTGAAGAAAGGCATCATGGGAATCCATAACCTATAGTTTCATCAAAGCGGCTCGTGGGATATTCGTCTAGAAGCCGCCGTTTGAGGTGCAAAAAACGGTTGGAAAAATGTTCCTGAACCAGGAGGTACCACCCATGGCAAGTGTCGTTCAAGATTCTCAAGAGGCCCTTATCCAAGAGTTGTCCCATCATGGCGGCAGCGGCAGCATGCAACTGGTTAGCTTCCGTTTGGGACAAGAGGAATACGGCGTTGAGATCACCAAGGTTCAAGAGATCATCCTCATGGGTGAAATCACCCGGGTACCGCAAACGCCGGAGTACATCAAGGGATTGATCAATCTTCGCAGCACGGTGATTCCAATTGTGGATTTACGGCTCCGCTTTGGGTTGATGCCCCAGGAACCGACGGACGAGACACGGATTATGGTGGTGAACGTCCGCGGCAAGACGATCGGTATCATCGTTGATGCAGTCAGCGAGGTCCTTCGGATTCATCGAGACCAGATCGCTCCTCCGCCGCCGACCGTTGCCGGCTTGGGCCAGAAATACCTGACTGGCTTGGTCAAACTGGACAAGCGGCTTCTCATTCTGTTGGACATCGAACGCATTCTTGGCGACGACGACACCGATTTCGGTGGAATGTAATCGCACTCGTAGTGAGGCGGGACGCCTCTAAGCCGCCTGATGGTTTACTCATTGACTCGGCCCACAGCCGCAGCCGGGAACGCCCCACCACAGTGAAGGGTTGCAGAGGCCAAGACAGTCCGCCGCGCTCAAAAGAGCCTCTCGGGGCGCAGCGGCTGTGGCGCCGAGAGTTGAAGCTGCGGATAGGAACGCTCGGTAGCGTTGCCACTCGGCCGGACTGCGGTCGGTGGACTCGGATGGCCAAACATTCCTGGCATCAGTTTCCAGTGTGCGAGTGAGTTTTGATCCCCTGTGAGGAATCGGGAACGATGCTGTTTTCTCGGTCGGACAAAAGCCCAAGCTCACCGTCAAATCGATCCAAAGGTGTGTTGGGAGATTCACCAGGGTTGGTTCCCAAGATCGTGCCGATTGAGCCGATTGTCAGTCCCCTGAACCTTCCCCAGGTAACTGACATCGAACTGCAGCGGTACGCGGACTTAATCTATCGCCGCACCGGCGTTCGTATCTCGCCGCAGAAGAAGACATTACTCTCCAACCGTCTCAGGAGGCGGCTCAAAGAGACCGGAATCCGCACCTATAGCGATTATTACGAGTACCTCACCAAACTTCCCCCGAATCACCCAGAATGGGACGCCTTCTTGCAGGAAATCACCACCCACGAAACGTACCTCTTTCGAGATGAGGTCCAGTGGCGATGGTTTCGCGAAAAATTCCTGCCCGAAATGGCTGCCACCCAAGCGGGACCAATCAAGACGTTGCGAATTTGGTCGGCGGCTTGTAGCACGGGCGATGAGGCCTTCACGGCCGCCTGTTGCATCGCCGCAGCGTTGCCCGATTTCCGTTCCTGGCGGATTACCATTTTAGGGACGGATATCGGTGTCGCGGCCGTGGAGCAGGCCAAGACGGCTGTTTTCGGCGAAAGGGCCATGCGGCTGGTCCCCGAGGACTACAAGAAACGATTCTTCGACAAGATTCCCAACGCCATGGTGTGGCGGGCTAAGCCCATTCTGACCGGCATGACGCAGTTCCGCCAGCACAATCTGATGGAGCCTTTGCGAGAGCGCCCATTCGACCTCGTCTTCTTGAAGAACGTGCTCATTTACTTTGACAACGCATCCAAGCAGGTTGTTGTCAAGAATGTTTTGAACGTACTCCGCCCCAACGGTTACCTCGTCGTTGGACCTGCGGAGGGAGTGGGCGATCTGCTACGTAATATGAGGCGATCGCAGCCGTGGCTTTACCAAAAGGAACCAGAACAGGTAACCCCCGCGGCAACCTCACCCGCAGGTAGTCTCTTGGGAGCCACGGAGCCCCGTCGTTAACAAGACAGCACACCCCGCGCGACCGATCGAGAACACATTTGACCTTCATGCGGGAAAGGTGGGATGCGTCGGCGGCGAAATCCCGGGGGAATGGTAATCTTGATTGGTCAAATAATCCACCAGGGCTTGATTGTCCTCCCAAATTTCCCGCATAAACTTTTCCCGGATATATCGAAACACTGCCGCCTTTTGATCACGGCTAAGGCTCCCGGGACCACGAATCGCACCCAGGATGGCGTCCTCTCCCCGTTCGATGCGGGTCAGGGCGTAGCGCGGGGCCAACTGATAAACGTGGAGTCCCTCCAGCCGGTGGGAACCATCCGTACGGGGCACGATTTGCAATTCCACCAGCTTGAAATCGCCTTGGGCAGGGAGCTTATCGGCGTTTTTTATGGCTCGGACCATGGTTGTTCCGGAACGGATCATCCAACCTTGCCCGTTAGCTTCCCAGGTGGCAACCAAGCCGAGACGGTCACACACCAGGTAGTGAAACGTTCGCACAAGTCTATCAGCATGTTCGATGCCGGGAAGATCTTCGTCTGATCCTGAAGACGCTTGATTAGCTTGCTCCGATGTGACAGGTTGGGGGGGCTCCGCTTGAGGTATGGTGACGATTTCTCCGCACCGTGGGCATTTTCCCGCGCGACCCACGAATTGCGGACTAACCTTCAATCGAGCTTGACACGAGGGGCAAGTCACGACGAGCATCTGTTATCCTCCCGTTGGAGTGATTCCGGCAGCGCCATTCTGCTTTCATGGTCCGTCGGGGTTGGCGAAATTTCAACCATGGCTCACCTAAGATACGTATACAACCCCACTACGTTGGGGTGTATTCCCCGCCTTTGCGTCCCCAATCGCAAAAGCGTAACATGAGAGGATAGGCAAAGAGGAATAGACTCAAGCGGTTGGGGAAGAATACCCGTAGAAAATGGGTGAGTCTTCCGAACGGATTGTTCCAGGGGATACATTGCGCTCAGAGTCTAAACAGGGGGTGGTTGATGGGGGCAGCCGGAGGGGGTAACGCGTGGTGATCCGTGTAACATGATCCTTGGGCGCTAGCAGGGATAATCGCCCGGTTGTGTCTTGAGGATCTTGGCTTCATGGATTGTCATCATGCAAGGAATCCATTGCTAAGTGCGTCGAAGAACCTAGTGGTTTGCTGAGAGTTAATCGCCGATATCGAGTGCGTTAACAAGATTGCGGGCCTCCCGTTAGAATGTCCTTCACCACGTTCGTACCCAGAACGCACCGTTAGATTAATCATCACTTGGCGTCAGTCGATAGGTAGCTGAGGTTCATGAATAAGATGGAGCGATTGCCAGGTAGTTTTTTTGGGCCAGCCACTTTGGTGGAGTTGCTCCGGCATCGGGCTAAATACCAACCGGACGACATCGCTTTTATCTACCTTGTTGATGGTGAAAGCGAGGAGCGACCGATTACCTATCGCGAGTTAGACCGACAGGCACGAGCCATTGCCGCCTGGCTTCAAACTCACGACTTAGTGGGCGAACGCGCCTTATTACTTTATCCCCCTGGCCTCGAGTTCATCGCCGCGTTCTTCGGTTGCCTGTACGGTGGTGTGGTTGCCGTGCCAGTCTATCCTCCGCGGCGAAACCGCTCCATGGAGCGAATCGAAGCGATCTCGGACAACGCGCGGGCTAAGGTGGCCTTGACGACACGGGCGGTCCGCGAGCGGGTTGACAGCTTAATCCACGAAACGCCCCACCTTCAGCAATTGACCTGGCTGACCACGAGCGAGATCGAGCCGGGGATGGAAGACCGCTGGCAGGTGCCCGATATTTCGGGCGAGACGCTCGCCTTTTTGCAATACACCTCGGGATCAACGGGAACCCCGAAGGGCGTTATGCTGACGCACGCCAACCTTATGCACAACTCGGCCCTCATCTGTTACGCCTTTGAACATCGACGATCAGGAACGGGCGTTTACTGGCTCCCCAGTTATCACGACATGGGTCTCATTGGCGGGATCATCCAGCCCGTTTTCGTGGGACGCCCCAACGTCATGATGTCTCCCATGGCCTTCTTGCAGAAGCCCTATCGTTGGTTGGCCGCCATTACCAAGTACCGGGGAACCACCAGTGGAGGCCCGAATTTTGCTTATGATTTATGCGTGCGATCCATCACGCCGGAGCAACGAGCGACTCTCGATCTTAGCTCTTGGGAAGTTGCCTTCAATGGGGCCGAGCCGGTTCGGGCAGAGACAATCGAAAGGTTCAGCGAATACTTCGCCCCGTGTGGCTTCCGGAAGGAGGCCTTCTACCCGTGCTATGGTTTGGCCGAATCCACGTTGATGGTCTCCGGTGGATTCGTGAAGGAACCTCCCGTGATTCGCTTCTTTGACCCCGAGGAGATTGCCCGGGGGCGTGCCGTGATCTGTGGCCCCGACAACCCCCGCGCTCGCCCGTTGGTAGGATCGGGACGACAACTCCCGGATGGGCGAATCGTCATTGCCGATCCGGAGACGCATCGTCGGCTGCCAGATGGGCAGATCGGCGAAATCTGGGTGCAAAGTCCTTCTGTTGCCATTGGCTATTGGGAAAATGAGCAAGCCACGCGAGAAACCTTCCACGCCCATTTGGCCGATGGCGACGGACCGTTCATGCGAACAGGCGATTTGGGATTCCTTTGGGAGGGAGAGCTTTTCGTCACCGGCCGCATCAAGGATATGATCATCGTCCACGGGGTGAACGTTTATCCCCACGACATTGAGCAGACGGTCCAGGGGGCTGATCCGCGATTGCGGCAAAATGCCGGTGCCTGCTTTGCCGTTGAGCAAGACGGCCGGGAGCAACTCGTCATCGTCCAAGAGGTCGAACGCCGAGTCAAAGATGGATTTGACGCCATCTTCCAGGCCATCAGGCGAGCCGTCTCCCTGGAACATGAGTTGGCGGTCGATGCGATCGTGCTGATCAAACCCGGTACCATCCCCCGCACGTCCAGCAACAAGATTCAGCGATTCGCCTGCCGGCAGGCCTATCTGGAAGGGACGCTCGAGGTCGTCGCAAGTTGGAAGCGTGGTGACACACCTGATGAATGGAAAGAGCCTGCGCTAACGGCTAGCTCGGTTCGCCAAACCGGAGAAACTGGCAGGATATCCGATGTTGGCACCTCAGGACATTCGCCGGACAACGGGGACGATCACGGTCCCTTGGCGATG
>JAKPII010000263.1 GCA_029549885.1 Planctomycetota bacterium
GTGCGTGGCCTCTCGGTCAGCACACGGTGTTTGCCGTGGCGTACGATCACGCAGGTCAGACGAGTCATCCTGCGGTGTTGAATTTGACCGTGACAAAACTGGTGGAATTAGGCCCGGTTGATTACACAACCGTCACAGAGAGCGAGTTTTCTGCAGGTGTGGTGGTCTATCATTTCCTTGCACTTCACGACGCGCTTCTCATCCTGTCCCTCCAAGACGGTGTGTCCTACGGGCTTCAGTGCGTCTTGTATGATGGCAACCCCTTGGAAGACCCTGCGGCGATCCCCCTGGGGGCGGCCAATCTTTGTCCCGACAACCGAACGGCTTCAGTGGGTCACTTAAACTCAGGAGAAGATGCCTATCTTCTTGTCAGGACCGCCGCTGAACAGTCTTCGTGGATCATGGTCAATCTCTATGAGGAGAGAGCTTCAAATACCCATATCTTTTGGGACAGTCTAGAGAACGATGCCTTCAGCCTCTTGTGGGAAAATGATCCTATTGAGGGCGTCACCGCGCGGGTCACGATCAACAGTGTGGATATTTCCTTTGCCTTACAGGAAGCCGCAGAGACGCAGATTGTCTTCCATTCCCAGTGGGGTATAGACACAATGACCATCGAGGGCACGCCAGCCGATGATTCCTTACAGGGGTGGCTTGACCGGGTGGTGTTTTTCCCCGGGGGATTCGGTGAAGGAGAGACGGGCCACAATGTGCGGGTGGAGGTGAACGGTTTCGACTTTCTCCACGCCTATGGCCGAGGCGGCAACGACCGGGCAAGTATTTATGACCAGACCTCAACGGCGGAAGCGACGGCCAAGATTAAACTCAAAAGTGAACCCCAATTCAATCACGTCAAGGTGATTGGCCCGCAGACGTTTATCCGCGTCAAGTTGTTTGAGACCGTTGAGGTCTTTGCCGATGGAGCGGGGGATCAGGCCCTATTTTACGATAGTACCGGCGATGATTTTTTCATCGGGTTCTTGGGTTATAGCCAAATGACGGGTCCCGGATACGAGGTAAAGGCGTATGGTTTTCCTTTCGTCACGGCGTATTCCAAGAATGGCGGCAACGATCAGGTAAGGTTTGTTGATTCGGTGATGAAGGACGAGTTTTCCCTGAAGCCTCACAAGTCGGAGGTGTTTGATCAGGTCACGGGCGGGGCCGTTTATCGCATCGTTGCCCGGGGATTCGACCGTGTGCAGGTGGAGGCGCCCTCGGCTACCGGTGGACGTGATAAAGCCGCCATTTGGGACACGATCTTTAGCGACAACGTTGAGGTTTTCGGCGATAGGTTGACGTTCACCCGCACGGTATCCCGCCCGGAGGTGATTTTTGATATCCGCGGTGTTGAATTCGTCAAGATCAGGCCTTCCAGCGGGGGCGATGATCGCGTCTTGATCCGCATCCCGCCGGAGATTGAACTCGTCATTGGCGACGGCTGGCAAATCTTATAGCCGTGCAAACGCGGCGTTTTGGTCAAGATGCTCCGTTGGCCTACTCGCTGTCGGAATAGACCTGTGTGCTCTCTTCCTTGGTAATGGGCAAGCGGATATCGTCGCTGAGGATTTGCACACGGATGCGTTGATCACCGGGGCCAACTGCCTGCGAACGGATGCGGAAGATGGCCTCGCCCCTGGGGGCCAGTCGGTTGAGTTTTCCAAAGAGGACTTCATTACCGTTCACCGTGTTGGGGACAGGGCCTTCGCCGGCGAGGGGCCGGATTCCTTCGGGGAATGTGACCATGACCTGCACGTTGGTGGCCTCTTTCGTCCCCTGGTTGACAACCCGAATTTCGTAGGTTGTTTCCATGCCTACGGCGATCGGGTCCTTTGTGTCGGCCACTTGGAAGTGAAGGGCCGAAATACCCTCCACCAGAACGGAAAGTCGCGATTCGCTGCTGATGCCCAATTCGTCCCGCACCGAGCAGACAAGTTCTTGCTGGCCTGCGGCGATGGGGTTCACCACCAATTCCACCATTCCCGTTTGCCCTACGGGCAGCTCGGCCAGTAGCCACTGAACGCTGTGCGTTGTGGGATCGTAGGCCCCGGCATTATTCGTCCGCACAAATTGCAAACCGGCAGCTAGTGAAGCCGTCAGGCGGACGTTCTTGGCCGGTGCCGTGCCCCGGTTGACCAACGCAATCTGGTAGCTAGTTTCCCGATCGAGAAATCTCCGCGAGGGACCACCCACGGTGACTTCCAACTGAGGTGCCAAGACTTGGATCGTTGTTTGATCCTCGACCCGCAAATTACCGTCAGCCCGTGCGATTAGCCGGTTAACGGCGTTGCCTGCGCGGATGGCTTGGAGTTTGAGTTGCACCTGCCGGGATTCGCCGGGTTTCAAATCGCCGAGGACATTTTCCAATTCGTTCCCCGCTGGGTGCTGCAATTCCGGCGGGACGTGCTCTTCCAAAACGACATTGGTGGCGACGCCTGATCCCGTGTTGCTGACCGTCATCGTCACGAGAACTTCGTCGCCGATCATGACCTGCGGTTGGGCCTGCGTTTTGACCGTCAACTGTGGCCGAGTGCATTTGGTTCGCGCCGATGCCTGAGTGTGGACCAGCACCGTGGTGACGCTGCCCAGTTCCCCCTCTTGCAGAGGCATGACCTCGGCTTCCAGAACAGCCTCATCGCCAGGATGGAGGGGGCCAAGGGTCCAGACCAACGTCCCTTGGGAGCCTTGGGTGGCACTGGGGTTGGTACGAAGCACGCGAACTCCCCAGGGAATCGGGTCGTGGACCTCAACTTTCGGTATGGTGATGGCCCCACTGTTTCTCACCACAATGCGAAACAGGGCCGGTTTTCCCACCTGAACCTCTTCCGGCATCAGCTTGTGGATGGACACCTGGGGTGATTGCGGCCCTTCGAGTGCGGGATCCCCCGGGCGGGCATCACCCTCAGTTCCCACGCCCGAACCGTCGGCCATCACAAGGGGATTCGCGGCACCGGCCGTGGCTGCCGGGATGGGAGCGGGGGCACCGATACTTGAGAGGCCACCGGTGGTTCCCTCGATCGCCTGCCGTGTGCCGGAGGAAGGTGGTGGAAGGGCGTCAAACGGGCTACTTGGAGTCGCAGCCGGAGCACCAGGTGCCGCGTTACCCGATTGCGTCGGGCCAAGTGAAGTGATCTCGCCTTGTGAGGAGGCGAGCGGTTGCGGGGGTGCCGATTGACCACCGGAAACAGGATTTGATTCCGCCGGAGGTGTTTCGCTAGGCGGGTTTCTCAACGTGTCCGCACCGTCTGCCACATCTTGGCCAGCGGGACGTTCATTGGGACGCGGCTGTCCCGCAAAGGTGGGCCGCTGGAGTTCTGTCCTTGGGGCGGGCGACTGATTTTGCCCAGCTTGGACAGCGCCGGCATCTGGCATGGGCGGTACAACCCAAGGGCTCCCGGAGGGAATAGATTCGCCGTTGTGGGCCTCGACGGTGGCCGATTCGCCTGGCATAGGAGTATTCACGTCGTTCCATGCCACGTTCGCCGCAGAGGGTATTCCGCCGGCCAATGTGGGACGGGGTTCCGGAGGAATGGTGTCTTGAGTGCGGCCTGAAGTGGAAAGCCGGATAGCCGCTCCCTTGGACGGCGCCTGTGCCGAGAGGGGGACCGCCTTTTCCGCGTCGGGGAGCGGTGCCGGCGTTGGAGAACGCTCCGGATCCATGGGCGGCTGCGCGGGATGGGGTTCGGCTGCCCGCACCACCGGGCTGCCACTCGATAGGCCAAACCGAGCCGTCGCTAACCCCGCCAACAGAAGGACCAACCCGGCAATCAGGGTCACAAGTTGCCAGGTTCTCCCTGAATATCGCTCCATCAAGGAATGAACGAACGCCCGCACGGAACGACCCTCCATAGTCTCACAAGATATCCGTTTACGGTGTGAATCGGAGAACAAAACCGCCCCGGACCCTGCCAAAGACAAGGACCTAGGCATGTGCTTAATTACCAAAAATGAGCGCACTAGGAAAGACCAACCGACCCCACTGTCTGGGTGGATAAAACCCTCCGGTATCACGATCCGCCATTGTGAACTAACGGCCTGCGACCCCGCCACCTAACGATGGCGGCTTCGGCATATATGGAGCCTATGCCAAAATTCCCTCTCCCTCTGGTAGAGGGTTGGGGTGAGGGTAAGCCATCGTCGGAGTCG
>JAKPII010000277.1 GCA_029549885.1 Planctomycetota bacterium
TGCCGAATCGCAGGCAATTGCCTTGGGCGAGGTGATTCACCCGTTGCGTGTGGCTGTTACGGGTCGCAGTGTGGGACTAGGACTATTTGAGACGCTGGCCATCCTTGGCCGAGAAACCGTCTGCCGCAGGCTGAGATTGGCCCGACAGCGTTTTTGTCAACCGGCGACACAATGATGCGAGAAGTCGGCAGCACTGTATGGTCCACGAATGAGAATTGGTAAGAGGCACTTTAGCTGGGAAGTCAATAAGGAGTCATCGTATGATGGCCGAATTTAAGGAAAATGGATTGTCGGAAACAAATGTGACCAAACCCCAGGGGTCAGAGAAGACTCGCTGTTGTGCCGAGAACGCGCAGGGAACGGACTTTATTCGGGAAGCCATCATCGAGGACCTGCGGACCGGTCGGTACGATCGTGTCCACACGCGGTTCCCACCGGAACCGAACGGGTATCTCCACATTGGCCACGCCAAGTCGATTTGTCTCAATTTTGGTATTGCCCAGGAATTCGGCGGTAAGTGCAATCTCCGTTTTGACGATACGAACCCGACCAAAGAGGACGTCGAATATGTGGAAGCGATTAAAGAAGACATCCGCTGGTTAGGGTTCGATTGGGAAGATCGCTGTTATTACGCATCGGACTATTTTGAGCAGCTTTATCAATGGGCAGAGGAACTAATCAAAAAAGGCAAGGCTTACGTCTGTGATCTGTCGCCCGACGAAGTCCGCGAATATCGGGGGACGCTCACGGAACCCGGGCGAGAGAGTCCGTATCGCAACCGCTCGGTGGAAGAGAATCTGGACCTTTTCCGTCGCATGCGGGCGGGGGAGTTTCCCGACGGGTCGCGGACCCTTCGCGCCAAGATTGACATGGCCCACCCCAACCTGAACATGCGCGACCCTGTGATGTACCGCATCATCCGGGCAACGCACCATCGCACGGGTGATAAATGGTGCATTTACCCGACGTATGACTGGGCCCATGGTCAGTCGGATTCAATTGAAGGAATCACGCATTCGATTTGCACACTGGAGTTCGAAAATCATCGGCCCTTGTATGAGTGGTTTATTAAAGAATTGGGCATCTTCGCTCCGCGCCAAATCGAGTTTGCCCGCCTGAACTTGACCTATACGGTCATGAGTAAGCGCCGACTCCTCCAGCTTGTCCAGGAAGGGGTTGTCCGAGGCTGGGACGATCCGCGGATGCCCACGATTTGTGGCCTGCGGCGTCGCGGTTACACTCCGGCAGCAATTCGGGATTTTTGCCAGAGGATTGGCGTTTCGAAATACGACGGGGTTGTCGATATCAGCTTACTCGAGCATTGCATTCGGGAAGATCTTAACAAGCATGCCCCGCGGGTGATGGCCGTCCTACGACCTCTGAAGCTCGTCATCGACAACTATCCGGAAGGCCAAGTCGAATATCTCGAGGCAGTCAACAACCCTGAGGATCCTTCCATGGGTACGCGTCAGGTGCCGTTTTCTAAGGTCCTCTACATCGAACAAGATGACTTCCGCGAGGTTCCCCCGCCGAAGTACTATCGTTTAGCGCCGGGGCGGGAAGTGCGACTCCGGTGGGGCTATTTTGTCCGCTGCACGCACGTCGTGAAAGACCCACAAACAGGAGAGGTGATCGAGGTCCACTGCACCTACGATCCCGAGACCCGCGGGGGAAATGCCCCAGATGGCCGAAAGGTCAAGGCCACCATTCATTGGGTTTCTGCCATGCATTGCATCGAGGCGGAAGTCCGTCTGTACGATTACCTCTTTACCAAGCCCGATCCCGATGACGTGCCCGAGGGTCTCGATTGGCGGGCTAATTTGAATCCCAACTCGCTGGAGATCATTCCCAACGCAAAACTGGAGCAGAGCCTCGCGGGGGCCCCTGTCGGGTCACGGTATCAGTTCGAGCGATTGGGGTACTTCTGTGTCGATCCGGACAGCACGCCAGAGAAACTGGTCTTTAACCGGACCGTCACCCTCAAGGACACCTGGGCGAAAATCCAGCAGAAAATGGGATCGTGAAACGAGGCGCGTCAGGCCGGCCGCAGAAAATGAAGTCCCCGCCGCACAAGGTGTGATTCGCCCTGTTTTGTCGGCGGCGACTCGCCTGGACTCCACAAAGCCAAGCGGAGTCGGGGCCATGGCCTACGCCCAGGCATCGGTTCCCAGCTCAACTTGAAGGGTCGAAATCTTCTCCAGCCATTTCAGGTGCTTTTCCGCGCGTTGCAAAGCCGTTTGGAGATCGTCTGTTGATTCGGCAGCCCCTAAAGACTGCATCAGTTGCAATTTGCGAATGAACTTCCGGTAAAAATCGAGGAG
>JAKPII010000284.1 GCA_029549885.1 Planctomycetota bacterium
CAAAACCGTCGGTGCCCGTGTCAACACCACCGACTCCATCCTGATCAATCCCATCTTTTTCGTAATGGGAACTCCAGGTATCGTAAACCGCCAAGCCCGCCGACGCCAACCGCGTCTTAGCAAGCGGGACACCCGAGAATACAGAAGGATTTGTTGTCGGGGCATACGCCAAATCGACATAAGCCCCCCGCCCCACCGCTGTGGATGCCAGGGAAAAGCCTAGATCGCCCGGGCGGACGACACCTCCCGTCTGCACCGCACCGATCGGCGCCGTGGGATCCCAGATCTTCACGTCAAAAGCCACGACGTTCGTTAAGACAAGGTCTTCCGACTCGCGGTAAAGTTGCCCGACCGTTCGCAAAAGCCCTGTCTGGGGATCCACCTCCGCAACGGGATAGGGATTCGTCCAGAGGTCCCACTTATCCAGAGGTGCCGCCAATGATGTTAAGCTGAGAGCCGGCAATAGGCCCCTCGTTAGCCACGTCGTCGCCGCCCCTGCGGAAGCACTTTCCGCTAACGTTGGCAAACCCAAGGGCTGCCATCCCGCCCGGTGGGGATGGAATGGAAAGCTTGCAGGATTCAATGGATCACCTATCAAGTGGGCGTAACGATTCTCGGGTTTTGTGAGATCGCCCAGCGTGGAAAAGACCCAACCGCCGGCATTCCTGTCGAAATGGACCGCCACATCGTAATAGCGGTTGAAATTCACGGCTCCGGTATCGTTAGCAGGGATCCATTCTGCGGGATCAAGACGTCCATTTGCGTTGACATCACATAGCGCCATCGCTTTAGGGGCGACAATTCGCAACCGGCGATACAAACGGTTTCCGCGGACGAACCAGGCAACTTCGGCGACATCCGATTCAATAGTCGTGGGCTGGCCACTCACCAAACAACGCCCCACAAATGGTCGGCCGGTGGAACGCGTGGTGAACATGAGAATATCATCGTTATCGCCAACGGTCGAATCTTGGTAGGGGTTTCCGGCGGCGTCCAAGTCATCAAGATTCACAACGGCCAAGGGATGGGCCCCCGCAAATGGTCGGATCTGACCATTTTGCCCAATCGGCCCTTCCGTGTATTCGAAATACCCCTCGTTATTTGCCGGGTCGCGCGGTGGCACGGGGATCACGGTCAACCCTTTGAGGTCCGCCCGAAGCAGCTCCGCCGCCGATCGCAGCCGATCTGACGTTTCCAGAACAGCCCTCGCTTGATTGATACTTTGCATGACCGAGGCAAAGACCGCTACCACAGCTCCTAGCATAATGAGCGAAATCGCTGTGGCAACCAAGATTTCTACGAGGGTGAAACCGGATCGTCTTTTCATGAAAGAGCCTCGCCGGTTGAGATTTAGGGACGCTGTGTGTAACGGGCCTATCAAACCTTGAGCCATGTGGTATGTCTCCTATCACTCAAGAGTCGTGCTGGCCCGTTGGAAAAGCCCGGAAACCATCTTCAGCGGCTTTGCCTTCCCCTTATTAGTATTCGACACTCTGGAATCGCAAAAGTCAATTGCGGTGACTTGTAACCTTTCGTAGGAAGGCTTAGAATCGTACGCGACTTGACCAAAAGGAAAGTACGCCGATGGTCATGAGAGATCCCGGTGATTACCTGGAGCAAAGAAAGGACGGCGAGCGATGGCAACGCGTAACAACTTTCCTAAACTGCACAACGCAGCCTGGCCAGGGGTCGTTGGAAAGGGCGATGGTGGCGAACCTCCCATCGATCTCGACACGATGCTGGACTTGACGGCAGCCGCGGAGGTCGATGGGATCAAGTTTGAGGGATTCGATCTCTTCCTCTATTTACCGCATATCGATATCGACTCCACGGTCAAGAGCGATGATGCCATCAAGCAACTGGCGGACAAGGCGACAAAACGAAACCTGAAGATCGGAACTGTCGTTGCACCTATTTGGCCCCCGACAGGTGGTGGTTCCGCCATGGGGGACGAGAGCGAACGTCGAAAGTTCCTCGATCAGGTCCGCAAAGGTTGTCGGGTGGCCATGGTCTTGCGAGAGCTGGGCGTTCGCCCTTACGGGTGTGTGCGGATTGATTCGGCTTGCAGTGTCAGCGATTGGCTGAGTGACCCCGAGGCCAATCAGCGGCGGATTGCGGAGACATTTCGCCAGGCCTGCGATATCGCGGCCGATCATGGCGAAAAACTGGCCGCAGAGGGCGAAATCTGTTGGGGTGGCATGCACAGTTGGCGTCGGATGATCCAGCTTCTGGAAATGGTGGATCGTCCCAACGTGCTGGGCTTTCAGGCCGATATGGCCCACACACTGTTGTACCTTCTCGGTTACAACGCGCCCGAAGACGCTATCCTGCCCCAAGATTTCGACTGGAAGGATTCGGAACGGTTTTACGCCGCGTATAAGCAGTTAACGGATGCGCTGCGCCCCTGGACAATCGACCTACATATTGCCCAAAATGATGCGACGGTCCATGGATCGGGTTCACACGATAAGACCGGTCGGCATTGTTTGGCGACTGATCCCAATGGAAAATTGGACATCCCCCGGGCAGCAGGGTTCTGGCTAAGAGATGAAAACGGTAATGTAACGAAACGGATGCGACATATCTGCTGGGATGGTTGTATGTTTCCCAATGCGGTTATGATGAATCCTCAAACCTGGAATGACATCTTGCGGGTGATGATCCAGGTGCGCGATCAGCACGGTTGGTATGAAGAAGAAGCCGCGTGATGTTGTTTTACCGGATTTTTGTTGGGCATATCGGTATATCACGAGTCACTTGGTAAAGGAGAACGAATCATGGCAAAGGAACTTCGGATCGGCATGTTGGGTTGTGGGTTCATGGGCAGGGCTCATTCGAACGCCTGGCTCCAGGTATCCCATTTCTTTGATCGAGAATACAAGCCCGTTTTGAAAGCCTGCTATGGCCGGGAGGAAGACCGTCAGCAATTAGAGACCTTTGCCAAACGCTGGGGCTACGAGTCGATCGAAACCGACTGGCGGCGGTTGATAGAACGACCCGACATTGACCTCGTCGATGTGTGCGTACCCAACCACATGCACTATGACTGCGTTATAGCGGCGGCCCAGGCTGGTAAGATTATCGTCTGTGAGAAGCCACTGGCTATGAATGCCCAGCAAGCCGAGGAGATGGTCGCGGCCGTTGAGAAGGCTGGCGTCCCAAATATGGTCTCCTTCAATTACCGCCGCGTCCCAGCGATTGCCTTGGCGAAGCAAATTATTGAAGAAGGCCGTATCGGGCGGCCTTTCCACTATCGGGCGACCTATAACCAGGATTACACGATCTCCACAAAGGTCCCGCAGGGCGGTTTGGCCCTTTGGCGACTCGATGCTCGCATTGCTGGGTCGGGCGTGACCGGCGACTTGCTTGCACACTCGATCGATACGGCTGAGTGGCTCAATGGCCCGATCAAGAAGGTTGTTGCCTATACCGAGACCTTCGTGAAGGAACGGGTGCATGCCGAAACGGGCAAAGTCGAAAAGGTGAACATCGACGATGCCTGCATGTTCCTGGCTGTCTTCGAAAATGGGTCACTCGGCACTTTCGAGAGCACGCGGTATGCTCGGGGTCGCAAGAACTACAATACCTTTGAGTTGAACGGAGAACTTGGTTCTGTGTTCTTTGACCTGGAAGATCCGCACATTTTGCAGTTCTTCCGCTATGCCGACCCAGAAACCGGAAAGAAGATCGAAGATCATTTGACAGGCTGGCAAAGAATCCATGTGACCCACAGTGAGCATCCCTATATGAAGCACTGGTGGGTTCCCGGATGTACGATTGGCTACGAACACACATTTACGAATTCGTTTGCCGATTTTCTCGCGTCGCTGGAAGGCGGACCAAAGTTCCAGCCGGATATGCGGTCGGCACTGCGGACACAGCGCGTTTGTGACGCAGTGCTCCAGAGTGCCCGCGAGGGCCGCTGGATAGAAATCCCGGCTTAAAGCGAACGCTGTATAGCACTGCCACGGACGGATGAAGACAATGGGCATCTGATCACCCGATCAATTTGCCCATTTGAGCTTGAGATTCAACTTGCACTTTTGAAAGAAAACGTTAACATATTTTTAGGCTGCTGCTGTGAAAAACGCGGCAGCAGCTAAGCAAGCAAAGACGGACGTTGACTTAGGTGCAATCCGCTTAGGTGCGGAAACCGGCACGTGGTAGTTGGTGTTGTGATAGGGTGCGCGTTGTGGATCAGTTACGTGGCATATGTCTTCCACAACGGCTCCCAGGGTGTCCTTCAGTAAGGAGGTTTTGAAGGTGGCCAAGCAAGTTGTGAAGAAGGCGGCAAAGAAAGCCGCCAAGAAGGCTGCGAAGAAGCCGGCAAAGAAAGCAGCCAAGAAGCCGGCAAAGAAGGCGGTGAAGAAAGCCGCTAAGAAGGTCGCGAAGAAGCCGGCCAAAAAACCGGCCAAGAAGCCGGCGGCGAAGAAGGCTCCCGTAGCCCCTCCCGCCCCAGCGGAAACCACGCCGCCTCCCGCTGGCGGCTGATTTCGACGCTGGGGAGGCAACCGGCAGCAGCCTGATTTCGTACAACGACGAGAAAGGGACACAGCCTCATCAGGTTGTGTCCCTATCTTTTTTGGCTGCTTCCATCAAATGGAAGGGAACAAAGTGTGCTATGATCCCGTTCGGTTTCCCGCGACCACATCACCTCGTCGAGGACGCTCGCTCGTCAAGCCTGGTCTTGGAGCCGTGCCCGTCTTTGGTTCGGCGTTCCACCTCACCATTTCTGAGGCAACGGTCACGAGGAAACGAGACCTTGTAAAGCCCCCGGCGCTCCGATCACCACCGGATAATCCCCGACGGGAATACTTCGAACATGGCACTGGTCATTCTGGCGTTCAAGTTTTGACAAGCGGAAGATCCAACCGCTTAGCAGGTCCAGGTAGAACAATTCCCCGCTCGAAAGCGCTTTTTCCCGGATCGTTAGGGTCAGGTAGGTTATCTCGCCGGGTTTGATCAAATCACTGGCGTACCAGAAACACCACATCGGAGAATTGTTACGAACAAAAGCGGCCGGTGGAATGAATCGTTTTTCCTTGGACGACCGCGAACTTGCGGGGTCGGCCCTATTCTCCTCGACGACCTCAACACTGGTATCTAGACTTATGTCACGTCGTGCGTCGTCATCGAAAAGCGTGCAGATTCGCTGATAGCCGAAATAGGCGGGCTTGGGCGAATAATCCTCACCGCGCAGCAGTCCTTTCCAATTTGCTTTATCCGTCGGTCCTTGGCCCCAGTTGTACCGCATCAAATCGACCATGTGAAAATATGATGTCAATTCCAGTCCCAAAACCCGGTCATAGAGGACGCGCCGTAATAGCCATTTGCACTGTGTGATCTCATTCCAAGGAAACTGCGCCAAAGCCCCCGCGCTTCCCGGTCGAGAAGGGCAACCGTTTTCCCCTTGCCACAATTGGAGACGCTTCTCGCCAGCGCTCTGCAAAAGTTGCTTCCATGTCTCCAGGGTGTCCCGGTAGCCATCCTCAGGAATAGCCCGATAAGGGTGGAAGGAAATCTTATCCACATGTTGGGCCAAACCGCAGGACAATAGCTTTTTCAAATAATCCGTCGGCATCCCGGCCAAGGCACCCCCGATGATGGTCACCTGCGGGATGACCTCTCGAATGACCTTGGCCGTTTGGGCAACAAACTCGACATAAAGCTCGGGGGAGGGCTCACCCGGTTTCCAAAAGTTCTTGATATTCGGCTCATTCCAAATTTCCCAGTGTTTGACCCGTTCGCCGAATCGCTGGGCCAGCGCGCGAACGTACCGCAACCAGGCCTGCTGGGCGTCCGCGTTGTAGATTGGAATCCAACCCACGGCCGAGGCGTCGGGCGCCTCAGGGGTATATAGTTTGTTGCCGTAGCCCACGTTAAACCATGGCGCTACGCCTTGCCCAACCACGGCATCAACGACGGCATCGAGCCAGCCAAAATCATATTGTCCAACAATTTGTTCGGTTCGTGCCCAGCCGGTTTGCAGCCTTGCCCATTTGACTCCTAATTTTCCCAAGGGATCATAAACCCGTTCGGGATCGTACATGGATCGGTCGAGCGTTTCCAGCCCTACAGAAAAGGGCGAACTGCGGATTTCTCGAGACGTTTTTGTCAAAAGTCGCCCAAGTGAGGGTCCTACCATTTCCTCCAGCCAGGCCACCGATTTTGATGAGCCGTCGAGGAAATCTGTCCGAATGGTTTCTTCGCCTTCCGATCCTGTGGAAGCCGATCCATGCTTCGGACAAAGCAGTGTCCCCGCCGAGCCCAAAAGCCCACTCATCGCAAGACCACAACCCATGCCCAGGAATTGCCTTCGGTTTGGCATACTGGCTCCTTTACGTTGATCAAGACACGACCAAAAAACAAACCGATTCACGACACCGCCATTGTCAAACAGTGGCGATTCATATGCAACAAGTCGGGACGTCCCGCGCACCTTGCCGCCTGGTTGCCCTTGTCAGAGGTAAACCTAAGTCAAATCGTTTGTCACCTGCGAGGTGCACGGCGTGTATATTGGATAGGAGCAAACAGTTGCAGGCGGACTGCTAAAAGTCACACAAAAAAGTTGACATTATGCGCATCTTGAAACTTTTGGTCATTGTCGCCCTAATTGGAGTGGCCGGGATCGCCTGGACGCCTCTGGCCTGGGCGTCTGAACTTGACTGGGGACAGGTCCCGGACAACTGGCGATGGATTGTTCACTTTGACATTGACCAGCTCCGTGATTCGAAGGTTGCAGCCACTCTTTTTTCCGAGTTTTGGCACGCGCATCCGGAGCGACACAAGATTGAAGCCATCGCCGCGCTGGCCGGCCTCAATTTGAAGAAAGACCTTCACGGCGTGACCTTTTTGGGGACACGCTTCGATCCCAAATTCGGTGCCATGATCATTCACTGTCGGATGAATCCTGATTTATTGGTGGGTCTGATTGCGAGCGAGCCGACGTATCGAAGACGAGAATCAAAAGGCCTTATCCTTCACCAGTGGACAGACCGTAACGACAACAGCGAGATCACAGGCTGCTTTCTCGACCAAGACCATCTTGTGCTCGGAAAAGATGCGACGGCGGTTGAGGTGATCATCGAGCGGTACCAACAAAAATCGTCTCAGGAAAGGCCCGATTTTTTCAACGTTCGCAAGGGTACGTACTTGCAGATTCATGCCAATGAGTTGCAAGAACTATCAGTCCCCTTTATGTCGCCGCTGCTCCGTCGCAGTCGCCGATTATCGGCCATGGTTGGGGAACAGTCAGGACAGTTCTTCCTTCAGTGTTCCTTTGAAGTTGAGGGGGCAGAGATTGCTTTAGATCTAAAAGATGCGCTCACCGGACTCGTTGCGATTGGGAAACTACATTATGCCGATCGGCCTGAATATGTGGCGGGTTTGACGCTCATACGTGTTTTTGCCTCCGAAAACAAGACCACCATGGTCTGGACGATGCCAGCAGAACCTGCCTTGCGGGTCCTTAAGGAGATTGCATCTCAAGTAGCTACGGAAGGTAAAAAATCTGGGGGACTGCCTTAATCACGTAATTGCGTACGTTTTCAAGGCAATGTTTAGAAAACTGGGACAGTATGGAAGAAATGCCCAAATGGCGGTTGCGAACCATCGAATACCGTGGTCCGCGTGACAAAAGTCATTGCACCTAGGTGTCTGTGCCGCCAATAACTCGACGAGCAAGATGTCACACTTGGCCTCATTGACATCTTTGACCGATGAGCAACTTGCCGAGCAAGCCCAAATGGGCTGCTTAGCCAGTTTTGCCGAGTTGGTACGCCGGTACCAAGTGCCGGTGCTGCATTTCTTGCAACGGAAGTGTCGTTCATCAACAGATGCCGAGGACTTAACGCAGGAGACGTTCCTTCGCATCTTTCGAAAACTGTCGCATTATCGCGTTGGTGCACCCTTTCGGCCGTGGGTTTTTACCATCGCTTACCGAGTGGCTTTGAACGGGATGCGAGGCCATCGGTATTCCACGGTGGGGGAAAACGAAAAGAGCAGCCGCATCACTCAGGTTGATTCTTTATTGGAGGATGCGGAAGAAAATCACCGCTTGTGGGATGCGGTTCAGGCCGAATTGAGCCCGATCCAGTTTACCGCCGTGTGGCTATTTTATGTGGAAGAACTGAGTATCCGACAAATCGCGGCAGTGATCGGAAAATCAGAAAGTGCCGTAAAAACGATCCTCTGTCGCGCAAGAAAGGTACTCGTACATCGATTACGCGCTTATGCAAAGTTTAACACGTTGCCCGTCTCCGAAGATGAGGCCGTTTCACCGGAAAGGCACTAACGGGCACATTACCTAGAAAACAATTTGTTACCCGCTGTCGTGGTGCATCGAAGTCACGAATTGACCCAGTTTATAGGGCAAACAAAAGGTAACTCCTGGGATCATCAGTAGGGTGAGTCAATCATGACGCTCCATCATGGAATTGACGAACAGAATCTGAGACGGGAGCCGTTAGCCGAGCTTCTCAAACGAGAAGCAGAGGCTGAACGACCCGCGTTTTCGGAGGACCTTTACGGGCGGATTCTGAACCAGGTCGGCATACCTGGTGCTGAGCGCGCTCATTTGTTTTCCTCCGGTAAATCGCGGCTTTCCTTCAAGCAGATTGCCTGGGTAGTCTTGGCGACGTATGCGAGCGTGGTGACCGTAGCCATCCTGATGCAGGTTGTTCAAAGGTCTGGATGGTTTCACCGCCAACATATAGAGGTTTCAGGAATAGCCGGGGAGAACCTGAATGAGCCCCGGCAAGAAAAGGGCAGCGGGAGCGATGTGAACCTCGTGCACGGAAAACCGCCTACTGAGGCCATCGAGGATTTGGTCTCGGCCCCTGACCGCACCATCCAGCAGGTCCAAATCGCCCTCAGCGAAATCGACCGTCAGCGTTGGGCCAATTTGGACAATGACCTTCGGCTGGCGGGGGAACTTCTTCACCAACAACTTCCTTGGGGTGTTCTCTCCCGTGCGGAAAGTTCTCAGGTGGAGACTCCTTAACTGTAGGCCAGCCACTCTTTGAAAGGGGTATTGGTAGCCAGCGTTGTTACAGGTAGATGTTCGTGGGTCCACAATTGGAGGAGGAGACGAGGAATGACAAGAGTGAAACGACCTTTGTGGCTAACCAAGAGCTTAGGCCTAATCGCCGGACTGGCGGTCGTTTTCAGCGCCCTGCCCGTCTTGGCTGGGGCACCGGCCGTCGTTGTGCGACTAGCCCCTCTCGCCCAGTGGCAGCAGAACGCCGCGTTTTTGGCGGACATGCTCAAAGAGCACCCAAGCAGTGTCAGAATCCAGATGCTTGTGGGCCTCCTTGACGCCGTGGGGAAGAACGGTGTTGATCCCACCAGACCGATGGGCTTGGCGTGTCTTGTCGGTGAACAAGGCAACCCCATCCTGGTTGGGTGCATTCCCACCTCAAATTTGGATCAGCTTCATACTTTCGCCAAGGACTGGATCAGCGAACCGACATTGATCTCGGATAACGTTTACCACGTGAAGGTTCGAGACCGAGAGCTCTACGTCAGGCTTTACGATGCCTGGGTCGTCGTAAGCCATAACGCGGAAATCCTCAGCTCGCTATCGGGAGATCCCGCAATGTGGCTGGCCGAATTCGACTCTTCCATGGATGTGTCGATCGCCATCAACCCCCGCGAACTGGCGTCGCTGAGGGGAGTTTTTAGGAATTGGCTCGAACGGCAAGAAGCGCTCGCCGCGATGCTCTCGAGAATTGAAGTTTCTCAAGAGGTTCGGCAAAGCGTCCTTCGGCCGCTCCTTGAAACTGCAAAGGAAGCGGTTCAACAAACCGAGAAGGTGATCTTGTCCTATCGAATCGATCGAAATGAGAAGAAACTCGTGGGAAACTGCACATGGACGGCCAAGGCAGGTTCTGATTTGGCCGCACAGTTCGCCCAAGAAAGACTTGTTACTAGCCCACTGGTTGCTATCCGGCTTTGGAACGACACGGCCATGACGATGGCTTGGTCGGTGACCTTCCCACCCCCATCCGAGGAAGACCTCGAGCGGATTGGAAGCCTCATTCAGAGCCGCTGGGATAAGCAAATTGAGCGTCGCATATCTAATTCCGTGGACGCACAGGTGGCCAAAAATCTGGCCCACGATTTTTTGGGGCTTCTCGGCGATTGGGCACGTGAAGGCAAAGCCGATGGCATCGTGACACTGGTTACCAAACCGGACCAAGTAACGCTGTTGATTGGCGGGTATGTGGGAAACTCCACGGGCCTTGAGGCCTGGGTGGGTAACGTAGTCGAATCGGCACAGCAGCGCGCCCCCAAGGCCTTTGAGAGAGTCACGATCATCCCCGATCACACGCTACATGGGGACGCCAGCATCCACCTTATGCGGATTGCCCTTGGCGACAGGCTTTCCCCCGAGCAAAAGGCGGTCTTAGGAGATGATCTTGAGGTCGCCTTCACAGCGAGCAACGGCTATGCGGCCGTGGCCATCGGCAAAAACCCCGTTGATGTCATCAAACGGGCCATTGATGACGCCGTGTCTCAGGGCGATCAAACGGCCCCGGCCTTCGAGCTATGTCTCAAGGTTGACGACTTGGTCGCCACCGCCGCTAAACTGAATCCGCAAGATAGCCGGCTCCAAACACTCAAGGCTAACCTTGAGCAGTGCGAAGGTGTTCAGCTCTTGCGGAAGAAGGTCGATTTCACAAGCCAGCAGATGGTCGTCGATTTTGAGATGGACCTGAACTGGCTCCGCTTATTGAAGCGGTAAAGGTGACAGAATTGGCAGACGGGTAGCAAGCAGCCATATTGGAGGCAATCCGCACAATCCGTGTGGTTTGCTGTTCATCAGACTCCCCGGGCGTCCAACCTGGGGAGTCTGCTTATGATGGGCCCGTGCTCATCTCGCCAACACGCACCCAGAGGTGGATCGCCCAGAAAGAGTTCCGGTGTGAAATTCACCGTTTGCCTGAATCCCCTGCCGGGGGATTGGCCTTCAAGTATTCTTTTATCCACCGGGCAACATCGCTGGCGTGGGTATCGACCTTGACGTTCTTATCAATGTGAAGAATCTTCCCATCGAGGCCGATAATAAATGTCCAACGACGCGCGAAGTCCCGCGGTGAACTAACAACCCCATAGGCCAGCGCGACCTTTCGGTCTGGGTCACTCAAAATGGGATAACGAGCACCGACAGACTCGGCAAATTTTTTGTTTTCCGAAGGTGTATCGACACTGGCTGTAAAAAATGCGACAGGTAAATTGGCGAACTCGTCGGCCCGCTCGGCAAAAACGCGGCACTCACGGGTACATCCCGGCGTAAAGGCTTTCGGAAACCAGGCCAGGACCACGATCTTCTGGCCACGAAAGTCGGCCAGACGGTAGGTTTTCCCGTCACTGCCCGGGAGTTCAAAGTCCGGGGCGACAACACCGACGCGGAGCTCAACAGGCGTCTGTTCCCGTGGGGCAAGTTTTTGGGAAACGAGATTCACAGCGACAACAACGATGCCTGCAAGTGTCTTCAATAGCGACATGGCTTCACCTCGAATCGTCGTTTGGATACGGCACCAACTGGTTGAGACTTATTTACGACAACTACCGATGTCATTTTATGGCGATGTCGCCGAAAGTCTACCCACCGCTAGAATCTGCCAAGATCTGTCAGAGAGAATAAACGCCCGTTCCATGAGGGGAGAAAACCAAAAAGAGCATCTCGCAACGGTTCCAAAGAACTGTTGTCGGCCGGAATGAATCTCTGGCGACACTGTTCACCAGTAACTGCTAAGAGCCTATCCCCCAACCTCTCCTCGCCCGTTCGGCGGGAGAGGGGCTGGCGGTAAGGGTGGCTCCGATCGCTACCGGTTTTTTCGATCGACTCCAACGGTCGCTTGCCCTCACCCCAACCCTCTCCCAGAGGGAGAGGGAGTTTTGGGATAGGCTCCAAATACGAATCATTCTGTTACTGCACGACTTGCGAATGGCCTGGAAAAGCGTTAGGCTATCGGGTTAATATAGCCGGGACGAGTGGGTCTGCGGCTTTGGGTACGGCGAACCATCCTAGTCGGTGGGTGCGTATATCAATTCTTGTAAGCGGACTTTTGTCACTGTTGGGTACGAGAATTACGGAGTGAAGTTTGACACGTCGGTTGACCGCGTTCGTCCTGACCTTGGGCTGAGTGAATGAGTGCGGCTGCCGATGATTACGAATATGTGACAGGCGTTTTTTTGAAGGAGACTTAGCCGTGACACAGCAACGCTTCGTGACTGTGGAGGGCAATGAAGCGGCAGCGAATATTGCACATCTTTGCTCGGAAGTGATGGCGATCTATCCCATCACGCCATCCTCGAGCCTTGGCGAATTACCTGATGCTTGGGCCGCAGCAGGGCGAAAGAATATCTTCGGTGCTGTTCCGCTCGTGATCGAGATGCAAAGCGAGGCGGGTGCTGCCGGGGCCGTCCATGGTGCACTCCAGGGCGGAGCTCTCTCTTCGACGTTTACAGCGTCCCAGGGGCTCCTGCTGATGATTCCCAATTTGTTCAAGATCGCCGGGGAACTAACACCCAGCGTCTTTCATGTCACAGCACGGACGGTGGCCACCCATGCCCTTTCCATCTTCGGTGATCACAGCGACGTCATGGCCTGTCGCAGTACCGGCTGGGCCTTGTTAGCCTCGGCCTCTGTCCAGGAAGCGCAAGATTTGGCGCTTATTGCTTACGCCGCCACGCTTGAATCGCGGGTACCCTTTATCCACTTCTATGACGGATTTCGGACCTCCCACGAGGTAGCCAAAATCGAACAACTTTCGGACGATGACGTCCGGGCCATGATCGACATGGAATTGGTCCGGGCCCACCGCGAACGAGCAATGTCGCCCGAAAAGCCCGTCCTCAGGGGTACGGCTCAAAACCCAGACGTCTTTTTCCAGGCAAGAGAGGCCTGTAATCCCTTTTATGACAAGACGCCGGCGATCGTCCAAAAGGCAATGGACAAGTTCGCCAAGCTCTTTGGCCGACAGTATCACCTCTTTGATTATGTCGGGGCGCCGGACGCAGACCGGGTCGTCGTCATTATGGCTTCTGGAACCGGGGTGGTGGAGGAAGCTGTTGATTACTTAGTGGAACGCGGGGAAAAGGTGGGCATGGTGAAAGTTCGCCTTTATCGCCCGTTCGATGCCGACGCACTCGTCCGAGTGCTTCCTAAAACTGTCAAACGGATCGCTGTGATGGACCGAACCAAGGAGCCGGGTGCCTTGGGTGAGCCACTATTCTTGGACGTCGTGGCCGCAATTAACGAACGGTGGCGGGATCACGCCCTGGGAACCGAGTTGCCGCTGATTATTGGTGGTCGGTATGGCCTCTCGTCGAAGGAGTTCAATCCTGCGATGGCCCTGGCCGTGTTTGAGGAATTGAAAAAGCCTCAGCCCAAGCGGCGCATCACCGTTGGCATTAATGACGATGTCACCCATCTAAGCTTGAGCTATGACCCAACCTTCTCCATAGAACGGCCCGATGTGGTCCGGGCGTTATTCTACGGGCTGGGAAGCGATGGGACCGTTTCTGCAAATCGTAGTTCTGTGAAAATCATTGGCGAGAACACTCCGTTTTACGCCCAAGGGTATTTCGTTTACGACTCCCGGAAAGCCGGGTCGATGACGATTTCCCACGTGCGCTTTAGCCCACGGCCGATTAAGGGGTCCTACCTGATCAACAAGGCCAACTTTATCGCGTGCCATCAATTTCATTTCCTGGAACGAATCGACATGCTGTCGGCCGCGGAGGAAGGGGCCACATTCCTGCTCAATTCCCCGTTCCCCGCAGAAGAGGTTTGGGACCATCTCCCGGCAGAGGTACAAAAGCAGATTATCGACAAGAAACTAAAGTTTTACGTCGTAGATGCTTATCGTGTGGCGAAGGAGACGGGCCTGGGTGTGCGCATCAACACCGTGATGCAGACGTGTTTCTTCGCCTTGGCCAACGTCATTCCAGTCGAACAGGCCATCAAAGAGATCAAGGATCAGATCGTCAAGTCCTACGGCAAAAAGGGCGGGTCGGCAATTATCGAAAAGAACTTTGCCGCCGTTGACAAGGCCCTTGAATCACTGCGGGAAGTGAAAGTACCAGATCGGGTCACGTCCAATATCCACATGGTCCCGCCGGTGCCCGAAGATGCGCCACCATTTGTGAAGAACGTTCTGGGGCCGATGATTGCTTACCGTGGGGACGATTTGCCTGTCAGCGCGCTGCCCGTTGATGGCACCTTCCCGACAGGCACCACAAAGTACGAAAAACGTTCAATTGCCCTGGAAATTCCCATTTGGGACCCCAAGATTTGCATCCAGTGTGGTTTGTGTTCCCTCGTTTGCCCACATGCGGCTATTCGCATGAAGGCATATGATCCCGCCGTTCTGGCCAACGCACCGGAAGGATTCAAGTCCGCACCGTGGCGAGGCAAAGAGTATCCGGGCTATCACGTGACTGTTCAGGTGGCACCGGACGATTGCACCGGCTGTGGATTGTGTGTCGAGGTGTGTCCGGTTCGCGACAAAGAAGTGGCCAAGCACAAGGCCATCGATATGTGCTTTAAGCTGGACCATCTCGATCGCGAACGAGCTTGTTTCGATTTCTTCCTCAAGATTCCGGATCTCGATCGTTCCAAGGTGGCCGTCGATACGGTCAAGGGGTCGCAGCTCTTACTCCCGTTGTTCGAGTTCTCAGGAGCTTGCGCCGGTTGCGGCGAGACACCGTATGTCAAACTGATCACGCAATTCTTCGGCGATCGCATGATGATCGCCAACGCCACTGGCTGTTCGTCGATTTATGGTGGAAACTTGCCGTGCACCCCGTACACAACCAATGCCGAGGGCAAAGGCCCCACCTGGAACAACTCTCTCTTTGAAGACGCAGCCGAATTTGGCTTCGGAATGCGATTGGCTGTGGACCAGCAAATCGAATACGCCACAGGACTTCTCAAGAAATTGGCCCCGCAGATTGGGGATACGCTTGTTACCGAGTTGCTCAATAATGTCCAGGAAACTGATGAGCAGATCGCGAAGCAACGCCAGCTCGTCGCCGAATTGAAGAAGAAACTGGCAACCATCCCTGGAGATGACGCCGCGAATCTCCTCGCCTCCGCTGACTATCTCATCCGCCGAAGTATTTGGAGCTTTGGTGGGGATGGTTGGGCCTATGATATCGGTTTTGGTGGATTAGACCACGTCTTAGCGTCCGGGCGGGACATTAACCTGCTTGTCTTAGATACCGAGGTTTATTCCAACACGGGCGGCCAGGCGTCGAAAGCCACCTTCCGCGGGGCAGTGGCCAAGTTTGCCGCCGCAGGAAAACAGGGGCGAAAGAAGGACCTTGGTTTGATGGCCATGTCCTACGGCAACGTGTTCGTGGGTCAAATCTCGTTGGGCGCCAATCCCCTGCATGCCATCAAGGTCATCCGCGCGGCGGAATCTTATCGAGGCCCGTCGTTGATTATCGCTTTTTCGCACTGCATCGGCTGGGGCATCGATATGGTCAAGGGCATGGAATACCAAAAAGAGGCCGTCGCTTGCGGATATTGGCCACTCTACCATTATGATCCTCGTGACAAGGAACAGCCTTTGCACGTGGACAGCCGACCGCCTAAGGGAGCGTTCAAAGATTTCGCGTTGAAACAGGCACGCTTCGCCATCTTGAGTCGGTCCAAGCCAGAACGGGCCGAGACGCTCTTCCAATTAGGGCAAGAGGACATTAACTTCCGATATGCGTTGTACGACAACCTGAGTTCGGCCTTGGCACGCGCCGGTGCAAAGCCCGAAGGTGGTGATGGTCAGTGATGAAACTTAGGAAGAGGCCTCTGGGAGGATCAGAGTATGTCTGTTGATTTGCGCACGAGTTATCTCGGTCTAAAATTAAAGAACCCTATTGTCGTGGGGGCATCTCCTCTTACGGAGTCGCTCGATAACCAGAAGAGATTGGAAGACGCCGGTGCGGCGGCAATCGTTCTCCCATCGCTGTTCGAAGAGCAGATTTTGGCGGAAGAAGAGAATCTTGCCAAGGTCCACGAGTTCGGTACCGACAGCTTTGCAGAAGCCTTGAGCTATTTTCCCGAACCTGAGCAGTATCGCCTGGGAACGGACGAGTACTTGGATAGGATTCGGGAGGCCAAGAAAAGCTTGTCGATCCCTGTCATCGCCAGCCTGAATGGCACCACGGAAGGGGCCTGGATTCGTTACGCCAAACTGTTCGAGGAAGCCGGAGCCGATGCCGTTGAGTTAAACATCTACTCTGTGGCCGCCGATTTGAATCAGTCGGCCAGCAACGTGGAGTCCCAGTATTGTCACCTGGTTAAAGCCGTGGCATCGTCCGTTTCCATTCCCGTCGCCGTGAAAATCGGCCCTTATTTCAGCTCCGTCGGCCATTTCGTCCAACAGGTGGTCAACTCGGGTGCGAAGGGAGTGGTCCTCTTTAATCGATTCCTCCAGCCGGATATTCACTTAGAAACGCTAGAAACAAAACCTCACCTTGTTCTGAGCACCGAGTTCGAACTATTGCTACCACTTCGTTGGATTGCCATCCTCTATGGCCGTATTAATGCTTCCTTGGCGCTAACGAGCGGTGTCCATTCGGCCAACGCGGTTTTGAAGTCCATTCTCGCCGGGGCGGACGTAGTCATGCTGGTTTCTGCCCTGTATAAGCAGGGGTTCGGCTCAATCACTAACTTTTTGAACCAGATTCAAGAATGGATGGCAGAAAAGGGCTACGAGTCGATTGAACAAATGAAGGGCAGCATGAGCCACAAGAACAATCCCAATCCCACGGTGTTTGAACGTGGCAATTATATGAAGGCGCTCACGTCTTTTGTCGGAACGCCTATTTGATCACACCTTCCGCCTGATCACGTGATCAAAAAGCAAACGCCGCGCGGGCCAAACCGTGCGGCGTTTTTCGCAAACACCGGAGGAATGGGAAAACCTATTTCACAGCCTTCAATTTCGCTGGGGGATCAATTCAAATTTTCCCTCTCGAATGGCCTTGGCCATAGCTATCGGCACCTGAGCCTCCGCCAAGATGACCTGGGCGCGATTGTAGGCAACTTGGGCCTTCATTTCCTGACTTCGAGCCATGGCCAGTGCTCGTCGCTCTTCAGCTTTTGCTCGGGCTACACGGGTATCGGCCTCGGCTTGGTCATACTGCAGTCGTGCCCCGATGTTCTGGCCGACGACAATGTCGGCGATGTCAATGGACACAATTTGAAACGCCGTTTGCTGATCTAGGCCACGTTCCAAGACTGCCTTGGAAATGCGATCGGGATGCTCCAAAACTTCCAGGTGCGTCTCGGCCGAGCCGATGGCCGTAATGATCCCTTCACCCACACGGGCGATAACGGTCTCTTCCGTAGCACCCCCAATAAGCGTCTCCATCTTTGTTCGAACAGTTACCCGAGCACGGACTTTTAACTCCACACCGTTCTTTGCAATCGCACTAAGCATCGTACGCCCACTTCGCGGATCGGGACAATCGATCACCTTGGGGTAGATGCTCGTGCGTACTGCATCTAGAACGTCACGGCCTGCCAAATCAATGGCTGCCGCCTGATCGAACGTCAAATGCATTTGGGCACGATGGGCGGCGATGAGGGCCTTGATGACATTCATCACATTTCCCCCCGCCAAATAGTGGGCCTCCAGCCGCCGCGTGGAAATCCCCGTCTCTCGCTCATTGCCCAAACCTGCCTGAACCGCCATAATCTTCGCCTGGACAATCAGCCGGGCATTGACCTGACGAAAGCTCATCCCGATCAAGCTCCACATGCTAACCCGGGCACTCGACATGTATGCCTGGAACCACAACGCCCCGTAGGCCAGCACAACAATGACAAATGTGATGAGGATAACGCCCCCAATGATTCCCACGATAAGCCAAATACTCCACCAAGGGACCTGAGCTACAAGGCCTGAAGTGATATCGGACATGGTGCTTTTTCCTCCGGTTTAAAACTCGTCGCGTGATGAGCCGTTATCCTAGCCCGTGACCGACATTATAACAGTCGCCATAGACTGCGACCACCTGGCGGCATCTATACTGCGAAAACATCGCCAAATGGACACCGTCCTATCTTAACGAGTGATGAACGGCCATTTAGGGCGCTGAAAATCATACGCCACAATACAGGGTCACGCACTGTCGGGGCCACCGTACACGGAACGACATCGATCGCTAACCAGCCGACGCCACGGCGCGCGTCCCTTCAGATATGGCGACGCATCGTGTACAGCTTACCCAAACCGGGAGAACGTGACCCCGCAAAAGCAACCTCATCCTAGCGAGAAACGGGAATGTCGCGTAAACTTAAAGCCGCGGCGGCGACTACAAAGCCCACCACGCCAATGGCGATAAGTCCCGCGTTATAGCCAATCACCACTCCTGTGGCCCCGCCGGCAAAGATTAACTCTTGGGGTTCGAAGAGGGTCAAGAACGACAAGTACTTCATCCAATCGCCAGGGGCCCAAAGACGGGCAACCAGCTTAACGATCATGGAAACCATCAGGATCACGGCGGCTATGCCGATCGTGTTCCAACGGTTGGAGAGAAAGGCCGAAACCGCCGCCGTAATTCCGGAAAGCGCAATAGAGAGTGCCGCCACATTGACCAGCCCAGGAGTAAACTGCGCAAGCGGGAGTCTCTCCGGTAGTCGCACCGTCATCGTTGCAACCCACAGGCCAAGCCGCATGCTTCCTGCCATGAGGATGGCCCCCAGCGAAATCACCACGGCCGGTACAACGACCCAAAGGTAGCGGTGAACGGGCAGTGTCAACAAGACTTCATACCGCCCTGAAGCAATCTCCCCACTGACAATCTGAGATGCGCGCCCAATGGACCACCCAATAATGATGAGTAGCGGGACAATGTGAACGAACAAAAAACTCACGCGACCTGTGGGCGTTATCAGAATCTTTGGCGAAACCGGCATCAGTTTTTGCACAAACGCCGGTAGCATGTCGAAGAACGTTGCCCAAAGACCTACATTGATAAGACTGGTCAGCCATACGAACAGCCAGGAAAAAAGAAACAGCAGGACGCAACTCACAACGAGTTGCGGCAGCCCATCACGAACCGCCTTGCGGAGGACAGCACGTATCATCACGGTTTTGTGGGAAACCCTAGTTGACTGATATACTCACGGCATTCACGCAAAAGCACTTCCCATGAACCGGCCCGTCACCCCGATCAGGCCTCAACGCTTTAACCGTCACTGGGTAGTTTGCAGGTCAAGCGTTTTGGGAGGACCACGCCGCTTTGTGGGAAAATCCCAGAATGGGGAATCACGATGTTCTGTCTTGATGATCAACTCAGCTTTCTGCACAAGTTCAGGATGTTCCGATGAGACATCCCGCGTTTCTCCCGGATCATTCTCCAGGTTGAACAGCATTAAGGGCCCATCGAGCGACTTGTAGCAGTCCCGTCGGATGGCCTTCCA
>JAKPII010000296.1 GCA_029549885.1 Planctomycetota bacterium
AGCACGGAACCGCCCGGCGAATACGGTCAGGGCGATCATCGTGTCCAGGCATATTGTTTCCGATTATGCCTGACGGATGTGCCGGAAAATCGTGTCCCATTCCCTAAACCCGAGGGCTACGATCCTAAACAGTACGAATTATTGTTGCGGATTTTCGAGGCCGGGTGGCGAGAGACCTTCCATAAGTTCGATCCTATCCCGAACCGCAAGACGGATACGAATAACCATGGGCCAATGAGCACCGATAACATTGGTTACAATTACGACTATCCCGAAGCAACCTATGAGCGGCGACGGGAGATTATCAAAGAGCACGAGACATATCAGAAAGGCTGGTTCTACTTTATCGCCAACGATCCGCGGGTGCCCCGAGACGTTCAAGAGGAGATGAACAGGTGGGGACTTGCGAAGGACGAATTTGTGGACAATGGCCACTGGCCCTATCAGCTTTACATTCGGGAAGCTCGCCGAATGGTGGGCATGTACGTGATGACGGAACACGACCTGCTAGGCAAAAAGACGACACCCGACTCGGTGGGAATGGGTTCTTACACCATCGATAGCCACAACGTGCAGCGCTACATCACGCCGGAGGGCTACGTTCAGAACGAGGGCGACATTGGTGTGCCCACTCCCAAACCGTATGCCATTGCCTACGGCTCGCTTGTCCCCAAGAAGGAAGACTGTGAGAATCTGCTCGTGCCCGTGTGCGTCTCGGCTACACATGTGGCTTATGGATCAATCCGCATGGAGCCCGTGTTTATGATCCTTGGTCAGTCGGCCGCAGCCGCAGCGGACCTCGCCATCAAACAGGGCATCGCTGTTCAGGATGTGCCGTATGCCGCGCTGCGAGAACGACTGCTCAACGAAGGGCAGGTACTAGAATACGGCGGCAAATGATGGCATCAGACATAGGTCGTACGGTGAGGAACGTAATAGGATCATTGGTTTTATAGTCAGTTCGGTTGCGAGCAACTTAGAAAGTCGGCATTGCAGAGGAGAGAGTCGCCGAAATGAAAAAACGTAACGTTTTTCTCGTTAGTGTGGGTTATCTGATGGTACTCGCCGCAATTTGTGGGGGAGCCGTTGGGGCCGAGTCAGCACAACCACGTCGGCTGACAATCGTTCCCTTCACACGGGTCCATGCGGAAGACACGTTTTGGGCGGTACGCATTAAGACCAATCGAGAGCGATCCATCCCCCACAACTTGAAATGGTGCGAGGATACGGGGCGGATTTCCAATTTTGCCAAGGCCGCTGGTTTGATGGAGGGTAAGTTTGAAGGAATCTATTTCAACGACTCTGATGTTTACAAAGTCCTGGAAGGGGCTTCCTATGCCCTGGCTCAACAATTTGACGCCGATTTGGCCAGCCAGGTTGATCGCATTATCGGACTTATCGCCGCGGCACAGCGCCCGGATGGGTACCTTAACACGTATTACACCTTAACTAATCTCAATGACCGATGGACGGACCTTCCCGTAAAACACGAACTATACTGCGCCGGACACCTTTTTGAAGCGGCCGTGGCACACTACCGCGCCACAGGCAAACGCACGTTTCTCGATGTCGCCATCAAACTGGCCGATCATATCGACAGTATTTTTGGAGAGGGCAAGAGGTACGGTGTTCCGGGACATGAAGAGATTGAGTTGGCCCTCGTCAAGCTTTACGAGGTAACAGGAGAAAAACGTTATTTCGATCTGGCGAAATTTTTCATCGACGAACGCGGTAACACGACCCATCGGCCGTCGTATGGCCCTTACTGCCAGGACCATCTGCCCGTGCGGCAGCAGAGCGAAATTGTAGGACATGCCGTGCGGGCCATGTATTTGTACTCGGGCGTCGCCGATGTCGCGGCCTACACGGGAGATCCCGAACTGATCGCTGCTATGGACCGCATTTGGAAGGATGTCACGCTGCGCAAAATGTATATCACGGGCGGAATTGGTGCCCGCCATGAAGGCGAGGCCTTTGGCGAGCCGTATGAGCTTCCCAATGAGTCGGCTTACTGCGAGACATGTGCCGCGATTGGGCTGGTCTTTTGGGCCTATCGGTTAGGGTTGATGCATGGCGACGCGCAATACGCCGATGTCCTAGAGAGGGCACTTTATAACGGCGTTCTTTCCGGTGTGGCATTGGATGGGGAACATTTCTTCTACGTCAATCCACTTGCTTCGGGGGGAAACCATCATCGGCAACCGTTTTTCGGTTGTGCCTGTTGCCCAACGAATGTAGTAAGGCTTATCCCCTCCGTACCGGGTTATGTGTATGCTGTGCGGCCACCGACCGGGGAAAAGCCTGCGGAATTGTTCGTTAACCTTTACTTGGGCAGTACGGCCGAGGTAGAGCTTGAAGAGGATAACGTGGTAAAAGTTACCCAGGAGACGCGGTATCCTTGGGAGGGCCGCATTGTCCTGACCGTTACTCCCGAATTGGAGAGGGAATGGTCCTTGCGGCTGCGCGTGCCAGGATGGTGCCGCGAAGCCCGCCTGGCTGTCAATAGTGAGGGGCCGACGCCTGTTGACTTGACGAAGCTTGACCGCGGCTATCACCTCATTCGCAGGGTGTGGAAGAAGGGGGATAAGGTGACGTTAGACTTGGCGATGCCGGTGGAACGGATCGAGGCCCATCCCAAGGTAGTTGCCGATCGCGGTCGGGTGGCCATTCAGCGGGGACCATTGGTGTATTGTCTGGAGACTGTTGATAACGGATTCGACGTTCGCACGGCCATCTTGGCCAAAGACCCACAGTTTGAGACGGAATTTCGGCCGGACTTGCTGGGTGGGATTGTGGTGATTAGGGCCACGGCTGCCGACGGGCGACGTTTGACGGCAGTGCCTTATCATTTGTGGGATCATCGTGATCCTGGGCCGATGGTCGTTTGGATTCGGCAGGCAGGTAAATCTCGGTATCCCGATCCAGAGGACCCTGCTTGGGAGGGAAGGCTTTATCGTCCCGTAGATCCGACCAGCTTGACTGCCGAGGACTCCCCGACAGTCATGGAGGCAGCGCGCCCTTCCGCGTCCCATTGTTGGTCTTATGATTCCGTGGAAGCTCTCAACGACGGCATTGAACCTCGGAACTCGAACGACCACAGTATCCCGCGATTCACCTGGTGGGATCACCGGGGGACGCAGGAGTGGGTCGAATATGAATGGGACAAGCCCGTGGCGCTTCAGGGTGTGCGGGTATACTGGTTTGACGATGAACCGCGAGGAGGGCATTGCCGTCTCCCGGCCTCGTGGCGGATTCTCTATCGCAAAGGTGATGCATGGGTCCCGGTGACAAGCCAATCCGAGTTGCCAATTGTCAAAGATGGGTGGAGCGAAGCGAGCTTTGGTCCGGTCCAAACCCAGGGACTGCGTTTAGAGGTTCAACTTCGGCCAAACTGGTCTGGTGGCATCTTGGAGTGGCAGGTAATTGAGGCAAAGTGACCGGGCGGGGGTTGGGGACGAGCCTCAGGTCTCGACGGCTGGCAATACGTGCTGAATGCCGGATCTGCGCTCACTAGGATCGCCTCTCTCGCCGTTTTGTTAGGAAGGGCTACCGGAAATTGTGGCCCGCGCTGGCCGGTGCCATGCCATAATCAGATATGACACGCCGTGTCTGAGTTAGGATTTCAATCTGTTTGCGGCCGGTCAGGTGATTGGCCAAGCGCCTTGGGTGTCACGATTTTTGCTCGCCGGGGTGGTGTCATACCGTGGCCCAGATAGAACCCAGGGTGCGCTGGTTGATTGTAGCCCACGTTTTGCCACGCAATTCCCAGCCGATAGACAGGATCGTGCATCAATGTTACCAAACGATGCTCGCTTGGCAGGGGTGTTGTGAAAATGTGAAGACTCCGGTTATCAGCGGAGCGCCAAATGACCTCTTCACGCCAATCGCCAAAGATGTCGGCACACAGAGTGGGATTTGCTTTGGAGCCATTATTCCAGGTGCACCCATATCGGGCCGCGTCGAACAAGACATCGCATGCTTCGCGCTCGGGAATCCACTTCTGAATCTGGGTTCGGTCAAGCACTTCGCGGAGCAGGTCCCCATCCCACCAGACGCCCATATTGCAGGACGCCGGCGCGCGGTTGGCGATCTGTTCCCCCCGACAGTTGAAAAGCCCTCTCAAGCCGGGCCCCACTGCCCAACACTCCAAACCGGGATGACGGGGATCAATGTCCAGGGCCAAGCCGCGACTAACATCTCGGGCTGCAAGCCCCCATATAATCTCCCCCGTTGCCGCGTCTCGGAGGTTGGCCCCAAAGGGATGTGACGGACGCTCGTGAATGGAAAAGATTTCCAGCCCTGGCCGATGCGGGTCGATGTCCGTCACGTGCATCGCGTCCCCGTGGCCCAACTCGGTGCTGTATAAGCCCTGGCCATCCGGGCCAATGACACAGGCCCCGTAAATGATTTCGTCGCGACCATCGCCGTTGACGTCCGCCACAGAAAGGTTGTGATTGCCCTGCCCACGGTACTTGCGGTTTTCCCGCGGATCTGTGTCGCTGTCGAAAACCCACACAAGGGAGAGTTGGCCATCTCGGTAGTTCCAAGCGGCCAACACCGTTCGGGTGTAATAGCCTCGACACATGACTACGCTAGGTTGACGGCCATCCAAATAGGCCACACAAGTGAGAAAACGGTCGGAGCGATTGCCGTAATCGTCTCCCCATGCGCGGACATCGCCCCGCGGCGGGACATACGGCACCGAAACAACGGCCTTGCCGGTGTGACCTTCAAAAACAGTCAAGTATTCAGGCCCTGTGAGAACAAGACCGTCTGCATTGCGATGATTGGCTGAAGGTGAGCCGATCACTTGGCCCGTACCATCGACCGTGCCATCGGAGGTGCGGCAAACGACCTCGGCGCGCCCATCGCCGTCGAAGTCGTACACAAGGAACGGCGTATAATGGGCCCCTTCCCGGATGTTGGGACCAAGATTGATCCGCCAAAGAAACTTACCGTCAAAGGTGTAAGCTTCCAGGAGCGTCTGGCCTGTGGGCCCGCGTTGCGAGTTATCGCGAGGCCGCTTCTCCTGTTTGAGGACAAGCTCATAGCGGCCATCGCCGTTCAAATCTCCCACACTGGCATCGTTGGGTGTGTAGCCTGGTAAGGTCTGCAAAGGAATGACCCAATGGGTTTGGCCTTTCGCGACCTCGACGGTTGCCGTCTCGCCCGTCTCTTTGCCTGAGATAACATTTCGCACTTGGTAGAATCGAGGCCAGGGGCTATCACGATCTTCATCGACGAAATTGGTTCGATCCAAAAGCGGAGAATCGGTCAGGCGAATCCATGTGCCATCTTCCTGGCGGCGATACACGTGGAAGGCCAAATCATCGGGGTCGTCGGCAAGCAACCGCCAGCTTACCATTACCGTCCCATCACCGCGGTCGATGGCGACCAGACCCCGATCAAGGTCTTCCATCTGACGTTGGGCAAAAACCTGCCGGGTGACTCCGAGGAAAACAAGAAGGGCGGCAAGAGATCGTAACATAAAATGGATCGCTGCTGGCAAGACTGAGCGGTGCTTATGGTTCAGATTGACAATCATCGTTAGCAAAAACGTGGACCGGTGCGAAAGGTTTCTTCAAAACCAGCGAGATATCGCCTTTTGTTATCCCTCTATTGGGTGGTTAATTTGTGCTATTTGCTCAAACGAATTGGCAAGAATCGAAAGTTCGACAATTTCCGTTTCAAGGAGCAAGCGGTAAACTAAATACGAGAGGATTTTGCTTGCAAAGGTCATGGTATTTCCTCCCCGGGAGAATGGGAAGAGACCCGTTCGACGTGAAAGGCCGTGGCCTTTTATTGTGATGGCAACAATTTGGCAAGGTTATGTTAGGGCTTGACCGGGAGACTTTTTGAACAAGGGGTGGAGATGCCGGCCATGATCGAATTTCTTTGTCCGAACGGCCATCGTATTCGTTGCTCGGAAGATCGGGCAGGGAAACCGGCCAAGTGTCCCAAGTGCAGTGTGAAGTTTCTGATTCCCACGCTGGAGGAGATTCGGGCAGCTCAAGGCGAAGACGCCGGTTCGAACGCCACGTTTTCACGAGATCGTACCCGCATTCAGTTCTTATGTCCCAACGGGCATCGGCTCTTTGGATCAGCAGATCTTCAGGGGCGTCCCGGCCAGTGTCCCGAGTGTGGTGTCCGGTTCCGCATTCCTGTGATCGAGGAGCTGACCGACGACGATGCAGACGAGGCGGTGCCGCTCAGTGTGGCTCCGGAGCCTTCGGCAGGTCCCCAACTGGCGACAGGGACTGGGTTAGGGGACTCGGCCATCGTTCCGGAGAGTGGCATCCACTTGGAGTTGTTTTCGCCACGATCGGCCGGCGATAGTCGAACGCCCGAGAGTTCTATCTCATCGCCGACATCGATTAAGGGCAGCCATTTAGCACGGATATTTGAGCGGCTTTGGAACGGTCGCGCAGCGGGTAGCGTGGTCAAGGTCCAATTAGTAGATGGCCAGGCCTTTACGGTAACGAAGTACAGCGCTTCTTCGAACGATCACGAATATGCGGCTTTCGTTGTGGAGGGTTCAGCTTTTGGGGGTGGCTTGGTCGTTGTTCCTTGGCAAAGCGTGCGCATGATTTACGTCAGCGGCGTCAAAGATATTCCATCCCAATTGCTTGACTGATTTGGCATGTGGGCCTTCGAGAGTAGGACCCATTCGGGTTGATGAGGGCGAAAAATCGCTTGTCCATGCAACTGCCAACTTTGTGATGAAAACTTTCTGGCATATTGAGCTGATTTCGTCGCCTGTGCCCGAGATCCATTTAGAACTTATCCCAAAGAGTCCCCCTCTCCCTCCGGAAGAGGGTTGGGGTGAGGGCAAGCGAATGTCGGAATCGATTGAGAAAACCGGCAGCGATTCGAGGCACCTTCTCCCCCGAGCCCTCTCCCGCCGAACGCGTTAGGGGAGATTATGGGATAGGCTTTTTAGCTGGCGCGTCTTTGCCCTGCGCGTGGAATTTCGAGGGGTTTTTAGTCAAAATGGGGAGAGGTATACGGTTGATAAGGACGGTAATGGACGTATGGGCAGGGGGTTGAAGATTGCCGTGAGATTAGGCCGGGGGCACTGCGTCGTAGAACGGGGTAACTGTGTGCACGTTAAACATTCCTGCGCTTTGAAAAGAGACGACGATTGCCCTGAGATGGAATGATGTCCGAGTTGATACGGGTTTCTCACCCAACAGCACTTTCGCCCGCCGTAACGGCGGCGATGATGACGCCAACGCCTATCCAACGGGAGACGTTGCATGGGCCACCGAAGCCGATTGACGTTTTCCACGCGGTACGACGGCGGTGGTGGCTGATTCTTTTGCTGGGGACGATTGGAGCTGTGGCCGTCATGATTTTCGCCTGGCGCACCATTCCCGTCCAGTACACAGCCACGGCATGGTTGCAAGTCTCCTTGCAGCGTCCGCGGATTATTTTTGACACGCGCGAGGATGATCCCCTCCTTAGGAATCGTCAAACGCAAGCCACCTTAGTCACGAGCAACCGAGTCTTGGGGGCTGCCCTGCGTCAGCCGGGGATTAGCCAACTTCCGTATATCCGCAACCAAATTGATCCCATGATGTGGCTACGGCAAAAGATCCGCGTGCGATTTGCCGATCAGGCGGAGATCCTGGAGATCAGTATGACGGGAGAGGACCCCGAGCAGATCGCAGCCATCGTCAACGCGGTCAAGGACGCCTACATGGCCGAGGTGGGGGACGTCAACCGAACATACGCCCTGGAGCGCAAACGCCTGTTGGAGCAAAACTACGCCCAAACGTTGGAGTTGGTCAAAAAGCGGGACCTCCGTTATCGTGAATTGGCCAACGCAGTGGGGAGTGCCGATTCTGAAGTCGCCCGGCGGAAGGCGATCACGGCGCTGGAAACGCTGGCGGACCATCGGCGGCGCGTGAATGAGATTCGACAGCAACTGGGAGGTTTGGATCGCAAGATCACGCTCTTACAGACACGGTTAAAGTACCTGGAAGAGCACCGTCCGCAAAGCTCGGAAGAAGAACGCCGTGAGCGCGATGAGGCGGTCATTCGGCAGATTGTGGAGGCCGGCCTCCGCGCGGATCCTTGGATTTCCTCGGCCCAGGCGAGGCTATCGGCATTGGAGGCCCGCTGGTTTGAGGAACGACAGAGGGTCGTTCAATGGGAGAAGTCACCGACGATTCTCCGCCTCCAAGAGGAGATGCAAGCCCTCCGCGAAGCAATTGAGAACCGTCGCAACGAATTAATCCCGGGGTTAACCCAATACGCGCGGGAGCAGTTAGAGAAAGGGCGGGCAAAAGCCGCCCCCACGGAGGCCGAACTTATCCAGGCCCAAATTGCGGAAGCTGAATTAGAACGGGCTGTGCTCGAGGATGAACTAAAAGTGGCCCTGGAACAGTTTCAGAAGGAGGCTGCCGAGGCCGAACAACTTGGCAAATACTCGGCCGATCTGGAGGCCGAAAAAGCGGAGGTGGATCGTCTCAAGGCCGTGGCGGCAAAAATGGGAGATGAGTTGGAGCGATGGAACGTGGAGTTGGCGGCGCCGCCTCGGGTTCGTGTGTTGGAAGAGGCAAGCACGCCTCGGGTCAGCAATATCAATGACAAGTACCGCCTGGTAACCTTCCTGGGGTTGATGACATTTTTGGGAACAGCTGCCGTCGTAGTTTTGCTAGATTTTCTTCTCCGCCCTGTTAGCTCCGCCTATCAAATCAGCTACGGTCTCGGTTTGCCTGTGCTGGGCGATCTGCCACTCATTCAGCGCGGTCCTTTCTCCCGCATCACTTCAAATGGCCAAATGCCGGAGCATGTTAAGACGATCTTGTTGGAGTCCGTTGATCAGCTTCGCACGGTGCTCCTCCATCGGGCAAAACGGGATGGTGTGAAGTCGGTCTTGGTGACAAGTGCCTTGGCTCGGGAGGGCAAGACGACCCTTGCCAGTCAGTTGGCGGTTAGCATGGCTCGGGCGGGGCGACGCGTTATCTTGGTGGATGGTGACCTACGGCGGCCACGTTTGCATCGTGTGCTTCGGCGAGATCTGCATCCCGGACTGGCGGAATTGGCCCGAAATGAGGCGACGCCCCAAGAGATTGTCCAGGCGGCTGAACTTGAGGGGCTTTACTTGGTGACGGCTGGGCATTGCGATGCTGCGGCCCTCGAGGCGGTCTCCCAGGGAAGGCTCGATGGCTTTCTCGATTCCCTCCGCGACACATTTGATATGGTTTTGATCGATTCCAGTCCGCTCCTGACAACCGCGGATTCCATGATTCTGGCCCACCTGGCAGATGGGGTTGTCCTTTCCGTGGTCCAAGACCGAACTCGCTTGCCACGGCTCTTCGAGGCCGTCCAACGATTGCGGGCCGTCGATCTGCCCCTAATCGGGATTGTAATCCATGGCACGGCGCCCAGTCGGTACCGCAGTTATTACCGGTCGTACACAATTGATGTAGAGGTTCGAAAGTCGTGAGCCGACTTTCAGCTCATGGGTCAAACAATGAACGGGATGTCCGGGACGGTATCGCGGAGTTTCTTGGAAGAGTTAGGCTGGTTGGGGAGGTTCATCATGAAGAACAGTTGGATTGTTGTTCTGGGACTGACGCTCTTTTTGAGCAGGACAGTTTTCGGCCAGGCGCAGCCCCAACCTTTGAACGTCGTGTTTTTCCTGGTAGATGACCTAGGTTGGACGGATGTGGGCTGTTTCGGGAGCACATTTTACGAAACGCCCAACATTGATCGGCTGGCGGCGGAAGGGATGCGATTTTTGGACGCTTACGCGGCCTGCCAGGTATGTTCCCCGACAAGAGCCGCTATTCAGACCGGTAAATGGCCACAACGGACGGCCATTACCGATTACATAGGGGCCCCCCAACCAGCGGGCTGGAACCGAAACACCAGGCTTCTTCCGGCAGCCTATGAAACGGCTCTTCCGCTTGCGGAGATCACGCTAGCCGAGTTGGTCAAACGGCGGAATTATGCGACGTTCTTTGCCGGAAAATGGCACCTGGGGCCGGAAGGGTTTTGGCCGGAAAACCAGGGGTATGACATCAACATGGGCGGGATTGACCGCGGCGGGCCTTACGGCGGCAACAAGTACTTTTCTCCTTATGGAAATCCCCGCCTGCCCGATGGACCGCCCGGCGAGCATCTTCCGGATCGATTGGCGAGAGAGACGGCCAAGTTCATCGAAGAGCATAAGGACCAACCGTTTTTGGCGTTTTTGAGTTTCTATTCTGTCCATACGCCATTGATGGCCCGGGAGGACTTACGGCAAAAGTATGAGGAGAAACGCCGTCGGCTGGGACTCGAGGCGAAATTCGGTCGAGAAGGGCCGCGGGATGTCCGCCTTGTCCAAGAACATGCCGTTTACGCGGGGATGGTCGAGGCGATGGACCAAGCGGTAGGGAAGGTCCTCCAAAAAATTGACGAATTGGGCCTGAGAGATCGTACGGTGGTGTTTTTCACCAGCGACAACGGAGGGCTTTCGACCAGCGAGGGATGGCCCACGTCGAATCTTCCCCTACGGGCCGGGAAGGGCTGGATTTACGAAGGCGGCGTGCGGGTTCCTTTGATTGTGCGTTGGCCCGGTGTTGTTCCGCCTGGCACGGTCAGTCGTGTCCCTGTGTGTAGTGTGGATTTCTTTCCCACGATTGGCGATCTGGCCGGTGCACCATGGAATGATATCCCTGTGGATGGGCAGAGTCTTGTGCCCTTGCTGAAGGGAAAGCCGTTTCCCGAAGATCGTCCGTTGTTCTGGCATTACCCGCATTATGGAAACCAAGGTGGGGCGCCCAGCGCGGCCGTGAGAAAAGGCCCCTGGAAGCTGATTCATTGGTATGAAGATGATTCCTGGGAACTCTACGATGTCGTTGCCGATATTGGCGAGACACAAAACCTCGCTCAAAAGCACCCTGAGCGTGTGGCTGAACTCCGTCAGCTTTTGGAGACGTGGTTGAAGGATGTTGGGGCAAGGTTTCCCACCGCCAATCCCAACTATGATCCAAACAAACCGGATGGGAGGATCGCGGTCCGGCCGCAGTAAAAAGTGGGAGCGGTGCGCGTTTGGCAGGAAATGTGGCTTGTGAACGATTCGCTTCGTAAATTATTGCCGGCGTGGTTGGCAAAGAACGGCTGGTTCTTCCTGGCCGTGGGGGTGATCATCGCGGCAGCGATCGTCGAAGGCCACTGGTCATTGCGTTGGGGTTCCCACAGCGAACGGGTAATGGCGCCATTGGCGCAGGCTGTCATGCAAACGCCGCTGACGGTGGGAGAATGGGTTACCGACGAAGCGGTGCAGCCGGACCCCCGCGTGCTCGAGATCAGTGGCGCGGAAGCCTTGTTTCAGGCCACCTATCGCGAATCCACCCAGGGTGATGTTGTGACGGTGTACCTTTTAGCCGGGTGGTCGCGAGACATTTCCATCCACACGCCCGACGCTTGTTATCCAGGGGCGGGCTTTGTGATGGAGACGTCCCCTCAACCATTCGCTTTCTCCTATGAAGCGAATTCCCAGGCAGGCGAGCAGTCCTCCACGGGCCTTCGGCAGGCCGAGTTTTCAACGGCCATCTTCACCAAGACAGAACCAACCGGTGTGACGCGGCTGCGGGTGTTTTGGTCGTGGAATGATGGGCGCGGCTGGCAGGCCCCCCGATTTCCCCGTTGGGCTTTTGGAGGCCGACGGCCTTTGGTCAAGCTCTATTTAGTGAGCGAGTCTCCGCCAGGGCAACCCACGCACGAAAGTCCCGCCCTGCGTCTTGCCTCGGCCCTGTTGCCTGTTCTCGATCGACAATTAGAAACGGCATTATCAACCCGCCCCAAAGAACGGATGTCAGTGCCTTAAAAAATGGCGCCAGCTAAATAGGTTAAGAGTTGTCGCCAGCATAATCTGCCCCGGTCTTTTCAGAAATCGAACCGGCGCTTACCCGACGCCGTCTCTAGTTCGATCCAATCGACCTCGGCGGTGTTGGCCCCTGTGGGGAGGTAAATCCGCAGGATGCCGATGGGTTTTTCCCAGGGAACGCGAACGGTGACCGTTGTCATCTCTGTGCCTGTGACACTGTAGGGGACGGACTGGGCGGCGTCCTGACTTGCTCCTGGTGGAATCCACTCAATTTTTCCCTCACCGGCTTGAGGGACCTTAATTCGGAAAGTTACCTGGACCGGTCCGGGCTGCTTGCCGACACCGAATCCCAAGAATGGCGTGGCAGTTTGGGCCTGCAGCTTAAGCACACCGGCGGCAATTGTCGCCTCGCACCCACGGTTCTTCCAACCCATTAGTGGATCGGGGGTCTGTGGCCCGCGATAGTCGGGATTGACCTGCGGAATGACTGCGTCGGTATCCTGGAGAAAGCCCTCCAGTTCTTTGGCTAATCTGCCGACAATCTCGGGATGTTCCGCTGCAACATCGTGAGTTTCCCCGATGTCCTCACGAAGATTGTAAAGTTCAAAACGATCTGTGCCGTCAGGATTCCCGGCGAAAAAGCGGATCAACTTCCAGTCGCCGTCACGCACATAGGCTGAGGGGAGAAAGCCCGGAATTTGCTGGGCCTGGTTCTCTCCACCGTGCGGAAAGTGGCAAAAGACCCGCGTGCGGACAGGGCCTTTGCCAAGAATGGCCGGGACCTGGGAAACGCCATCCACTTTGTGACCCGGCAAAGGAAGGCCACACATCTCTAGAATTGTGGGAAAGAAGTCCACACTGGAAAAAAGTACGTCCGTTACCGAGTCCGGTTGCGTGTGCCCTGGCCAAACAATGATGAGCGGTACCCGCGTGCCGCCTTCGTAGATGGAGGCCTTACCGCTTCTCAACGGTGTGTTGCTCGTTGCTGGAATCTCCGCGTAACCAGGCGGTTGCGTTTCGTTCTTTGGGGGATAGGCAAAACCACCATTGTCAGAGAAGAAGATGATAATGGTTCGCTCGGCAAGACCGGCCTTGTCGATGGCCTCGACGATGCGTCCCACCGCGTCATCCAGGCTTTTCACCATGGCCGCATAAACCGGGTTTCGTTGGGGCGAGTCATCCTTGGCTTTGGTCTTAAAATACTCGACCAACTCGGGTTTGGCCGACCAAGGACTGTGAACGGAGAAACACCAGTAGTTCAGGTAGAAAGGCTTATCCTTGTTTTCCTCGATAAATCGCGCAGCCTCTTGAGACATGCGATCCTCAATGTGCTCTCCCGGCTGGCCTTGGATGGCAGGGTCCTTGATAAACTTCCACGGGGCGAGATAGCCACCTCCGGGACCTGGCGCCGCCGGGGTATTAGGGAAATCGAGCATGAAGCCTTGCTCCTTTGGTTCATAAGGGCCGGAATGCCCAAGATGCCACTTTCCAAAATGGGCCGTCATGTATCCATGTTCACGGAAGACCTCGGCCAAGGTGACGTACTCGGGTTTAAGCCGGGTTAGGCTATTGGCTGTACGGATCCGGACATTCGGTTGCGGTGGAACAAGGCCTTTTTCCAGCACTGCTTGTGGAAGATGGCAAGCTGGTGATGTGATACCGATCCGCGCAGGGTAGAGACCCGTCAAGATGCTGGATCGTGTGGGAGAACAAAGCGGATTAGCCGCGTAGGCCTGCGTGAAGCGCAGTCCGCGTCTGGCGAGACGATCGAGATTGGGCGTCTCATGATAAACGCTCCCGTAAATCCCCAAGTCTCGCCACCCAAGATCGTCCGCCAGAATGAAGAGCACATTGTAGGGGCTAGCCGTTTTCTCTTCGGCCAGTCCAAGGGGTGCGTGACAAAACGTTAAGATGCCAACAGCGGCACAACAAAACAGGTTCCACTTCATCGTGACTTTCCTCCCCAAATGTAGCATCACTCAACGAACGGTTCTTCTGGGCCATAGCATATCAGAAAGACGCACAGTCAGGGTATCCCCGCTTGGGACGTTTTCCGTGGGAATAACATATTGCCCATTCCGACGGTGTTGCCAAACGTATCCACGTCTTGGTCACGGAAGACAAAGATGTCCCGAGTTTTTGTCTGGCACTTGCCTTGGGTTACTCTCGCTGCTGTTTGTAGAACGCCAGGACCTCTTCGCGAACTTCCTCCAGAGAACGCGCACCGGTACCCAGCAAATGCTCAATGAACGCCAGAAACGCTTTTTTGAGAGTGCGCTCGCGGGAGGTAGCCATAGTTGGGCTGCCGCCCCCCAACGATTGATACCCCGCATCGGACAAGGGTTCTCTAGAGAAGGAATTGCTAGAACGGCTGAAGACGAATCGACAGGATCGATCCACAAAAGGGACTCGAATGTGAAGAGTTGCTAATCGTCGGACGATGGAGCCTCTTGCTGATGCGTCCATCCGCATAAACCCCAAGATACCAACCCGATGCAGATCGGATGGATCGACACAAAGTGGTGGGCTAGTCAGGATGTGAGTGAGTTCCTCCAGGGTATCGGCATGGAGGCACGAGGCGATGCGATGAGGACCTCTGGTCAAGCGCAAGTAGTCA
>JAKPII010000318.1 GCA_029549885.1 Planctomycetota bacterium
GGGGCCGTCCGGTATCTTTCAAGATGAAACGGTGGCAGAGGGTGTGCCAACGCTTCTTGATCTAATTCCTCGGCACGGTCAACCGCTGGGGATGCTGCTGACGGGCATTGCGGCTGTCGCCTTATTGCTGGCCGGTTATCGTGGTTTTGGGGCGGACACCCCGGCCTGGGTCTCGACGCCATTGCCCGCCTTCGGTTTGGAAGGACCGGGAAACCTGGCCAGTTGGTTTTCTACCCTGGTGCTCACCGCCGCGGGAATCTACGCCCTCATAATCTGGTGGACCCTGCATTGGGTCTATCGTCAAAAAAGTGGCGTGTGGCTAGCGGCGGCGCTCTGGTGGTTCTACTTGGGCATGGATGAATCGGCGGGCCTCCATCTGGCCCTGGGCAAGCTCGGCAGGGAACTTGCGGGAAGCCCCTCGGGCAGCGCTTTGTGGTGGTTAATACCGTATGCCTTCATCTCGTTGGCCATCGCCAGCCGTTTGCTGTTGGACTTAAGACGCTCTTGGACGGCCCTTCTTTGGATGGGAACGGCCACGGCCTGCTACCTGATTTCGCTCTTAGTCCAGGTGGGGGTAAACCTGTCGCCACTTCTCGGCGTGGAGCGGGTTGTCATCGAAGAATTGGGTGAACTGGCGGGACATTGGTTCCTCCTCATGGCCCATGTCAGTTTTGCCGCCTACCTTGTTCGCGGCATGGTGTGGCCTGAGCCGCCCGATGAAGCCGCGAGAGAACAGCAGCAGGAGGAACAGATCGCGGCGGCCCATCAACCGGCTTCGTCCCGCCGTAAGGTTCAGTCCTCCAGAACGCCTACGGAGGATCACAACTTCCAGGGAGGCGGTGACCTTTTAATCATTCACCCACCGCACGGATATGGCCCACCACGGGTCGTAAAAAGGATTGTACGCCCAAGAAAGCAAACAACCCGTACAAAAACATCTCGGAAACGGTCCGATCTCGATCTGCCCACACGTACGACAACAACCCGCAGGACGCCCGTGTCGTCCACAGAACCCGCCGCATTGTCAGGGCAGCCTGCAAGTGTTGCCTCACGGTCGCACCTTGATCATCACACATGCCCACAGGGGACCGATACGGCACCGCCTGCAATGAACGCGTTCTTGGCAGGAATGGCCTACGCGGAGGCACAGCGGAGCGGTCAAGCGAAAGCGTCGGCCTCCAGTTCGATGGTTCCATCGTCCATCCGACAACCGACAGGGATACCTTCCGGCAACTTAGGCAGTTTCACGTCCCATCCAGGCCACGCACCTGTGGGCCAACCCGCCTTGGCCTCCGTTCTGCCCGAAGGTCCAAGCGCAGGCCGTCAGCCTGGCCTCAATGCAGCAAATATCGCCAGTGGGAATCCGTCCAACAACACGACCCCTTTGACCGGCCAAGCCAACAACACACTGGTTGGGCAAGCCAGGGCTGCCGTGCAACCTGCCGCAAGTTCACCATCCAGCACAACCTCACAAAATCAAAGCTCGACGGCAACGCCACAGGCGTCGATCCAACTTCCTGCCAGAAAGCTAACTAAAGAAGAAAAGAAACGTTTGAAACAACTTTACAAACAGCGGATCGCCCAACAGGCCGGTCAAGGCACGGGAACATAGGCACGTTTCCAGTGATACGGCGCGAAACGCCTAGGCTCCGGTGCACACGAACGCTTGGGGTCTGCTGGGCAAAATGGTCGGGCAGAGGTGCTTTAGAGCCTAGCTCAAAAAGTCCCCCTCTCCTTCCGGGAGAGGGTTTGGGTGAGGGTAAGCGAACGTCGGAATCGATTGAGAAATCCGGCAGCGATTCGAGCCATCCTCACCCCCGACCCCTCTCCCGGCGAACGGGCAAGGGGGATGATGGGCTAGGCTCTTAACACGTCACCAGGGAACTATTGTCACAGTTGAGACTTCTAATCAAATGATCCTCGTCAGTCGCAACAGGGAAAAGACAGTCCGCTTGCACCGGCAGGAGGTACCCCCCATCAGGTGCACTTTCGGCAAGCCGTCGTTTCTTTAGGAGACATAAAGATGCGTGGTCGAAGTCTGCGAATGGTCTTCTTGGTTGTCGGAGTGGTTTTGGCAGGCGTCACATGGGGGGTTTGGATGGGCCTCACAGCCGAGGAGGCATCCAAGGCGGCTCCCTCCACGGCCCTTCCCGCCGACGAGTATGCTCTGCCCAACATTCCGCGGCCCATTGCCGACGCCCTTCAGAATCGCCGGTATGACGACGCCGTCAAGTTGATTGACGAGCAGTTGCAGAAGCCGTCAGCAGTGGCGGATTATTTGACCTATCTCAAAGGTCGGGCGTTGTATCTTGCCCAAAAGTACGACGAAGCGATCGCGGTCTTTCTCGAAGGTGAAAAGCAATTTACCGAAAGTCCTTGGCGGCACTGGCTGCAATTCGGTCGCGCACTGGCGCTGGCACGCAAAGGGGACTTCGCGTCCGCGGAGGCCATCTATCGGGACCAGGCTAAGCGACTGCTCTCGCTCAGTCGAAAGGATGAGCTGGCAGGCATCTATTTGGAGTTTGCCAATCGTTTATTCGATCCCCCAAACAAGTTGGAAGAAAAGCCCGATTACGGCAAGGCTCGGCAATTCTACGAAAAGGCGCGCGATCTTGGTCCCGGTGAAAGCGTGCTGGTAGGCATTTTGTTTCAGATCGCGAGATGTCACCAGTTATCGGCGGACTGGAACGCTGCCATAGCGGCTTATCGTGATTTTATCCAGCGATTTCCCCAGGACAGCCGCGAGATTGCGGCCCGGTTCCATCTTGGGGAGTGCTTGTTAAACCAGGGTAACCTGGCCGAGGCCCGACGCGTTTGGGAGGATCTGCTCGCTAAGCATCAAGACCACCGCAGTGCCGAAACGGCTACGGCGGCATTTCGACTGGCGGAAACCCGCGGGATGCCCAATCCACCCAGCGATGAGGAATTGGGCCTGGGCGTTGCCGCCTTGCGGCAATTCTTGGAGAGGTTCCCTCAAGACGAGCGGGTCGGTCAAGCATATCTCATTATGGCGCAAGGATTCGTATCGCGTGAACATTGGGATGACGCACGTCGGGTGCTTGAAGAGTTTTTGGCAGACGCACGCTCAGAGAAGGCCAAAGAACGGGCGGACGCCATGTTTCTTTTGGCAGAGGTCTATCGTCAGGCCAAACGCTTCCAAGAGGCGATCGAGCTTTGGCGGAAGTTTGTCGAGCAGTTTCCCACGCATCCCTCGTGGAATCATGCCCAAGCCCAGATCATCGAAACCGAACTTGCCGCTGCTCAGGAGAAATTTACCCAGGGGGACTATACGGCAGCCCGCCAAGCCTGGGAGACCTTTTTGCAACTCCATCCCCTTGATGAGCGGGCTCCGAAGATTCTGTATCTGTTTGGAGAAATGAACGCCCGACAGAAACTCTGGGATGCCGCCATCAACGATTGGCGACGGTTGGCCGAGAAATATCCTGACAATCCCTGGGGGCAGCAGGCCCGCTTCGCTATTGCCCAACTCTACGAAACCCAATTGCATGATGCGGAAAAGGCCTTAGAAGAGTACCGCAAGGTGGGAAACCCTCTGTCCGAAGCGGCAGCGGCGGCGATTGCCCGGCTGACGGCAAAGACCCTGAATGTGGAAACGCCTCGCGTCTTCCGCTCCGACGAGACACCTAAGGTCCGCCTCATCACCCGCAATATCGAGAAGGTTTCGGTCGCCGTGTATCGACTCGACCCGGAGGCTTACTTCCGCAAAATGCACACACTCACGGGTGTGGAGCAGCTCGATGTGGCTTTGATTGATCCCGACACAACGTTTGAATTTCCCATCCCCGATTATCGGCCGTATGTGGAGCTTGAGACCTTTGTCCCCATCCCATTGCCCGGCGGACGTAAATGCGGCGCTGCAGCCGTCACCATTAGCAGCGCGACGTTCGAGGCCACGACGCTCCTCTTGCAGAGTAACCTGGATGTGATTGTCAAGTGTTCGCGGGACGAAGTGCTCGTATTTAGTCAAAATATGATCACCGGCCAACCTTGGCCGGGTGTGCGGGTTCTCCTAGCCGGTCCCGACGGTATTTTGCACGAAGCCATCACCGGCAAAGATGGGGTTTTCCAGGCGGCCCTTCCCGCCTTGCGGCAGTTGGAGAACGTGCAGGTTTTGGCAATCGCCAACGATCATCTCGCTTCCAATGCCTTGTCCCTCGCGGGCTTGCAACCCGCTCGGGGCTTAACGGACCGGGGCTTTATCTACACGGATCGCCCCGTCTATCGCGCGGGGCAGATTGTCAATGTCCGAGGCATTGTCCGTTTTGCCCAAGCGAAAAACGAAGCCGCAAGCACCGATTCACCACTTTCTGCGGATAAACTGGTCGTTCCGCAGGACCAGGCTTTCACCCTGCGGATTGTCGATCCGCAAGACCGCATCCTTCGCCAAGTCGATGTGACGCTTGACCGTTTCGGCTGCTTTCACGACCAGTTTTTGCTGCCCGACGAAGCCGAGCCGGGGCACTACCGGATTGTTTTGACGGACGTTGCCAATCACACGTTCCAGGGCGGCTTCCG
>JAKPII010000326.1 GCA_029549885.1 Planctomycetota bacterium
GCCGTTGAAAAGGTAGTAGGAATTGTGCCGACCAAACCTTCGGATGGCCTCTTGGACGCGATCCCAAAGGGCGAGGAAACCCGGCGAGGCATCAAGCGGCGGATCAGATCGCGTGACCATCCGCAGGGGCACACAATCGAACGTGATCTCCACCCATCGAGGGCCTTCTACATGTTCAGTCATGAAAAAGCCATCCCAGACAGTAAGAAGTCAGTTGGAAATACCCCAGACAACACAATTCGTGTACCGCGTTTCGCATTTGGATTTAACGGGTGTTATCCATCGAGGTAAACCGCAGCGGTCGCAAGGGCCAACCTGGCCAAGCGAATTGGTCTTGGAGCTACCTTGGACGCTGGCCGCAGTAGCTACTTTCAATCATATCGTGGCAGTCCAGCCCACGGTGACGAGACCCGGTTCCGAAGGGCTATTGCCATTTGTCATTGAATCTGATCCAAGGCGACCGTGAGCCAACCTTTCTGACTGGCGATAGACTTGACCGCCAAAGGCCCGCCTTTTTCCCAATCCCCGCTCAACTTGATGGGTTCCAACTCGATCGTGTCGCGAAAGATTTTCTCAAATCGGCGCTCCAGCAATCGGCGAATGGTTTGCTGACGCACGGAGAGGCGGTCGGTCGAGGGATCGAAATTGGGCGGAAAAACGGCCAAAGGCCCTTGACGCACTAGTCGGAAACTCTTCCCATCATCCAGGGACTCGATGCGGTAGGCCGCTTTGACATCCATCCCAGGGTAATTTCGATCACCTTTCCAATATGTTGTGCCCCGAAACTCAATGGCGATTTGATTGTCTGCGAAGCGAACAGCTAGGGGGCGATGTTCCGAAAATCGGATCGTCCACGGTTCCCCATCAGGGTCGGACTCCAACTCCTTGGGGAGTTCGCCCAGCAAATCGCGGACGGCCTCCTGCAATCGGGCCTCTTTGAGGACCATCCCCCCAAAAAATCCTTCCACAAAGTTGTTCACAAAGCTTTGATGGACCTGAACTACGACAGCCCCTTCCGGTGCTTGAGGCGCCGATGTCCCCGCGGCCAGGCCGGAATGTCCCATTTGCCGAATCGTGACGTGGAAGGCATCCGCCGTAGTCTTTGTCAAAAACAAGTCCGGAAATAAGTCCCTGTCCGCCAGCGGTTCGCGAATCTTTTGAAGGTACTCCGATTGCGCTTTCGCCAAGCGCTCATCGGCCTCCTGATCGACCCGCCTTGCGATGCGTCGCTCGGCTTTCCAGGCGGCCTCTCGCTCCGCCGCCGGTTTTTGCTGGAACGTCCGTCGCCAAGCGATTTTTTCGACGCATTGGCTCCGACATGTCACGTCCACGTCTTGGATATCCGTGGAAACCGAGGCATCGCAACGCGCCGGTTGGGCGGTCAACCCGTCGGGACCGAATTGGATCAACTTTTGAGAGACAAACGGCGTTTTGGAATGCGAATAAATGCGGGCGGGACCGTTATAGCCGATGGTATCTGAGTCCAGAACCCCTTCCACCCGGATGGCAAACAGGGCGTGCTGTTCGCACGGAATTATCTGAAGCTTTCGCCATCCCACCATGTGTCCCGTACCCCGCACATCGGTGCCCAAAATCCATTCGCGGACAGGTTCTCGGACATCAACACGCGCTTGGGAACTGATACTGATCCAATGGCCACTGACTCGAATCGTGACGTTAGGGTGGGAGAAATGGTTCAGCACTGCCTCTCGCACCGACTTGGCCTGGCCCATTGTTTCTAGCCACCGGAGAAGCTCTTGAACCCTGGTGGCCGTTTCGGGTGAAGCATCAGACTCATAAGCCGCTAAGGATTTTCCCAACTCGTTAAGGACTGTTTGGTAGTTTGGCTGAGCATTTTTGTCCGTAACGGCCTGAGATAAACGGAGAAAACGCTCAAGGGCCAATCGCACCCGGCGGAACCAGGTTAGTCCTAGACCTTCGTGCCCTGCCGAGAGTCGCTGATAGACGGCCCCTAGGACATCGAGAGACGGAGAATCCTTTTTGAGTTCCTCGGAAAAGGCTTTCCAAAGCAAGTAGTCTCTCCAGCCTTCCGCTTCAGGTCCTGCCCGATCGAGCCGGGCGTCGAGGACTTTAACGGCGAACAAAAGTTCGTCCCTGGCCCTTTGCACGTCCTGAGGCGTTATTTCACGGAATTCTGCCACTGCTTGTTGGCACAATGTCGGCCAGTCCGGTTGCGACTCAGGACTGTTGGCCAACCCCAACCGAGAAGGCATGACGAATAGGCCCAGGGCCATTGCTGAAATAACAAGACAAGTGACGTTGAAGCGTAAGAGTGTCGCCATTGTACGAGCCTCCAATGCGCGAAA
>JAKPII010000336.1 GCA_029549885.1 Planctomycetota bacterium
TCATGGGGAATGAACCCGATGTGGAGACCCACGGCATCAACGCCAAGGAGCTTTGCAAAGTCCGCGATTTCTTTGAGTTCCTGCTTACGCTCCTCGCGGGTTTCCGGCGGGACAAGGCCGACGGTCTTTGCCACCGTTGGAATATCCGCGTAGCTTTCGCCCTCGAAGCCGGCGAAAACGACGGTAATGGTGAGTCCGTACTCTTGCAATTGTTGCAAAAAGCGTTTGGCATTCTCAGGTGTCCGAGAACTCTTCTTCGGCGCGTGCAATTGGATCGTGGGTACCCCCAATTCGTGAGCGACGCTCAATTGCACGCCCAATCCTGCGTCAATACTGGCAAAAACACCGATCGGCCATTTTTCCACGGCTAAGTCCTCCACGACCTTTCAACCCTTGGGCAGCGGCAGTCACGGATGATGACGGTTCCGCGCTGAAATGGGCTTCCCCAATCGATACCCCCGTGAAACAAGTGTTGTAGTCAAGATACCGCAGAAACCCACCGCCTGCAAGCAACCGCCGACCCCACCGGCGGGGTCTCGTCGTCGGCCCTCGGTGCGCGCTGGCACGTTTTGGCAATTCAAGAGTATGGGCTAGGCGTCGCCAGACGCGGGGAGCTTTGAGAAGGGCGAGTCTTTCTCGGCATGGTTCCAGAGAGGTCGATCGAATCAAGCTAAAAACCACAGGAGTCTTTTCCATGAGAGCTGATCCTGCACGACGGTGGTTGGCCGTAACTGTGGTAGCCCTCTGGGTGGGAGCAACACCGGTTTTCGTTTGCGGTGAGGAATCCCGCAAGGCACCGCCCAATGTGCTTTTTATTGCGATCGACGATCTGAATGACTGGACGGGATTTCTGGGGGGCCATCCGCAGGCCAAAACCCCAAACTTGGACAAGTTGGCCCAGCGGGGGATGATTTTCACCCGGGCGTATTGCTCGGCCCCGGCATGCAATCCGTCCCGGGCAAGCCTTCTTACGGGAGTGTTGCCTTCGACCTCGGGCGTCTATCACAACGACAACCCCTGGCGGCCTCAGATGCCGGACACAATCACGCTCTTTCAGCATTTCATGGCCAACGGGTATAAAGTTCACGGTGGGGGGAAGCTTTTTCATAATGTGTTCAATGACCTGAAGTCCTGGGAGGTCTATTGGAATCGGCCAGGGGATCCCATGCCGCCGAATCGTCCGCTTAATGGAATTCCCAATACCGCCCATTTTGATTGGGGGCCACTCGATGTCGATGACCCGGCCATGGGGGATACCCAACTCACCGATTGGGCCATTGGGTTTCTCGAGCAGAAGCACGAGCGACCTTTCCTGCTCGCCGTCGGGTATATCCGTCCGCATCTGCCGTGGTACGTTCCGCGCAAATATTTTGAGCACTTCCCCTTGGATAAAATTGTGCTGCCGCAGGTCAAAGAGGACGATCTTGACGATGTGCCGCCCGTCGGGCGAAAAATGGCCAACCCGGCGGGAGACCACGCAAAAGTCTTGGCCACAAACAACTGGGAAAAGGCCGTCCAGGGCTACTTGGCCAGCATCGAGTTTGTTGATCGCCAGGTCGGCCGTTTGATTGAGGCCTTCGATAAGAGTGGCTATGCGGATAATACAATCGTCGTACTGTGGGGTGACCACGGATGGCATCTCGGTGAAAAGCTTCACTGGCGAAAGTTCACCCTATGGGAGGAAGCCACCCGTGTCCCTCTGATTATTTCCGCCCCGGGAGTGACACAACCAGGTAGTCGGTGCGAACGCACAGTTAGTCTGCTGGACCTCTACCCCACATTATGTGACTTTTGTGGCCTAAAGATTCCGGACCATGTCGAGGGCATGAGCATCCGGAAGCTGCTGGAGAATCCACAGGCCGAGTGGAATCGCCCGGTCATTACTACCCATGGCTACATGAATCACGCTGTTCGCTCGGAACGCTGGCGCTATATTCGGTATCATGACGGCACGGAAGAGCTTTACGATCACGAAAAAGACCCCATGGAATGGACGAACCTGGCCAATGATCCGCAATATGCCTCCGTTAAGGCGGAATTGGCCAAGTGGTTGCCCAAGGTCAATCGGGAAGAAGGCCCCAAGGCAGGGCAGGAAGAAAAGCGCCCGCGGGCGAAACGCCCTTCGGCTCAACAAACCTCGGCATGGCCCGACGGGCTACGGGCCTATTTTGCCCGCGAATGGTACGGCGAATTCAATTGATGGTGGCATTATGTGCAAAAAAGACCGGGTCCTGAACACGGGACCCGGTCTTCAGAAGTGGACAATCAACTGCCGCCAGACTGATCGACAGTGATCGGGTTCACTGTCTAGCAGTTCAGCCTTCTTGGATGACTTTCCAGCCCATGAGCCGCGCCAAGTGCCGGACGCTTTCCATGTGGTCGCCGTAGAATACCACCCGGTGTAGAAGTGTCATGGCGTCTTCGGTTTCCAGGGCGCTGCTCCAGTTGGCGACCATGGTGGCGGCATCCTGCACTTGCGTCACAATTTGCGTGCGGCAGGCGTGAACGGATTTTTCCGGCACTTCGATGATCTTGGCCGTACTGACCAGGATTGTATCGAGATTCACAAACTTCATCCGCGTGATGGTTTCTCCCACACGATACTGCACCTCGGGCACGCAACCACTGCCGCCTACCTCGGAGTGCCCGCGGAGTAGGTAGGGATGCTCGGGGCCATTGACACTGTCCAGCTTGAGCGGCCCCGTGCAATGGGCCGTCCAAAGGACGTTGCGAGATGTGTCAAACGTCGCATTCCCTTGGAATCCAGGCTTATCGAAGGCGTATTGGAAGAGGAGCATGGTCAACAGCGAATCCATATCGCCTTCGCATGCAGCGGGTATGCCACGATCGCGCAACCGCGAAAATCCCAAGCACGGGAAACCACGGGGGAGCCACCCCATGCAGGTTCCGACCGCCAATCCCTGGGCCTGATATTTTTCCACAAGCCTGCTGAGCGCCACACTGACCCTGGCCGCCTTCATGATGTCCTCTTCTGTCGGCTCAACGATCTGCTTCGCACCCTTGACCCAGCGATCGTATTCCTCTCGTACAGCGTCATCTTCTACAGCCGCCATCATCTCATCGAAGGCCGCCTGCTCCACGGCGAGAACTTCTGCCCCAAGTCGCTCCTTGATCATTTCAGGTGACTGGGCAGGTGCCGTACCACGGGCAGGAGGGAAGAGCAGGATGCGGGTCTGCTTAAGCATCGGGATGACACGCAACAAGCGAATCGCATGCTCAATCTCATTCATGTCACTCGTAGCGAATAGCGTAACCCGATGTCCGGCCCGCTGCCACCGCGGCGGATACATCCAATCGTGACCACTCGCAGGCAAAGAGAAAACCGCCATAGGGTGGCGCCGTTCCAGCAATGGCCCGACCAACCGCGTGAGCGCGAAAATGTTGAGGTTGATCGCCAAAACCGGCACGCCTTCCCCGATTTGATCGAGAAAAGCGGCTGTTTGCTGAGGATTCTGTGACTGCCCAATGATCAGCTCTACATTACTGAGCTTATTCTGGACGTCAGAAAGAATCGTCTGCATCTTCTCAAAATGTCCCTCGTCGGCGTTCCATCCCCGATCAGCCGGACCCGGTGAACCCGTAAATAGCACGCCAACACGCACCTTGCCGAGTGGTTGTGCCGTC
>JAKPII010000350.1 GCA_029549885.1 Planctomycetota bacterium
GATTCGGGCACCAGTGCGCGGGGACCTTGCGAAACGTGTGAAAACGATTTTTGACGGCGTAACCGAGATCATCGAGGCATTCCAGCCGTCAGTGGTGGCCCTAGAAGAACTTTATTCCCACTATGAGCGACCGCGCACGGCTATCCTCATGGGGCACGCCCGGGGCGTCATCTGTCTTGCGGCAGCCCAGAGGGGTGTTGAAGTCATCTCCTATGCGGCCACACAGGTGAAGCGTCTTCTCACAGGTTCAGGACGTGCTCCCAAGTCCCAGATTCAGCGCGCTGTTCAACGGGAATTGTCGCTGCCGACGCTTCCTAATCCCCCGGACGTGGCCGACGCCCTGGCCATCGCCATTTGCCATGCTTATCTCCAGCGTAAGCGGGAAATGATCGCCGCCGCCAAGCGGTGAATCAGATCGCGGATCAGACGTCAGGAAGTTCCCGCTCGCAGACCCAAAATACGGCCCGCGTTAGCAGCCGCAAGAACGACTTCTGACGAAAATCATCGGGGTGACCAAGCGATGTGTAAAAGACGCGAGCACCCTTGTAGATGCGGGTCCAAGCCACCGGCTCGGTGTGTTCCGGGATCGTCCCTTTAAGGAGTACTGTGGTATCGGGGGCAAGATTGGGATTTCGATACAAGCTACCCGAGGACGTGTACGGCTCAAAGCCCCGCACGAGGGGATGATCCTTGGCACTCTCGACCACCTCGATGTATGGCTTAAAGTCCTTACCGTAATGGTTCTGGTAGTCACCACCGAACACGAGCTTATCCAACTCCAGCCAATTTTGAAATGCATGACTCGCCGTGCGGATGCCGATGACAGGTCGCCCCTGTTCAAAGTACCGCTTGATTCGTTCCAGCGGCTCACCCGTGATCTGGAGCCGTCGCGTGAAGAGAATCATACAATCGCACGTATCAAGGGCTTCCAAACCCGGTAGTTCGGTGAGACTTGTGGCGAACGCCTTGCTGAAATCGACGTGATAATTCTCTTTCAGATATTCGCCGAACCACGACAACGATTCGTCTGAGCGATATTCTTCGGAACCCGAGATCAAACACACTCGCAAGGGTCGAACCCGCGGCTGAGACAGCGTCTCGATTTCGAGGAACTCCGCCAGCACATCCCGCTGAGTCAGTGCGGCCAGGGTGGCCGACAGACCAATCGTCCTGTGGGCCGAATGGAAAATAAACCGTCGCCGATTGACTCGATTCATCGTCTCCTCCCGCTAGATCCGATGCCCCGCACCCAGGCCCCATCCACCCAATCTGTTCTTTTTAGATGCTCCACGTCTCTATTATTCACCCCGTCGTGGCCCGTGTCCAATAAGAGAGACAGGTCTCGCGCCCGTTTTGCCTCGACTGAGAACGACAGTAAGAGCTCGGCAGGATAGTTGCTCCAAGCGGGTTGGGAGAGGGACGGAAAACCATGAAGTTATAGAGAATGTAACGCCAAACTTACCGGCCCTCCTGATTTCCCGATCGCAACCCCAAAACTTTTCCCAATC
>JAKPII010000366.1 GCA_029549885.1 Planctomycetota bacterium
CGGTCCTCATTGTGGCAAATCGCCTCATACTCGGCGATCATGTTATAGCCTTCTAGCGGCCCAAAGACCAGCCGGCGCGCAGCGACCTTTTCGAGTGGACCCATTCCGGTAGAATGACGGTTTGGTGGTTTTCGTGGCAACATGGGGAGAAGTGTTGCCAGCACCTGAGGAGAATTGCCCGTTGCTGCGTCGTATCGGTAGCAAGTGTCTGAACGGAGGATCCAAACAGCGTGTTACGAAATTGGCTTGACTTCAGCGATCGCGTTCTCAATGGTCATAAGTTAACCCGTGACGATGCGAGGGCGGTTCTGTCTTCGCCAGACACAGACATTCTAGAAATTCTCGCCGCAGCGTATCGTGTACGGCGGCATTTCCACGGCGTGCGGATGTCGCTCAATTTCTTAATCAATGCCAAGAGCGGCCTGTGTGGTGAAGATTGTGCTTATTGTTCGCAGTCCAGGGTTTCGACGGCTCCCGTGCCCAAATACCCATTGGTGGGGGAGCAAGAAATTCTCGAGGGCGCCAAAGTCGCAGTGGCCAACAAGGCCTCCACCTACTGTATTGCCATCTCCGGTCGCTCCCCGACACCTTCAGAACTTGACCGACTGTGTGCCGTCATCCGCACTATCAAAGAGACGTTGCCCCTGCGGATTTGCTTGTCTCCGGGCTTTCTCAGCCGACAACAAGCAGAGCAACTCAAGGAGGCAGGGCTGGACCGAATTAACCACAACCTCAATACCAGCCAATCGTTCTACCCAAAGATTTGCTCAACCCATACGTACGAGGAGCGGCTTGGCACGTTACGTGCGGCGCGGGAAGTGGGACTGGAACTGTGCTGTGGTGGCATTATCGGCATGGGAGAAACGGTTGACGATGTCGTGGATTTCGCTTTGACGTTGGCCGAGCTCCGCCCCGAGGCCATCCCGATCAATTTCCTCATCCCCATTCCGGGAACACCAGTTCAAGATCGGCACGAGCTAACGCCCCTTTATTGCCTTAAGGTCCTTGCGCTTGTGCGATTTGCTAGCCCTCAATCAGATCTTCGCATCGCTGCGGGCCGTGAAGTCCACCTGGGGCCACTTCAGTCGTTGGGATTATTCGTGGCCAATTCCATTTTCGTGGGCGACTACTTGACGACGCGAGGTCAACCCCCGGAAGAGGATTTCACCATGATTCGCGCCCTGGGGTTCGAAATTGAGCAGGTGTGTCACGCCCAGGGGTAAACGGCTAAAGTGTTTTTAGGTCTCTCTTGCAAGAATGAGCTCAGAGCCTATCCCCAAATTCCCTCTCCCTCTGGGAGAGGGTTAGGGTGAGGGCAAGCGATCGTTGGAGTCGACCGAGAAAACGCCGCCGATTCGAGCTACGTTCAGCCCTGCTCCCTCTCCCGCCCAACGGGCGAGGGGAGGTTGTGAGATAGACTCTTGGAACGTTCCGCGGCTTCACGTACTGGGGGTAGGAAGGATAGAAAGACTGGGAAAAACAGGTGGGGCGTATCCGGCCAACCGGGGCCATAGTGAAAGGACGCCTTGCCTCGCGGGGTCAGACGCTGGCGAAGCAGCTTTAAGATGTCCCGCCGCCAGGCCACCGTATAATATGGTGATTTGAGCTGCTCGGACACGGGTTTTGCCGTGCGGGCGTTTTGGGGCACGATGAACTTCCAAGTTTGCCCCGTCAGTAGGGAATCCATAACGTGTCGAACGAGGCCAATACGCAATCGTCATCGGGCGATGCCCCCACTATCGAATTTGCTCCTTCGATTGGGGTGGCTGACAGCCAACTTCCATCTGAAGAGTCACCAGCGCTCCGCTGTGGCCCGGTTAAGTTTGTGACCGGCTCTGGTCAGGATTGGACCTGTGAGATCGACGCGGTCCTGCGGAGGCGACTGAGACTTGCCCTTTGGGTTTTAGGCTTGGGTTTTGCTGTCTTCTTACCGGTCCATTATTACTTCGGTGAGATCGCTACCCGCACGGGCGGGTTCCTCTTTCTAGGCCATGGCTCGCTCACGCTCGTCCTGGTAGGTTGTGCCGTGTGGTTGACACTAGCACGACAGTCGCCGAGTTTCACGACACTACGTCTTGTGGAAGTGGCTGCCTTTGGCCTAACGGGCGTCTTTTTTGGGTTCCTATCATGGAACTCCATGGAAAAACAATGCCTCGAAATTGGGCAGGTGAGGTTTGAAGGTGGGTTTTGGCTTATTCTCATCTACACGTACGCGTTGTTCATTCCGAACTCTTTCTGGCGATCGGCCATTGTCATCGGGTCGATTGCCCTTGTGCCGATTGTCTTGCTGTACGTGGGCTGGCTCTTTCATCCCGAATTGGCCCGGGCCATGACGACGGAGCACACCGTTGTCATCCCGCTCGTTTTCGTAGTTGCGGGAATCACGGCCCTCCTCGGAGTTGACACCATCCATCACCTGCATCGCCAGTCATTTGAGGCCAATCGATTGGGGCAGTATTACCTCAAACAACTCCTGGGAAGAGGTGGAATGGGTGAAGTCTACTTGGCAGAGCATAAGCTCCTCAAGCGGCCATGCGTGATCAAACTTATCCGCCCGGATAAGGCCGGCGATCCCCGACTCATCGCACGATTTGAGCGCGAAGTGCGGACGATGGCACGGTTGTCCCACTGGAATACCGTCGAGATTTTCGACTACGGTATCAGTGCGGAAGGGGTTTTCTACTACGTTATGGAGTACCTTCCGGGTTTGGATCTTGGACAAGTTGTGGCGCAATTCGGTCGGCAGCATCCGGCACGGATTATTTATATCTTGCGGCAGGTGTGCGATGCCCTTCGCGAGGCTCATAGTTTGGGGTTTATTCACCGTGACATCAAACCTGCCAACATCTTTTTGGCACACCGAGGCGGGGTCTCCGATGTGGTGAAGGTCCTGGATTTTGGATTGGTGAAACCGATTTCCCATCGCGGTGAGTCCCTCGATCTAACACTCGATGGTGCCGTGACGGGCTCGCCGCTTTATATGTCGCCAGAACAGGTTCTAGGGGAAGACAATCTTGATGCCCGGACGGATATCTATTCCCTAGGGGCGGTGGCCTACTATTTGTTGACAGGTCGGCCACCGTTTTCGGGAGAGAAACCGATCAAGGTCATGTTGGCCCATGTCTATGAGACTGTCACGCCGCCGGAGAAAGTGGTGCCGGACCTGCCGCCTGATTTCTGCCAGGTAGTCCTTCGCTGTCTGGAAAAGGATCCCGATCGGCGATTCGCAAACGTGGATGAACTCGACCATGCCCTCCTGAGCTGTGCTGACGCGGACGGTTGGGATCGCGAAAAGGCCGCCGCGTGGTGGAGACGTCATCTGCCAAGCGATGCCCAGCCCAAGCTGGAGGTTTCGCAAGTGTCGGCCCCCGTTTGAGTGGACCAGCGACCTCCCCCACTCATCCGCGATTAGTCCCCCCAGCGCCAATTGATCCAATGGCCAGTTGCCCTGTACGCTCATGGGTGACGTCCTTCAAGGGGTCTGATGGCCTACGCTAGGGGGAAACCTAACCAAATCGAGCACGTCAGCGTAAAATATACAATCTTTGTGACCTCGCGAACTGTCACTTGATGCATAGGCTTCATGTGGATATCGCACTATGCCGAACACACCGACTGGACCGAAGACGCTCTTCGAGAAGATTTGGGATGCCCACGTCGTTCACACCGATGAGGGGGGCCAGTCCCTTCTCTATATTGACCTCCATCTTGTTCACGAGGTGACCAGTCCCCAAGCCTTTGAGGGGTTACGGCTGGCCGGGCGGAAAGTTCGGCGTCCGGAGCGGACCGTGGCCACCGTTGACCATAATGTGCCCACTACAGATAGGTCACTCCCCATCGCGGACCCCATCTCGAAGCAACAAATTGATACGCTTCGGCGAAATTGTCAAGAATTCGGCATCCGCTTTTATGACATTCACGACATCCATCAGGGAATTGTCCACGTCATTGGTCCAGAGTTGGGACTGACACAACCGGGGATGACAATTGTTTGTGGGGACAGCCACACAGCGACCCACGGGGCGTTTGGAGCGCTGGCGTTTGGGATCGGCACCAGCGAGGTGGAGCACGTTTTGGCCACGCAAACGCTCCTTCAGGCCAAGCCTAAGACGTTCGAGGTCCGGGTGAAAGGACAGTTGGCCCAGGGTGTGACGGCAAAGGATCTGATCCTCTATTTGATCGGTCAACTCACGACCCGCGGCGGCGTGGGCTATTGCATCGAATACACTGGGGAAGCGATTCGTCGCCTTAGCATGGAAGAGCGGATGACGGTTTGCAATATGACGATCGAGGCTGGGGCTCGGGCTGGCCTTATCGCCCCGGATGAGACGACGTTTTCCTATCTTCGGGGGCGTCCCTTCGCTCCGCAGGGCGAGGCCTTCGAAAAAGCCGTGGCTGAGTGGCGTCAATTGGCGACCGATCCTGGCGCCCGCTATGACCGTGTAGAAGTCTTCGACGCAGGGGTCGTCGAACCACAGGTCACTTGGGGCACCAATCCTGCCCAAGTGACGGGAGTCACGGGTGTTGTGCCCGATCCGGCCCAGTTTTTGGACGCGGTGGAACGCAAGGCCGCGGAGAATGCCCTCCAGTATATGGGGCTAGAACCTGGGACGCCGATCACCGAAATCCGTATTGACAAGGTCTTCATCGGCTCATGCACGAACGGACGCATTGAGGATTTGCGGGCAGCGGCGGCTGTGGTCAAAGGTTATCGGGTGGCCGACGGTGTCCAGGCCCTCATTGTCCCAGGCAGTGGCCTAGTGAAGCGCCAAGCGGAGCAAGAGGGATTGGATGTCATTTTCAAGAACGCGGGTTTTGAATGGCGCGAGCCCGGATGTAGCATGTGTCTGGCCATGAATCCAGACCGTCTTGAACCCGGCGAGCGGTGTGCGGCCACAACCAATCGCAATTTCGAAGGCCGACAAGGACGCGGTGGGCGGACGCATCTTGTGTCTCCCGCCATGGCCGCGGCGGCTGCCGTGGTTGGGCATTTTGTCGATGTCCGCAATTGGGATTACCGGTGAGGTCCCCCGGCGCTCGGGTCGCATTTTTTGTGGGAGTTAACTCACATGAAACCATTCGTACGGCATACGGGATTGGTAGTGCCCCTCGATCGGTCAGACGTTGATACGGACCAAATTATTCCCAAGCAGTTCCTCAAGCGAATTGAGCGAACTGGGTTCGGACAGTTCTTGTTCTACGACTGGCGCTTCCGGGAGGATGGAACCCCCAATCCGGAATTCATCCTTAATGCCCCACAGTATCAAGGTGCCACCATCTTGTTGGCGCGGCGGAATTTTGGCTGCGGGTCCAGTCGTGAACACGCCCCCTGGGCCCTGGCGGACTATGGCTTTCGGGCACTGATTGCGCCCAGTTTTGCCGACATTTTCTACAACAATTGCCTCAAGAACGGGCTATTGCCCGTGCGGCTGGACGAAAATCTTGTCGATGATTTGTTTCGACGCTGCCGAGAAAAGCCGCATTATCAGTTGACGATTGACTTGGAAGCCTGCCTGGTAACGGACGACTTTGGTTTCCGCGCGAGCTTCGATATCGATCCTTTTCGGCGGAAATGTCTGCTCGAGGGCCTGGACGATATTGCCCTGACGTTACAGCATGAGGACAAAATCCTCGCTTATGAAAAGGCCCGGGGGATCGTGTGATCCCCTCCGCTGGGCAAACCGAACTATGATGCCCACGAGAGGACAAAAAACAGATTCGCCGGGCCAAGTGGCTTTCCCAAAAGGCCCGAGTGTCCCACGACTCCGGTCTTTCGGTAGAATTGACGGTAGCGTCAAAGGTTGGCCGAAGAACCGCTGGCCAATGAGGGCTTGCCGTAGCGAGGTGTTGCGTTGGGAAAAACCGTCCGGCAACCCCTTACATGGGCAAATTTCCGCTAGTAAGTACAGGAGCCTCCGATGGTTTTGTGGGATGCCGTCCGAATATTTTTCGCGACGTTGTGGGATAAACGGGTGGCTGAAGGCGTCCGCTCCCTCCTTCGTGGTGGACAAGTTGCGGAGCCGCAACGCCCCAGTGTGGAGCCAGATCGCCCTGTCACCGTTGCACCACCAAAACCGCCGTTGGCAAAGCCCCGTGAAAAACTGACCAAGAGCGAAGCGCTGATCCTCCTGGAAACCCTGCAACGGGAAGCCCGCTTTGTGGACTTCATTAAGGAGGACCTCAGTGGATACTCGGATGCCCAGATTGGTGCCGCTGTCCGGGATATCCACCGAGATTGTGCCGCTGTGTTGGAACGGTTGTTTGCCATTCGCCCCGTAGTAACGGCCACGGAAGGGGCTGATTTTGAACTGCCACACGATTTCGACTCGGGCCGTTTTCGCATCGTGGGAAATGTTGTCGGCTCTGGACCCTACCACGGAAAACTGGTTCATCACGGCTGGGAGGCCACAACTTGTCAGTTGCCTCTTTGGCAAGGTAGCGAATCTGCCGTCAGGATCATTGCACCCGCCGAGGTGGAAGTCGTCGGCCAGTAGCTCTGTGGCTGGTCCACGTTAGGTAACCGTGCCTCCGCCACGACCGTGTGTGAGGTTTGGTTCGGCCTAACCGAAGAGCTGTGCCGCTTGCAAGCGAACAACGTCTCAAGAGGGGGAGTTACGAAGAATGAAACCAACGTTTGTCATTGGGATTGACCTGGGAACAACTAACTTGGTGTTGAGCTTCACTCCGTACGATGCGGATGAGGCTCACCCACAGATTCTGGAGATACCTCAGCTTGTGGCGCCGGGTACCATCGAACGGCGGACAACGCTGCCGTCGTTTCTCTATTTGGCGCGGGACCATGAGATTGCGTCGCGGAGTCTCGACCTGCCCTGGGCGTCCGATCAGACGTTCGCCGTGGGGGAATTTGCTCGGCGACAAGCGGCGGAGTCTCCTGAACGGACCATCAGTGCGGCGAAATCATGGTTGTGCTACAGTCGCGTGGATCGACGGCAGCCCATCCTTCCCTGGGGGGCACCACCGGAGGTCCCCCGCATCTCGCCCGTAACGGCCGCTCAGCGGTATCTGGAGCACCTCATAGCGGCTTGGCACCATCAGTTTCCGGATGCTCCCATTCGACAGCAGCGAGTTGTGTTGACAGTTCCGGCATCTTTTGACGCCGCAGCCAGAGAGCTGACCCGCGAAGCAGCCCTCGCCGCGGGATTGCCGGAGGACTTGATCCTCTTGGAAGAACCGCAAGCAGCCCTTTACGCCTGGCTTGCCGATACAGGTCCGCGATGGCGGAAACTGCTTAAGGTGGGCGATCAAGTTTTAGTGTGTGACGTGGGTGGAGGGACAACAGATTTCACGCTCGTGGCCGTGGCCGAACGGGATGGTGAATTAGCACTGGAAAGGCTGGCTGTTGGCAATCATCTTCTCGTCGGTGGTGACAACATGGACCTGGCGATGTCCCATCTGGTCAGCCAGTACTTTGCCGAGAAGGGGATACAACTCAACCCCTGGCAAACGGTTTCGTTGTGGCATGCCTGCCGTGTCGCTAAGGAGACTTTACTGGGCGAGAATCCCCCGGAGAAATACCCTGTCACGATCCTCGGCCGGGGCAGCCGATTGATTGGCGGGACCGTTTCCGTCGAGGTGGACCGGGAGAGTATCGCCCAATTTCTACTCAATGGTTTCTTCCCCATCTGTGATGTGACGGATCGCCCGGAACGGAGGCGGGCCTCCGGCTTCCGCGAGATCGGTCTTCCCTTTGAATCGGATACCGCTGTGACGCGCCATTTGGCGGCGTTTCTCCAGTCGCATGGCTCGTCCAAAGGCCAGCCGGCACGACCAACGCACGTCTTACTGAATGGAGGGGTCTTCAAGGCCAAACCCTTCCAGGAACGTTTGCTACAAGTCCTCACTCACTGGTTTTCGGAAAGCCCATCGCCACAATTGCTTAGCGGAGTGCATGATTTGGATCACGGTGTGGCCAAAGGGGCCGCTTATTACGGTTGGGCCAAGGATCATGGGGGCGTCCGCATTCGCGGTGGAACGGCACGTGCCTACTACGTGGGCATCGAAACGGCCGGCCCGGCAGTTCCCGGTATTCCGCGCCCCTTACGTTTGCTCTGTGTGGTCCCGCGGGGCATGGAGGAAGGCACCGCGACGGATGTTCCCTCGGATGAAATCGGCCTTATTGTCGGTGAAAAAGTCATCTTTCGATTCTTTAGTTCTTCCACACGAAAAGATGATCGGCCGGGAGACGTCCACGAATCGTGGTCTCCGGACGAGATTGAAGAGACGGATTCGCTTGAGGGTTGTCTGCCCGCCGATGAAGGTGTCCAGGGAGATTACGTCCCCGTGCGGTTGGAAAGCCGAGTTAACGAGTTGGGAATGCTTGAGTTGTGGTGCTTAAGCACGACGGACGACAAGAAGTGGAAACTCGAATTCAGCGTGCGGGAAGACGCAGACGCTGAAGTCTCCCCAACCTAATAGTCTTCCACTCTCGATGGGGTCGATCAGAAGATGCCATGGCAAACATAGATGAGATCGAAGCAAAACCCCCGCGCTTCGTTGTGGGGATGGACCTCGGAACGACCAATTTCGCCGTTTGCTACGTCGATACCGCGGAATCTCCTTGGCAAATTCGGACCTTATCCATCCCACAATTAGTTGCACCGGGCGTGGTGGAATCGCGGGAAATCCTGCCATCGTTTCACTATGAACCGGCACCTGGCGAATTCGATCACGCTCTGCTCCGTCTCCCTTTTGGGCCGGCCCAGCCCCAATATATCGTCGGTGTCCTGGCACGGGACCACGGCGCCAACGTACCGGGGCGGCTCATTTCCTCCGCTAAATCGTGGTTGTGCCATTCCGGAGTGGATCGCACGGCACCGCTTCTTCCCTGGCACGGCGCCCCGGATGTCACACGTTTGTCCCCTGTGGAGGTCTCGGCACGCTACCTCGGACACATTGTGCAGGTCTGGAACCACCAATTTCCGAACTATCCGTTGGCGGAGCAAGATTTTGTCCTTACCATTCCAGCCTCATTTGACGAGATCGCGCGACAGCTAACCGTCAAGGCGGCGGCACTGGCTGGTTTGAATCGGATCACACTCATCGAAGAACCTCAGGCAGCCTTCTATTCGTGGATTTACCGCCACGCCCAGAGTTGGCCGCAAGTCATTAAGCCCGGCCAAAAGATTCTGGTGTGTGATATCGGCGGTGGAACAACGGACCTGACGCTCATTCGGGTACGTCGCGCGGAGGATGGCACATTTCGGTTTCATCGTGTGGCGGTGGGTGAACACTTGATCCTTGGTGGTGACAACCTCGATCTGGCTTTGGCGCACCACATCGAGAGCAAACTCGGGGAAGACGAAAAGCTCGATCCCCAGACATGGTCGGTCCTGGTGCGGAAGTGTCAGCGGCTCAAAGAGGAGTTACTAGGTCCGCAGGCTCCGGAGCGATTAAGTGTCAGTATCCCCGGTCGGGGAACGCGTCTGATCGGTGGCGCCAGGCGTGTGGAACTGGAACGCGCGGAAGTTGTCAGATTGTTGGTTGATGGATTTTTCCCTATCGTCGAGTTGAATGACAAGCCCAACGTTCGCCGTATTGGTTTTCAAGAGTTTGGCCTTCCTTATGCACCCGATCCAGCCGTAACACGTTATCTAGCGGCATTTTTGACCGCTCATCGCTACGTCGCTTTGGATGAGACAAACCCCGCCTATGATCCCGCCCGCCCAGATTTGATCTTGTTCAATGGGGGCCTGTTCTTCTCCGAAGTAATTCGCCAACGGGTCCTGGACGTGGTAACGTATTGGTTCGCGAAGGAGGACAAGTCGTGGCAGCCGATTGCGATTGAGAACCCGCGGCTTGACCTCGCGGTGGCCGAGGGAGCCGCCTACTATGGCATGGTCCGTCGCGGCGAAGGCGTGCGGATTTCGGCTGGTTTGGCCCGCAGCTATTATCTCGGAGTCGATGTCCCCCATCCGAACGTCGTGGCGGCATCGGTCGCCCGGCAGGGAAAGGCACGTTTCTCGTGGACGACGGAAGAAGAGGCCAACGTGTCCGGAGCATCGCCATCGGCTGCGCAGATTGAGGAAGCCTCCACTCGTGAATGTCTCGGCTTTGGGATGTGTGTCATTCCGTCGGGCGTTGAGCCGGGTCAAGAAGTTTCTCTCAAAGAAAAGACATTTCGCCTCCGTGTTGGCGAGCCGGTGGAGTTTCCCGTGTATTATTCGGGCACGCGCCTCACCGATCAGCCGGGCGATCTTATTCCCGTGTACCGGGAAGAGCTAACACCACTGCCGCCTATCAGGACCGTCCTGAAAACCGGAAAACGGTCCTCTGCCAGTGAGCTCGACGTAACAATCCACGCCCAGCTTTCAGAAATCGGAACGCTGGAATTGTGGTGCGCCCAAGTTGAAGGACGAGGAACCTGGCGGCTGGAGTTCGACGTCCGTTCGGCGGTACAGACGGATCTCCGACCGCACGAAGGACTGGGAGAAAGCGAGGGTGTGCTGGATGAGGAGACGGCATCTCGTTGCTTAGCTTTGATTGACCACGTCTTTTCTGCGGAAGGACGCGATCCGCCAGAGAACCTGCTCAAGCGGATGAGCCAGGTGACGGAAATGAACCGCAAGGATTGGCCGCCAACCTTCCTTCGTCGCATTTGGCAAAGGCTCATCGAGAATGAGGTGGGACGGCGGCGAAGTGCCGCCCACGAGGCACGGTGGCTCAATCTCACGGGTTTTGCTCTTCGGCCCGGGTTCGGCCTGGCGGCGGATGACTGGCGGGTGTCCGAGACCTGGCGCATCCTTCACGGCAAGTTGTTCCACCCTACCCCCGCGTGCCGGGCCGAGTGGTGGGTCCTTTGGCGCCGCATCGCCGGTGGGTTAACCGCGGGCCATCAACAGGCCCTGGCGAACCCACTCTTGGCCTCTTTCCGATCCTTCCACAAACAGCAGACCACCGGGACCGGAAATTCAGATTTCCCGTATTCCAGCCATGAGGCGACCGAAATCCTCCGTCTCCTTGGGTCGCTCGAATTGATCGCTCCACACTGGAAGGTTGAACTTGGCGACATGGTCTTGGACTTGTTACCCAAGAAAAAACTGGAACATCTCCACGAGGCCATGCTTTGGTTGCTCGCAAGGCTTGGTGCAAGAGTTCCCATGTATGGACCACTCAATTGCCTTGTCCCGGCAGATGTGGCCGTCCGATGGCTGGACCACCTCGTCAAGATTGACCCGCCATCGCCTCTCATGCCCTTTGTCGTCATGCAGTTGGCACGCTTGACGCAGGATCGATACCGAGATTTGCCCCAAAAAGCCCGCGATCGTGCCCTCAAGTATTTGGCAGAGCACAACGCCTCAGATCATTTATTGCGACTGGTCCGCGAAGGGGGACATTTGGAGACCGACGAGCAGACACAACTTTTCGGCGAAAGCCTCCCGAAAGGCTTACGAGTGGCATAAGATCACGCGAACATACAGGTTTGACCAGAAAAAGACTTACTTCCCGCAAAGGACGGCAAGCAGACCTAAATGGGGCAAAATGGGGAGTGCTCAGGTTCAATCGAAAATCTTTGCAGGCACATATGGCGATCCTCTTCTGGTTGGAACATACTAGGGACTTGTAGGAATAAGACCAGTGAGACTGTCTTCTTGTGGGAAAGACAACAGCAAAAAAGGGTTAACTGCGAGATGTCTCGTTGCTTGGGAATTGGAACGATTGTGATTGCGGTTCTCTTGACGGGCATAGCGTGTGGGCAAGAGATTGTCGCCCATCGCGGGGCTTCTGCGGATGCGCCCGAGAATACTTTGGCGGCTTTTCGACTGGCTTGGGAACAGGGGGCGGACGCGATTGAGGGTGATTTTCGGCTAACGGCGGACGGACACGTCGTATGCCTGCACGATGCCGATACGAAGCGCGTGACAAACGACCAGGTCAACTGGAAAGTGTCGCAAGTCACACTGGAACAGCTTCGGACACTGGACGTCGGCCGCTGGAAGGGCGAAGCCTTCGCCGGTGAGCGGATCCCCACGCTGGCGGAGGTCCTCACGATTATTCCGCCTGGGAAAAAATTCTTCCTCGAGATTAAAGGCGGCCCGGAGCTTGTGGAGCCAATTCAGCGGGTTTTGCGATCTTCCGGGGTCGATCTCAAGCAGGTTGTCATCATCGCGTTTGATCAGGACACCGTTCTAGAAGTTCGCAAGCG
>JAKPII010000373.1 GCA_029549885.1 Planctomycetota bacterium
GTGCTCCGCACTGGTCCCTGCTTGCTGGGACTGTTTAGCGTAGTCAGCTTGATCTACCATGAGTATTTCAAGCGAGAAAATCCTGAACTTTGCCACCGCCCCGGCTACCTGAAAACAGAAGCAACCTTCAGCGACGCCATCGCCACCGTCCGAAGGCTCTTTTGGGCCGAAACACTTTTTGCAGAGCCTCTTGCCCGGGAAGCCGTACAAAAACTCCCTCGCAAACTCAGACAACTCATATTTGACCAACTCTGTCAAGCCACGTAGGCACCCAAGACTGGCAAAAGTCGAGCTAAGTTAACACCGTGAAGATCGGTCCACTAACGTGTATCGGCGCCGACACCCAAGACCCAATGGTTCGATTCTCTGACGTTACTACGCAAAGTTTGGACGATCGTTCATATATCTATGATCATAGTACATCTTGTTGACCGCTAAGTCAATCGTGCGACCGTCCTGTTTTCTGGTTAACTGTCCAGCCCGGATTTACCGAAGTTACTCAATGCAACTCTATGCGCGGTTTTTTGGGAAACATCGATTGTGTGATCACTGCCGATTCGTCCGCCGGGCGAACCTAACTAACCAATTTGCCCAGTTTCCCGTTCGTCTTGATACACAGGGGGGAATCGTCATGAATGAAAGGACGCGGCCGGGCCGTCTGGAAGCTACCGATTGCCGAACGGCTATAGCGAGAAGGAATTTACCCGTCTTAAGGGTGGATAAACTCCCCATTACTTCGCTAGCGTTCAGGTTTAGCTCGTTCATCTTCCTCATCTTGCTTACAGCGCCAGGATGCTCGACCAGTCTTCGCGAGTGGTGGGCTAATGGCTTCAAAGTTGGACCGAACTATTGCCCCCCCTCCGCAGAGGTGGGCGAGGCCTGGATCGACAGTGACCAACCGGGGGTGAAAACCAGTGGGGACGTCACCTACGCGCACTGGTGGACGGTGTTTAACGACCCCACACTGAACGAGCTTGTTTACACGGCCTATCAAGAGAATTTGCCGCTCCAGATCGCAGCCTGGCGGATCATGGAGGCCCGCTACCAGCTCGGTGTTGCCCGAGGCTACCTCTGGCCTCAGGAGCAACAGGCGATGGGAGCCTTCTCCCGTAACCAAATAAGCAAAGAAGGCTTCCCTATGTCAAAATTTTCTGAAATTCCCGGTTTTAAGATGTCTTACGACGACTGGGTTGCGGGATTCAGTTTGGCTTGGGAACTGGATTTTTGGGGGCGATTCCGCCGCACGATCGAATCGGCCGAAGCCCACGTTCAGGCTCAGGAAGAAGACTATAACGCGGCTCTCGTCCTCCTCCAGGCAGAAGTGGCTTCGACCTATATCCAACTGCGCGAGATTGACGAGCGTTTAGAGCTTGCCCGCAAAAACGTGGCCCTCCAAAAAGACACGTTGGCTATCGCCAAAGCCCGCTTTGAACAGGGTGTTGTCAGCCAACTTGATGTCCATCAGGCTCAGGCTATTCTCTCCAACACAGAATCGATGATCCCCATGTTGGAGGCAATGCGCCGGGTCTCGGAAAACCGGCTCTGCACGTTGCTTGGCCAACCTCCGCAGGACTTGGATCCCATCTTAGGGCCATCTGGCAAAGTCCCGGACGTACCGCCGGAAGTGGTCGTAGGTATTCCGGCTGACTTGCTCCGTCGCCGCCCGGATGTACGAAGGGCAGAGCGTCTGGCTGCCGCCCAATGTGCCCGCATCGGCATTGCCGAAGCCGAATTCTATCCGCACATTGCTCTCACTGGCCAACTCGCCTATCAGGCCGAAAACTTCAGCGACCTATTCAATGGCAGAGCGTTTACAGGCATGGTGGGTCCTGGATTCCGCTGGAACATCCTCAATTACGGACGAATTCGCAACAGCGTCCTGATGGAAGATGCTCGCTTCCGTCAAGCTATCCTCGGTTATCAAGAGACAGTCCTTCGGGCGGCCGAAGAAGCCGAGGACATGATCACCGCTTTTCTCATGGAGCAGCGCCGACTGCGTGCATTGCAGCAGGCCACCGAGGCAACCGCTCAAGCCTCCCAGCTTGCGGTTGCTCAATATCAACAGGGCTTGATCGACTTCCAACGGGTGATCGACTCACAGCGGGCCTTGGTGCAGCAGCAGGATGCCCTAGCTGAATCGCGTGGGAAGGTTGCCCTCAATTTGATCGGCGTTTATAAGGCCCTGGGCGGTGGTTGGGAAATGCGGCGGAACCCCTCTGCCGGGATCGTCTTGACCCGGTTGCAGACCAAGACGGGCGGATCAACTCAGCCCGCACCGGCTCCGCAACCGACGGCACCCTCCTCCTCAGGTGGAACACTTCCAATGGCTCCGACGGATGGGCAAAACGTGTCACCGCCAGCCGCACCGGCTCCACCACCTGAGAAGGCACCGGCCGAATTGCCTACCTCGCCCGCACCGCCCCAGTTGCCTCCGGCACCGACAACTCGCTGGGGTGATCAGGACGTACCACCGATGGTCGTTCCTACGGTGGGGGAACTCCCCGAAATCAATATCTCCGGGTGAAATCCTCTCACTGACAGCCGGCCACCGCAAGGCAACCCGGCTCACCCGAGCAACCTTCAATCTGGCCGTGCTCCGAATGGGTTAATTACGCTACAAGGCCGACACGCGCTCAGACAGGCTTGGATGTCCAGTTGACATCGAGCGCCGCAATAGTCCGGCAAACCAGGAGTCGTGATATCCCGGGACGCGAGGGTGTTTTCCTACCGCTTACGGCAAAACATCTTGGAGCCGCTATTCTTCTTCCCGGTACTGATAGTCTTGAGAGTTGATGGTCGTAACGACACGACCGTTAACAAGTTCACGGATCTGTTCGATTCGGGGGCCTTTCACGTAAAAGCCATTCTGGGGTAGGAGATAGCTCTTATCGCCCACATGGAGCTCATACGGTTGGCTCCCGAAATTGACGATGGCCACAGTTCCGTCCGAAAAGGTCGTCCGCTGCACGTCGCGACTATCGGTGAGGAACTCGTGATTGAGCATCTCCGTCCCGGCGATGACCTCGTGGAGGATGCACGTATTGCGATACGTTCTCAAGAAGACTTCACGGTTGTTGAGCCAAGACCCTTTGCGGCGATCCGCCCACAACAGCGGGATGGTACCGTACAACACGTTGAAGGCATCTTTCTTGGGGGTGATTTCCGGGGCCGCTTGCAGCAGAAAATCGCTCGAATCACCCCAGTACCAGGTCGTGACGACGCAGTCATGGAAGACAAGCTCCCAAAGCGGTGCCCGCTCTCGATGGCCAATCCCCCATCGCTCATATTGACTCCATGGCGGTAACTTGTTGCCCCAGGGACTGGTGAATTCCTCATCTTTGCGCTTCGGTGGAATGAGGTGCCCGGCGGGCCAGGAGAAGTAGGCGTTGCAGCTCATAAGGCCCTCGAAGTAATCGACATAGGGCACCGCCCACCAGATACCATGTTCCCCGCCCACCACGAGCTTCAGAGAACGGACATAACTCAGCAGATCCACACCGCATTGGCGTTTTTGGGCCTTGGTGAGCATGTGCGCGGGATCGTAACACTCGTAAAGGTCCTCGGCGGTGGTCACATCAATGAAGCGGCCCAGGAAGGGATAAGTGGACAAGATTTTGGGGATGTCCCGCTGCGCGGTGCGCAGCCACAGCGCGGGACAGCGCTTCATGTACTGAGTTTTCTTATCGAAGGTCAGCCAGGCCTTCATCCGCTCTCCGTCGGACTTGAGGACGACATTTTGCGGGACAAGATCGTGAGATCGGTCGATCTGATCCTCGTTCTCTACGGGCAACACATCGGTGTAGTTATCGTATTCGCTCGTCAGATACCCCAACTCGTTGACCTGTTTCATTTGGTCAGGCGGCATTCGACCTTGCACAAGTAACCGGCGGATGCCGGCGTTTTTCGCCTCCTGGGCAAATTGCAGGTTGGCGTTCCCCCACACATCGGGGGCGCCGAAGAGACGCCTCAACTCGGGATTCGCTTTGAGCTTTTCTGAGAACGGTACGATGAGGCCCAGTTGTTGGGCATACGTCCGATAGCGCTTGGCCAGGGCCACATAACTCCCTTGATCCGAGAAGTGCCAAATCAGCTTGCGGGGATAAGAAAACTTGCCCATGCTGGGGGACCAGCCAATCCAAGGTACCCAAGCGGATTGGCCGTCTTTCTCCACCTTGCGCAACTCCAGATAACCGTCGTCACTGGTCTCCGCTATGATCATGTACCCAATCCCAGTCTTGACGTCGCAAACACCCACCCAGGGCATATCCAACCGCGACGTGTTGAACCACCGGCGGGGGAGTTGCTCCTCGGCCACCGGATAGAGGTGACCATTGCAGTAATCGGCAATCGCAATCGCCCCGTCGGGACTGTGATAAAAGAGGGGCGTCCAGAATCGCTGGTTGGAAAATGCCACGTCGCGGTCCGGCATATCGACCGTCATGAACAGATCGGCCGAATCGCGGGGAAGCCGAAGCGTCACGGTCCCGGCAATTGGCTTGTTATCCCGCCAAAAAATGGTGGTTTCACAGGAGAGCGTTTCGTCATCGAGTGTCTTGATGTTCCGAAGGACGTTTTGCCGTTTGGGGTCCTCAACAAACGACGCCCAAGTGTGGCCAACTCGCTTGTCGAGCACCTCCCAAGCGCCGGTTTGCGGATTGAGGGTTACCTTGAGAATCGCATTCTCCAGGACCCATTGGCCACCGTCCTCGACAATGTGCGTGGCCGGTCCCGGGGGCGTCCCCCCTTCGGAAGCGGGAGAGGCTAATGAGGATGCCCACCAGACGAACCCCAACACAACCAACGCCGGTCCATACCAACGCACAAACATGGGTTTCTGCCGAGAGCAAGCGCGAAATACCATGGCACACCTCACATCGCGTCAAGGGAAGCAACCATCGAACTCGGTGGATCATCAGGCAGGTTTTGCAAGCACTAAGCGGCCGGCAACACCTCGGCCAATTGTCACACAACGCCCGTAGGGCTGAACACTGTGATACCTTATCCGGTCTGTGTCGGCAACCGGGTACCACGTTT
>JAKPII010000380.1 GCA_029549885.1 Planctomycetota bacterium
CGATAACCGGCCAGCAATAAGGCGACAGCCGCAATGCCCGTCAGCAGCATCCCCAGCGGTTGACCGTGCCGAGGAATTAGATCAAGAAGCGTTGGCACACCCTCTGCCACCGTTTCATCTTGAAAGATACCGGACGGCCCCTCTGCCGATTCGGGTGGCCAACCCTCACAGTCACTCGGGCTCGGAGTTTGGGGTGGAATCTTTTGAGCCATCCGGTTCATCCTCAAACATCAACCGCCGCCACCTCGGACCCGCGGTCGTCCCCCATTGGCGCAGCGCTCCGCCGGCGCATGATCGTCCCGTCATAGTTTGTTTCGTCCGGCCTAACTCCGCTCGTGCAGCGGCCTTGGCCAAAGTCCGAATAGATCGCTCGTAAAGGAATCAAGGCTGATATGATCGCTATTTTGGGAATAGTTTGGTCCAATCCTCTATTCTACTCAGCCGATCCTAAATACCCAAAGCGCAGGTGCTGGCGGTATTCATCTTCGGACGGACGCCCATTCATAGAGGCAACCCTTGTGGTAGCCCGCCGGTCACTATCGGCGGGTCAACGTAGCCGGCGCTATCCCAACGTCTCCAGGTACTGTTTCAGGGCTGCGGCAAGCGACGTCCCAAATGCCCGGCTGGATGCGGCATCGACCACCTTTCCGCCGGCGCAGGCATAGGGGAATTCAAGGGTACAAGCGAGGTTGATCCCTTCTAAACTGGAGGCCCAACGGGCGAAGGTGCGGCTCCGCTCGGGCGATGTGTTATTCCATTCCACACCAAAGGGGATGTTATTCCTTGGGTCGTAGGGAATGGTATCGGCGGACTTTGCTTGGAGGATCTCCGCAAATCGGTCGATTTGTGCTTGGATATTCTCAAACGGGCTACCGACAAGAAAGATTTCGTGATCTCGCCGTCCACGGATATAGGGGCAATGCAGGTCCATGGCCACGCGGAGGCGGCCTTCTGACCAACGCGGGCCAAACTCCTTCATCGCGCGGACGGAGGGGTAAATTGGCTCGTCTTGGTAGTCGCGGTTGTGGTCGTGCGGACGCCGGTTCTTCCCTTGATCGCCGTCTTCGACACCATCCTTGTCCATGAACGGGACGATGGCGAATTCAACATTGTTACGAAACCAGGAGGCGTCGGGGCCAGTGAGGACGGCCTCCATCAGCCCCTCCAACACCCAACTGGCCATCATCTCGCAGGCGTGATGCCGACAGGCCAAGAGGACACGATGAGGCGGTGTCTTATCGAGGCAGCCTAGGTGAAGTCGTTCGGTCCTTCGACCTTTGGGTGTAACACAATGCTCCGTGACCCTCAAATGCGGATGCCCCGCATGCCGGTTCAGGAAGCGACGAAGGTCTTCCTCAAGGTACGGAAAGGCCAGGCAAAAACGGACCTCGGAGCCATCGTGAGGAAGAACCACGCTGAAGGATGTGTCCCGCACTTTTTCGCGTCCCAACCAAGCCCACGGGCCGTCGCCGACCTTCATGGCGGGACCTTGGCATGTGAAAACATCCTTATTAGTGAAACGAAACGTCACGGTCCGGCCGGCGCCACCTCGGACACGAAAATACCAATAAAACCACCAACCTTCGGTGTCGCGGAGGTCCTGGGCAAGATAGACGGTATCTCCGTCGATGCGTTCTACCAGGATGTTTCCCCCGGGAAAGGCCGCATCAATGATTATGTCGCTGCCCGCCGAAGTTTCTTCGCCAGAGTCAAGCTTCGCGATTTCCCGGGAGTAAAGCGATAGGCCACCAGCCAACGCCGCGGTGACAAACTGGCGTCTCGTCAAAGACGGCGGTGCATTCTTGGATTGATCGGTAATCTGCGCCATGCTATGCCTCCCACTGCAACCGTGATGACGTAACGGCTGTTATTGCGAACCCTTGCCTGCTCCGTTAATGTGGCACTCCCGATGTAGCACGGGGGAGTGCCTATTGTAAGCAGACAAACTCCTGCGATGTTATTGACTGGCCCGCGAGTTTGACCAAAGGCATCGGATGGTTCCAAAAAACCTGTTGGCCGCTACCGGAAGGCGGGATTTCCACGGTGCGAATCCGACCGCGATGTTCGACTTCCAATCGCAAAGGTGATGCGGCCTCCCGAATGTAACGATCAAACTGATCGGGGTCTTCGATGGCCTGACCATTCACGGAGTAGATGTAATCCCCAACGGCAATTCCGGCACTGTCGGCGGGCGAACCAGGAAGGATGTGACTGACCATGACGCTCTGCGGCACCGCCTCGTCCACATACCATTGAATCCCCAGACGGATGGGAAGACCGATTAGCGGCACATCGATTTCGACCTCGGGGCCCTGGCCGAAGTTGCGTCGCAACCTCAACCGAACACTGGATTCCTTTGCCAGAAGCGTGGCGGCGGCGAATTCGTCCGGGTTAGAAACTCGACGACCGTTGACCGCAATGATGCGATCCCCAAGTTGAATCCCTGCGGCTTCTGCGGGCGTTTGAAAAAAGACCTTTTCCACACGAAGGGCACCATCTTGTCGGGCGGCTTCGGTGGATTGGTCGGAAACCACCTTGATCCCAATACGATCCCGCCAGTTGGCCGGGGCCTCGAGGATTTCCCTAAGCTTGCCGTCAGAGTCCTCATTGACCTTGTCGCGAAAACCGGGCGCTGTGTCGCCATCGGCCAAGGCAACGGCCATTTCGAAGACCCAGCGGGCGATTTGTTCCATTCCGTCATAGTTGATCTTATCAAAATCGTCGGTGGCCCTGTGGTAATCGTCATGAAGACCTGTGTGAAGTAATAGGACGGGGATTGATTTACGAAAGAATGGGGCGTGATCCGAGTCAAAACGGTTACGCCAGGAGAAGTCCAGATCGAAGTTCATTCCCTGATTGGTCTGACAAATGAGGCGACGGAGACCTGCGCTGGAACGCCATCCATAGACCTCCACCCGTTGATCACGGAGGCGTCCGACCATGTCGAGATTGAACATGAACTTGACCTGCTCCAGTGGACGGGTAGGGTTTTCGGTCCAGTGCTTTGATCCTAACAGGCCTTTTTCCTCAGCGTCGAAGAGAATGAACAAAAGTGTCCGCCGCGGTGGACGCTGAAGGAGTGTGGCAGCCTGAGCAATTTCCAAGATTGCCGCTGTCCCACTGGCATTATCGTCCGCCCCATTGTGGACTAAACCGGCGTAGTCGCGGACGTTTCGTTTGCCCCCGTACCCGACATGATCGTAGTGTGCACCCAGGACGATGACTTCATTGGCCAGTTCCGGAGCACTGCCGGGCAGGACGGCCACCACATTGCGGTAACCTTGTCCGAAGTCTTGAAAAAAGCCGTTCGACCCATTCGGCTGAAGGCCGTACTGCGCCAGGGCCGCCGCCAGATACTCGCCCGCAGTTTGGCCCCCCGGCATGCCGGCCTCGCGCCCTTCCAGTTCGTCCGAGGCTAGAAAGCCCACGTGATTGCGGAGCTCGTCGGCCGTTATGGAATGCAGCGCCGCGAGGAAGGCCGCATCGTGGGACTTCGAGCTGTCGCCAACGGCCGTGCTAAAATGACCTGGCCACGCAAGCGGGAGCAAACCGAGAAGACAGGGCAAATACCAGGTACGTGATAACGTTGTTAGCATGATCGGGATTTCTCGCAAACGGAAAGGGGAACCTTGCCTAGGATGGCCCCAAGATTAATGGTCATTCGCAAAATCACGTGTATTATACATCGGCGGATAAAGTCCACCACGGAGACGGGCTTAAGGCCTATTCCGTAATCTCCCCTCGCCCGTTCGGCGGGAGAGGGGCCGGGGTTGAGGGTGGCTCGAATCGCTGTTGGTTTTCCCGATCGACTCCGACGATCGCTTGCCCTCACCCCAACCCTCTCCCGGAGGGAGAGGGGGACTTTTTGGGATAGATTCTTGGGTGACCTCTGTAAATCCGAAGATGCCAGGTCATTCAGTCGGCCACGACGCGGCGTATATGAATGGCGCCGCCGCGTGGTCCTTTGTAACCAGGTTATGCATCGGTAGCGCCACTGCCCGCGGTTCAACTTGCTTTATTTCACCGGCGGGCGAGCATGGGGGCGCCCCCAAGAAATAGGCGGAAAAGGTACAGAGGACGAAAACGCCTCCTCAGCTTACAGGGAGGGCTCGCGACTACGATGGAGGCTCAGGATCAGCGGGGCACCGGACCAGGGTCCAAAAGAGGGCCGTAACTGGGAATCACCCGATGACGCGGAACGATGCTCCGCCACCAGCCAACCCAGGGCAAGCGCTCCCGCCGGTTGAGATCGATTTCCGCCCAAACGAGGGCCTCTTTTCCCTGATTCGACGCCAGAATGCGGCCCATCGGATCAATGATCATACTGTTGCCATCATACACCGAGGGGACGAGGTAAATCCCGGCGTCGCGGGCTCGGACGCGGAACACGGTTTCACCTTCCGCTCGACCATCCTGATCGGGCAGCGTGTTTCCCCACGTGGGGGCGAAGACGATCTCGGCGCCTTTAAGCCGCCAGATCATGGCCACTTCGGGGAAGAACCAATCGTAGCAGATTTGGATCGCCACCTTGCCGAAGTCTGTTTCAAAGACGGGGTAGTCGAAACCGGGCGTAAAACCCTTGATCCATTCCTCGCGGGGTAGATGGACCTTGCGGTACTTGCCCACCAATTGACCCTCGCGGTTGATAAGGACGGCCGTATTGTAAGGGGTTTGCCCATCGCGTTCGTAAAGTCCCGCGACAACCCAAAGGTGATTGCGGCGGGCAGCCTCGCCCAGCCGTTGCGTGGAAGGGCCGGGGATCGGTTCGAGGACGTCTGCCGCCGACTTATTTGTGCCGACAAGCGTGATGGCTTCCCCCAGGCAGACAATGTCCAGTCCCAGTTTACCGGCTTCATCCAGCTTAGCACAGAAAAGCTCCAGGTTTTTTTCGGGTGTGCTGTTTCTCGGTCTAAGATAGACGGTACCTACTTTGACTTTCCGCGGTGGGAGGGGATCTGTAGGACGCATGACAACACGCTGCCAAATGACTTTGGCCCCTTGGGGCCATTTGACGGCGAGGGTGATTTCGGCCCCGTCGGCCTCTTCGTCGGCTGTCACGATGTCGGAGAAGCGGAACGACCAGTTTTTGCCGGATCCATGAAGGGCGGTGAGGTCTGGTCCACCGATCAACCAGCCTGCCGGATGGGTCGCCTGCTGGCCCCGTGTGAACGTGACACGCACCAAGATCATCTGGTACGGATGTGCCGCATTGTGGATTTGTCCTGTCACCTCGACCGCGTAGCTCTTACCGGCCTGGATGCCCGTCACTTTTTGTCGCAGTCCGCCCACGGCAAACGGCCGATCGGGGGCCTCAATCACGACACCATCCTCTCCGGGACGAGCGGTACACGCCGTTTCTGGGATAAGGGGCTCAAACAGCTCCCAACCCGGAGGAGCCGCACCTTCCTTCCAGCCTGCGAACGTGGGATTTGTCACAAGATTTTCCGGGCCAGAGGTGGTTTCGGCATAAGATGCAATCGTACACGCCAGCAACAAAGTTGTGACCACCGTTGGCACGATCAAAACTTTTTCATGCGAAGCATAGCACGGCAGCGACATGGCTCGTTCTCCTCCGATCTAACGACCTATCGGCAAGGGGTGGCCAATAGACCAACGCGCGTCTCGGCCGGACGACCCTTCACAAAGAGTGCAGCCGATTCTCATATCGTGTTGTGAATCTACTGGATGGTGGGTTCACCCTCAAGATAACCCAGACTTGTGAGGAACTGATCCATCTGGCGAACGGTCTCTTTATAGGCCGTGTTGTCCTTTCTGCCATAGTTGAAGAAGCCGTGTCCGGCCCCTTCGAACGGGACCAAACGGCATTGGTTGCCTGCCCGGGTCATGGCTTCGGCAAAGAGCTTGACGGTCGCGAAAGGCACGGTCGTATCAGCCGTGCCGTGGAAGATGATCATCGGGGGCAAACCGGGGCGAATGTGGTGGTAAGGCGAAACGCTCTTGGGGTCGCCGCCAATCCGTTCCTGAAGCCTTTCCAACCGACTTATGGCGTCAGCCCCGGCAACCCGGTCCTTGAGACCAAGATCGGTGAGAATAAGGGCCGGATTGAAAAGCACGGCAGCGTTGGCCTGTGAGCTGACACTTTGATCTTCCGAGGGATCATCACCGGAGGGAAGAACGGCAGTGCAAGCGGCCAGGTGTCCCCCAGCAGAGCCGCCACCCGCAGCGATTTTGTTGGGATTGACGCCGAGTTGTTCCGCGTTCTTTCTTACCCAACGAATGGCCGATTTGGCGTCGGCCACGCAATCAACGACCTTCGCATTGTGACGGCTCGCAACGCGATAGTCCGCCGAGATGGCCACCATGCCACGCGAGGCCAGATACTCACATTGGGGTCGGAACTGAGCCGGCGACCCGCTTTGCCAGCCTCCACCAAAGAAGAAGACGATGCACCCACGGCGGTCGCTCGGCTTCCAGTCCTTGGGTTTGTAGATGTAAAGTTTCAACTCCACCCCATCAACTTTCTTGTATGTCTGGACCTCCGCCCCGGGCATGTCCGGCGGGTAGTTCAGGCGAAGACCAGGTTCCAACCCTGCCGCACCAGCAACAACTAGGATGACAAATCCCAAGGCGAAAACACATTGACGGCAACGCATGACTGAATCCTCCCACTGCATTTTTGACGAACACGCGAAATTAACCACTCTTTAAACGCGCAAGAAAGGCATACCTCCGGCTATGGTCCGGCGGGTACCTCCTGATAAGCCAAACCCAGTTTCCATGGGATTTCACCGTAAGGTTTTCCTGCCATTTCTCGGTCACTGACCCCTTGAAAGAGCATCACCAACCGATCCGGGTTGACCTCCATCCGTTCGTCGTAGCCATCTCGCAGTAGCTCGCCGTGGCTGAACGATTGGCACCACTCCTCGCCAAGGAACCTAACATTCTGGGGTCCGAGGAAAGGTTTGTTCCGTTCTGCGGCCAGAGGACGCCAGTCGTCATCCAATCGGTCAGCCAGGAAGGCCTTATAATAGCGGCGGCTTCCGTTTTGGGCCTCGATGATAGCGAGATATTGGGATCGGCCCTTCAGGGAATACACATGCGCTGCTTCGAAGATGTCGGTCTGAAGAACGACCTTGGGTTCATTCCATCCGTGGGGAAAGTCACGTAAGCTGGTTTCGCATCGCCAGAAGCGGCCATCAAGCGAGGTGAAAAAGAGGTAAGCTCGTTGGTCGTCGCATATGATCCAAAAATCGATCCAGCGTTCGACATTGTTCGGGCCTGTGGCGAAGAGAAACTCAGGTTGCGACCACTTGCCCACCCCGTCCACACGGTCATTGGTGGAAATCGCCGGTTGAAGAGCAGGCTTACGCTGCGGGTCGCTTGTCTGATAGAGCAAGTACCATTTTTTGTGAGGCCGAAAATAAAAAACCTGCGGCGCACAATAGTAACCGGGGATGATTTCCAACATCTCGCGCCGTGGTTTGGGGTCTTGCCAGTCGCTGAGACTGAGATACTCCACTTGATGCGTTCTGGGACGACCACGGACCGTGCAGAAGATGTGCCATCGATCGTCAAAGCGGACCACACTGGGGTCCTTGATCGAGTAGTAGGTCATTTCCGGTGTGCTGCTCCGTGCCGCCAGGACCGGTGGCCCCACCGTCCAGCGAAAGGAACCTGTCTCGTAGGGGCTTGCGTGCCTTTCGCCATCTATGTCCTCGCCTGCCCAGATAGGGACCGGGAATACGGCAAAGGCCAATACCAGTAGCGTCACCGCCACACCTGAGCGGACACGGACACCGTCAACCGCGCTCATCAGTTTGTTCCTCCCTAGACAATGAACATGCATAATCTTGGCGAGATGACTTATCGTGTTGCACGATGAGTCACACAAACGGGTGCTGAACTGATGATCACTTACTTTCATTGGGAAGCGTTTCATCCTTGAATTCGGCCTTGATGTCGCGTAAGTGTGCGTCGAAGAAGGAATCGACCCGCCGCTCGATTTCTGGGTTACGAAAACCACCATGGCCACCCTTCTCGACGGTGATCAAGGCCACAGGGACGCCGACCTTCTTCAGCGCATCGCGCAGAGATACCGACTGCTGATAGGGGACAAGCGGATCGTCCGTGCCGTGAACAATAAGAAAGGGAGGATCATCCTTGGACACGAAGGTGATGGGCGAAGCCGAGCGGGCCTTCTCCTTGTTCTCCAAAATCGGCCCACCGATGAGTTTGGATTCCGGTGAATCCGGGGCATAGTGTTGCATTTGGCTGGGATAATCACCGATGGTCAACATGTCGGCCGGGCCAAAGAAGTCGACCACGCAGGTTACCCGACTGCTTTGATCATCAAACTCGCCCAGGTCTCCTTCGAGCTCTTTGACGTCTCCGGCAGTGCCCAGCATAGCCACGAGATGACCACCCGCTGACCAACCAATGACACCGATCCGATCGGGATCCAGATGATACTTTTTAGCATTGCCGCGAATCCAGCGGATGGCTGCCTTACAATCGTGAATCTGGGCCGGCCAGGTGGCGTCCTGACTAAGACGGTACCCCACTGAAACGCCCGCGTATTGGCCAGTTGTCACATACGGGAAAAGACGGGGTAAGACCTGGTGCTTGTCGCCGCCAAGCCAGGCGCCGCCGTGGATGGCGACAACGACAGGTAAGGGCTTATCGCCGGCTCGGTTCTTCGGAAGAAGTAAATCTAACCGTTGTCGCGGATGATCGGTCCCTGCGTAGGGCACGTCAAGCTCGGCCTGAATCGTCTCAGGGATGCGGGGTTCTTGTCCTGCCCCTGCTGCCCGAGCACGGAACTGAGCGAACTCCTCAAACGTGATACCACCACTCTTGTCACGATCAATCCGGTCAAAATTGTTTTGGGCTGCTGGCGGTAGCTCCTCCCGCGAGAGTATCCCATCCTGATTCCGATCTAGGCGGTTAAACATGTCGCGGGGTGTCACTTCCGCAGAGAGACTTCCCGCTGGCACGACACACAGGCTCAACAGGACAGCGAGCGAGAAGAAATGGGGCTTTTTCATGACATCCTCCCAAGAGTAATGATGCTTCAACCTATAGATACCGAGACACTCATCGGCACGTTGACGGGCTTTCCGACTACCAGAGTAGCACTCGGAAAGACCGAAAGAAAGACCCACGCCGGGACCTGAAAGAAAAAACCCCGCACATGGAGCGGGGTTTCTCTTGAGATGTAAATGGCTCATCAATTCGATTTCTAATTGAGCAGCTCGCGCGATCGCCTACGACGTACTCCGAACCACGCCAGACCTGCGCAACCGACGAGCGCGAGCAATCCACTGGCAGGTTCGGGGATGCACTCCGTGGCCACATGGAACCGATCAATCAACGCATAGCCACCGGCGGGCACAAAGGGGAATAGGATCGTGATCTCTTCCCATATCGGGTTGGGTTTCAGCACAAACCAGATGTTCTGCCGTGACAATCCCTCCTGCGTTGTGCGAATGGGTCCAAACCACTGCTCTACCGCGAGATTCCCATTCGAATCGCTCACATAAAAGGAGATCGGAACGTTCGCGGCGGAAATGAGAAAATCCCACTCAATCCAAATCTTCTTTTCCGTGTTAGGGATAGGGAAATTGTCGAGGTGGAAGACAACGCTCCCACCTTTCGGTAGGTTACCGTTTCTGTTGTCGATGCCGATTAAACCCTGGAAGGGAAAACCGCTTACCGAATCGTACCAGGTGAAATCGCCCTGGAATTCGACGAAGTCGCTCAGCATCAAGATCGGGTCGGCCGTGCCCTCATAATGAGCCCCAGGAATCCCCGGATCACCCGGCCCACCGTCAGGGATCCGAATAGGTGTGACCTGAAACGTGAGGTCAACGTTGCGCTGATAGGGGAACTCAGTCGACCAGGGCTTGTAGTCTTCGGGTGCCCATTCAAATGGGCTAGCGTAAACCAAGGAGGCGACGATCGTCCCAAAAATCCCACAGGCGTGTACCCACCGCATGATGCCGCTCCTTCCACAAAGTTGAATCCACGCAAACCGCTACAGGGCGCGCATCCCCTATAATCGCACCAGAACACACATTATTTATAGCAACGCGCAGATCAATGTCAATCATTTTTTCAAGTTGGCCGGGCAATATCGGGTTAGGTTGGATACTACCATAGAGGGGGTGCCGCACGCCAATCTGAAGTCTGAGCCCGACTTCCGCAGTGTTATACGTTCGGCCTGCACAAGCACGACGTGCCGCCCAACAGCGCATGGGCTTCCGACAGTTCTCGCGAGCCACCCGTGCAAACCAGTGGGCCCAAAGGCATGTCCCTGACACAGCTTGGGAAACGCACAAGTGATAAGGACACACTCCCGCCTTGCGGTGAGGGGACGTGATCTGACGAAATCGCAGCGATTTCCTAACGGCGCGATGCATTGAGTGGGGTAATCTCCGGTGGTTGCCCCGCTTTTATCAAGTTGGACACACGCCTGCGCCGGCAAAATACGGATTTCGCTTGCACAATTCGTCGGCGTCTGGCAACAAAGGAAAGAAGGTCACGCTTCTGATGCGAGATGGAATTTCAGTTTCTAGGGAGTAAAGTACGTGACAAGCCAACGAGTGGTGCGAGCGTGTGTCGTCGTTTTTGGGCTTCTCGCCTTCCCGGCCAGGGTTTGGGCCGAGGGATTCCCGACCTTGGTGCTTTGGTCCACGGTGAAGGTTATGGCCCCTGGCTCTACCGCTACGGGATTTCTGGTGCGTAGTCCTTCCGGGGAAGGGGTGATCCTGGTTTCCGCGGATCATGTCTTTAGGGCGATGAAGGCCGACGAGTGCACGGTCCTTTTGCACCTCCGCGATGAATCAGGGAAATTGACCAAAAATCCGCAGAAGTTGAGTGTCCGGCAAGGGGGACAACCCCTTTGGGTCAAACACCCTAAGGCCGACGTAGCAGCCATAAGTGTGCCCTTTGGGCCGGAGCAAAACTTGGCCGTCTTGCCATGGGAAGCGCTTGCGACTGCCGAGGAACTGTTGCAAATGGAATTGCAGCCGGGCGACCTGGTGCGAAGTGTCGGTTATCCTCATGGCAATATGTTCAAGGGAAACGATCTGGAGTTTGCTGTTGTTCGCTTGGGATGTCTGGCCACGCATCCTTTTCCGCCCTCGGAACAAGCCAGCACATTTCTCATCGACTCGAACACATTTGAGGGCGATAGCGGTGGCCCGGTCTATGTGTGGAAACTTCCCGGTGCCCCAGGTTTGCAGCGGGAAGACAACGGTTGGGAGAAGATTATTGGACTGATTGTGGCCCAACATTTCGTGGATGAGCAATACACCCTAATCTACCAAAGCGGTAAGTTCCGACATCGGATGGGACTGGCCATCGTGTTGCCTTCGGTCACAATTCGCGAGACGGTTGAACAAGCCATTCGGGACCGTGAGTCGAAGAAGCAGCCTGATACTCCAAAACCACAGGAACCAGCCGAGGTTACTTCGGAATCATGAGTCGCCAGTCGAAAGGCTCCTGTCGGCCATAGCCAAGCCTACTCGGTAACATCGCGCAGTTCAGCGCGGGTGATGCGATAGACAGCAAGTCGTGTGGCAAAGAAGATTCGCGGTTGATTGGATGAATTCCAGCCCTGAGGCATGGAAAGCTGACTATAGTCGCCGCTGTATTGAATGATAGGCATACCATTGGCTGTCACGGTCATGTCCGATTTCCTCACACTGTAAATTATCAATGTGGGACGTTGAGTCCTGATTACGGACATCGGCCGGAAGGTTGGATTAGCGGGATCGGGACCTCTCTTGTCGTAGTCTGCCAGAAAACTGAAAAGACCCTGGTTGGGGACCTGAAAATCCGTCACGGCGAGGAATTGCCGACGCTGCTGGATCAGCCCCACGGCAAATGCCCCGCGGCCGAGATCCAAGTTGGGATCGGGACGTTGCGAACCCCCTTGACCTCGCGGCGGGGGCAGCGGGACCGACTGGATCTCTACGAGGAGGTCATATTCCGCCGGTGGGATGACAGGAAACGCGATTTGGGTCATGGGCTCTGGCGGTGAGACCAGAGATTTTGGCCCAATTTGCCAGTTGCCAACAATCGTAGCGCGACGCGCCGCCGCCAGACCGAGTAAGTCGGTCAAGCGACCACTCTCCGCTAGGCGAGTGTTGACACGTTGAGCGGCCTCACCTGATACGAGTCCTGCGCACTGAAGGTAATAGTAACCCGCATGCCTTCTCACGGCCGCTTTTTCCGCCTCAGATAGCGTTTCCCCGAGTGCCCACCAATCGTCGGCCAATTGTAGCCGGGCGGCCGTTCCTATTTGTCGGTTCAGTTCGGATTGCGCCACCGTTCGCAACAGCACGGTTTCGGCTTTGGCCAGGTAGGGGAGCCCCTTTTTCCAGGCGTGTTTGACAAAGCAGTAAAAGCGGCCAACTGCCTCGTTTGCCTGGGGATCGTCGGGATTCTCTTTGAGGAGTTCCAAGGGACGTTGGATGGCTTCAAAGGCGGCGGCCATCCTTTTCGCCTCCTCCCGTTGCCGAGAAAACTGCTCGCGACGAACGGGATCACGAAGTTGACCGGCAAGGTTGATGGCCAGGTCCAAGAGGCTATCAGCCACATCATAGCGATCTTCGGCAATTGCCGAATCGCACAATGGCTGGAGGATGCCCAAGACATTTTCGCGGGTTTGAGGTGTCCGCGCCGTCTTAGAAAGTTGGTTGACCGCCGCGATGTGCATCGGCCAAGGATCAACGTCAAAGGCCAGGCCGATAGCCTCACCGGCCTGGATCGCCACATCGGGATCGCCTGCCGCAATGGCCAGTTCTCGGGCCTCTTCATAAAGCATGTACTGCCGCGCCGGATCACGCTCTGCGTTCCCCTCTTTGAGCATCGTTCTGGCAAGGAGAGCGCGCGCTGCGGGCGCCGTCGCCTCCTGCAAGTCCTTTCGATACTTCGCCCGTATCTCTTCTCTTGCCCTGAGAAGATCCAACTGTGGCGGCACCGGTTGCCCGCCTTGCTGGGCAAGTGCGGTGGGCGGGGAGGGTGTTTCGGTGGGCGGCGGTGTACCCTCGGCAACGTGCCCCGGTGTCAGCTCATTTGCCGCCAGCGTGCTCAGTTCATCATTGAGGGCATGGTGGCCCAGCGTTGGCAATTCGTTGACTTTCGCCAAGTCCTGTGCGGTGTATCCGACAATAAGCGACTCGTCTTTTACGGACGATGCTGCCACACCGGTTTGAGGCATTTGTGGGAGCGCCAGCGCGGCTATATCGAGCCGAAACGTGTCGCCCAAGTCCTTTCCTTGAAACTGGCAGACGATGGGGTGATCTCCCCGTGCCAAAACCGAACCAACATGGGAGACTCCTTCCTGCGAAGTTGCTGGGAAGGAGATCGGACGACCATCGATTTGCACGGAGATATCCGCGACGGCATTCGGGTCTGCCGTCAATGTCATGCGAATGGCTAGGGTGGGTTGGCCCTGCGGAGGTTGTACGCGGATGACGCCCGATAGGACAAGCCGTTGCTCGCCTGGCGTAAGACCATATTGCGCGATCAGCTTATCCAATGCGGCTTGCGAAACGCTCTCGCCTGGTATGTAACGAAGAATGGCACCAACATCCTCGCCGTTGACCGCAAGTCGCCCAATCAGGCCGGGGGCAAGTGGCTCCATTTGGGTCAAAGAGCTATCTGAGGGCTGCCCTCCAGCTAGCGCGGGCCGCTGAGGTGCGGCAGGAACTTGCGAGATGGTCTGTGGGCCCTGAGCCGGCGTTGAGCGCTCTGACTGCTGGGCTTGTGGCGTTCTCTGCAAATCGGCCGGGGCGGTGCTTGGGGCTGAAGGCGAGGGTGTTGGCCGGGACGCGTCCCCAACGGCAACTGCTATCTGGTCTGGCTCTGGGTGTACCCTCTCCGACAAGGTCGTGAAAGCAACCACGATCGCCGCCGACAGAACGATGCAGGCCGCCAGGAGACTTGTGAACGCCGGGTGATTCCAAAGAAATAGGATGGGGCTCGCAAGCAATCGGAACAGCCGGATGCCACCCGGAGATGATCGCATTTCCTGCACGGAAATACTGTCCTGTCTCCCATCTACTCCGCCGATGTGGGATGACACCGGTCCCCGAAGCGATTGATCATAGGCCGCCTTCTTCTCGGGATCGAGGAGGATACGTCGGGCGGCTTGGATCTCTTTTTCCAACCGCTCAGCCACTTCTCGATAAGGTGTTGTCCGCTGCTGGCGCAAAAAGGCAAGCTGCCGCTCGACCGCCTGTTCGATGATCTCGGGATCGTCTTCAAAACAGGGAATACCTAACAACCGGTAGTGGTTGGGCGGCTGTTCGTGTGGCGGTATCCCTAACCAAACGTGATAGGGATCGAACGCCGGGGTCATGAAGCCTCTCCTGTTCCGGGCAAGCGGTTTCTCTTTTTCGTGATGGGGAGGGAAGACTCCGTCACGAAAACGCCAGGCGGTAGCCTCGGGTGTTGGCGTGACTACCAGCGTGGGTGACATGGAGGGCCGGGCGTGCCCCCACTTCTATGGTACCCACCCAAGATGCCGTTGACCACACGTCCCAAGTGCCGTTTGCAACGGAATGGGCATGTCAATTTTTTCGGTATGTGCGGACCGGCACGTCGGTCATTTGGACTGCCGCGCCGGCGCCTGGTCCTTTATCTCTTCGCACGAGCCGCCGGCGTAGACGAGCGGATTGAGATGTCTTTCGAAAAACGCCCACCTTGGTGGGAAGTGCTGATGTTTGATTGCGGGCGCGCGAACTCGGTAGGGCCGACCTGGGTCCTGTTCTGTTTGGCCCTATGGGCATACGCGGGGTAAGGGCCTCGTGGGACTGCTGCCACTTATAGCGGGATGCGGATAGCCTATAAGTGCTAATGAATTTGGGTGGTGTCGTCGTGGAGTGCCCACAAATGGTTAAAATCGAATATATCTGAGGTGGTATGATCAAGATAGTATGACGCCCCGCACGCGTCCGGAAGGAATTGACCGGGTGAGTTAGCCGAATAGTTCAGGCGTTGCCGACGCGGGCGAGGGTTGCCGGTGTGCGGTTTGCTTTGAAGCGACAGTTCCGTAACATGCCTTGGGATAGACGTTACGTATCGAGGAACGCGTATGGCGATTGACTTGGAGAGTGAAATCGGGAGTCGGTTGGCCGGACCG
>JAKPII010000391.1 GCA_029549885.1 Planctomycetota bacterium
GGCCCTGCGCGAGCGCCTGCAGGATCTGCAGCGCCGGATGCGCGGCATGGGCGCGCCGCAGAACGGCGAACTCGACGAGGCCGAAGTGGCGCTCAACCGCTCGTCCCGCTTCGGATTCGCGTGCCCCTTGGACAGTGTTGATTTTGCCTTTTATTGAGCAAACAGCTTTGCATGATCAGTTTGACTTTAAGGCGCAGTTTACATCGACATCCAATGTCCCGGGTTCTGCTACTAATCATGCCCTGTTTCAACAAGCGAATCCAAATTACCAATGCCCCTCGGATATCAACGCACGGAGCAATAATAACAACATCTGTTATTTTGGCGTACAGGGTGGAGGTGACACACCTAATTGCTACACCCAGGCTCAACGGGTGTTTTTTATCAACGGAGTGTTGTTCCATAATTCGGAGATAACTTTTAGGGACATAACCGACGGCAGTTCAAACGTCTTCGCGATTGGCGAAACGAAGTACTGTTTGACAAAAGGTGGTCGCTCTGACGGAATTGTTGCAGGTTGGGCTTCCGCGGCAAAACTGGACGCGCACGGGACGCCGCTAGTGCTGGCTGCTGCAATGTTGCAGATCAATTCCTATCCGTATCATGGTGGGCAGGCCGATACGCTGGACTGGAGCACGCGGCTTTTCGGAAGTTTTCATCCTGGAGGTTGCCAATTTTTGGTCGCCGATGGCGCAGTTCGTTTTGTTAGCGATACCATCGACCTGGCAACATACCGACAGCTCGCGGTCCGTAATGATGCGCTGCCAACAGGAGGATTTGCCCAGTGAATAAACTTGACAAGAGATTGCTGCGTCTAGTCCCGTTGGTAGGTGTGGTGGTTGGACTTGTCCTCGCCCCGTCTGGATGTGGTCAGACGGGTCCAGGGCGTTACGTTCTTTCAGGTACAGTGACCTATGAAGGCAAGCCTGTGCCGGTAGGCGAAATCCACCTAGCGCCGGATACGTCAAAGGGAAATTCGGGACCAGGTACCATTGCTCTCATTAAGGACGGGCAATATCGAACGCAGCCCAATCGCGGAATTGTCGGTGGACCTTACATTGTGACGATATTGGGTTTTGATGGGGTTCCAGTGGGTGATTCGGAGGCCGGTTCCGAACTATTTCCACCATATCGGGTCGAAGTTGAATTTCCCAAACAATCTACTGTTTACAACTTCGAAGTCCCCTCTGCACGCGCACAGAAACCGTGACCTTCTCGCTGTGGCTCGACAATGAGGCGTCGAGAGGGAAGCGAGAATGTCACTGAGAAGGCAGGGCCACTCGGCATGCAAAAAGACTGCGTCGGCCCGTGCTCATGGGGGTCACCAGCCTCGTGGCTGTCTTCTGGAATCCGGAGCCGTGACGATTGGGGGTTTTTTAGAGGTTCCCTGCTCATTCACATGAGGCCTGGAGACTGCCCCTACCCCTGTCCCACACGCGATCGGATCGCGTTTTCTATGAACTGCTGCATGGGTGCCGATTCAGCGACCTCGCGATGGTGTCCCTTCGCAAGACAAAACACCTTTTCTCGGCCATAACTGCGGGTCTGCCCTTAGACGGACTTTCGATCGGTCGAAGCCGCTTCGAGAAAAACCCAGTCGTCCCTCACGCACAATGTTTGTAAATGCTTCTCGTCAGTGATGAAACGCAGCCGCCCATCCCGACATCAATCGGCGTAGGCAGGGCGAAGTTGAGAGAATGAATCTGCCAATTGGGTCACCTGCCTTTTCAGGTTATCCGATTGCTGAATCGCCACCTGGGAATAGCCCTGATACGTCGTTGGCGGATTGTCGGCATTGCGTTTGAGGGTAAGCACGGTTCGCCATAGCGATTCCAGGAGTTTTACGCGGTTGCTATCGACATGGGGGCTTTTTTTCAAGGCTTCCAATCGTTGCTCTACGTTATTGGTGCAAAAAGCCAAGATTTCTCGACCTTCTGGACCCTCTAGGACGTCATTAATCTTCTCGGCCTGGTGCTCAGGCATGAGATCGACCAGTTTGACTTTGCTGGCGGCCATCCGCGGAATCCCCCGCAAGCGCACCATCTGCTCTTGCTCGCGGACTTGATCGGGCACGTTTGCGGCGAACTTGAGCAAATAGAGCGCCCCGGCCAGGGCAAGCTTTTCAAACATGGCCCGTTCCGTATGGAGATCGCCAGCGCGACCAGTGGGCTGCTGCAATTCTTTTTCTGCCTCCTCAATGGCTTTAACGAGGGAGCTGCCCGGGATGGAAAAGGCCGCACCACGTCGGATAATGCCAGGCATCACTTTGGCGAATGTCTGATCCAAATTTCGAAGGGCCATGCCCAATTCACGCTCGCCCTCCTCAGTTGCTTTCATAGCTACGACACCAACGACTTCACCTTGCCAATTGAACAGTGGCGCCCCACTGCTGCCCGGGTTGACGTTGGCGTTGACCTGGTAAAAGTCGTAACCCTTGGTATGAACGCGCGCGGCGACCTGGCCAGCGACGATAGCATTACGAACAACGATGTCCGTCTTGCCCAGGGAAGGATTGCTAATAATGGCGACCTTGTCGCCCGTTCGCAGTTCACTGTTTTGGGCCAGAAGGAGCGGCTTTTGCGGACAAGTCACATAAAGGATCGCCAAGTCCCTCGCCGGGTCTTCAAAAAGGATTTTCTGCACGCGATAACGTCCTTCCTGCGCACCAGTGAATGAAATCTCCAGATCTTCGGCAAACGCTCCTTCGATGACGTGGGCGTTTGTCGCAATCAGATTCTCTTTAGCGACGAATCCCGTACCCGACCCGAGCGGATACTCAATTAAGCCGACAGAGTCCTTCCACTGGGTCACCGCTTCTGGCGGTTCTTCGTGGAAATGCATCACTGGGACGTTGGACGGTGGCGGTTCGCTGGCCGTTTGCGACGCTGGTGGGGAGGCTGACTCTTGGACTGAAGGGGATTCTGCAGGGGATTCTGGAGGCCCATCGAAACGGCCCCATGGAGGGCCAAACGGTGGACGGGAGCCGGGGCCTCCGGCAAGTGACGAACCAGGTCGCCCCGGCACCAACGTTTCCTCGGGTAGCCCTAAGCCCTCTGGAAGCGGCGTAAGTTCAGCACGCTCGATCACGAACACTGTATTCGGGCTATAAACACTAATGGCAATACGGTTGGGGGGAATGTGTTTCCAAAAGCGACTATCCAAACTTAAGACCCCCGGACTCCCCCGCCAGTCGATGATCCAACGACTTCCGGCTTGCACAGCAATGCGGTTCGGAGAACAGAAGAACTGAATGGGCACCGGCATATTGGGCAGGAAGGAAAAGCCAAAGAACCGCGTCTCATTGGCATCAGCTGTTCTTCCCGACACCATCGACAGGCCGCTGATCCTTCTCCCGAAACCGTCCAGGACGACCATCGCCTGTGACCCACCTACAGGAAGCGTGACATTGAGCGATTCGTAGCCCTCGATCCGCCGTGCCACAATTAACAGACGGAACTGACCTGGCGGGTCAAAAGGAAAAACCAACGTCGTGTAAGCCTGGGCCGGCGAACGAAACCCTTTGCCCTCTCGCGTCCACTGACCCATCAAACAGTGTGTTGCCGGATTGACAAGTGCCAACAAATCTGTGGCTGGAGGGCTAGGGGGCGATGCCGGTGGCGGAGATTCCGTGTTTACGGCCGCTTGATCGGTCCCATGGCTTGCTGAAGGCGGTGTCGGACTGGGTTGGCTGGAGGCGTTCTCTGAAACCGGTGGATTCGGTGTGGCTACGGGACTGGGAACCTGTTGGTTTTGTTCGGGAGTTGGCGGGGGGGTTGTCACAGTCTGCTGTGTCACGGGACCAGTGCTCGCAGATTCTGCCGGAGCCGCTGCCCCCTCGGAAGTGTTGGAATTAGACGTTGATGGTTCCTGAGAAGCGGTCTTTACCCGAAACGCCGACGAATCAACACTCGATTGGGGACATCCGACTGCCAACACAAGAAGCCCTAACAGGGGCCAACAAACCCAGAGACGAGACAATCTGCTGACTCTCATGGTCAACTCCTGCCCTGGAAGACCTCTTGATTGGATTAGGGTATTCGATGATCGAATTCTACAATTCTGCCAAAGCAAATGCAACGCGCTACGGGGAAAAGCCCGCGAAGTGACCAAAACACCAGTGTCCGCAATTTGCGCGAGAAGGGGTAGCCTTGGACCGGCGGACGCGCGCTCCGTGCCCTGCGGCAACCTTTGTGGCTGAAGGCAATTTTGCCGGATTGCCGAGCCTTGCCGGAACGTCCTTCCCTGCCTAGAGTGAAAAAAAGTATCAATAGGAATTCTCAACGATGAAACTTCCACCCGAGGGTGCCGTTTGGCTTGTACGACTGCGGTGGTTCGTCGCATTGTGCGTCTTTGCGGCAACCTTCTTGGGGTATTTTGTTTTTCACGTGTTGGCCACGCCCATACCCCTGATTCTCGTGGGCGTTCTGATGCTGGTTTACAATGGGATTCTGGCCCTTGTCGTGCGAGAAGACAGCCCTATTCGAGGCCTACGGCCTGAGGACAGCATTTTCGCTCAGATCATTTTGGATTTTGCTGCGTTAACGCTTGTCCTTTATTTCTCCGATTTTTCGCATAATCCGTTCATTCTTTACTACATTTTCCATATCATTATCGCCGGCATGTACTTAAGAGGGATTCGCCCCTACCTCGTTGCTGGGGGAACAACCTTGGTCATCGGGGCCATCATCTGGGCGGAATACGTGGGCTGGCTGCCGCGATTCCCACTTCGATTTGGTGGGCAGGAATTGCCCCCACTGCACGGTTTGCAGGCCCTTTTGTTGTTCTTAGCCATGGCCAGCAGTTTGGGTTTGGCAACATACTTTACCACATCGATCCGTCGGTATGTGGATCGTGCCCATGCTGAGTTGCGGCAGAAGGAGAAGATGTTGGGCATTGGGCAGCTTGTGGCCGGGATCGCTCATCAGATAGCAAACCCGCTTGACGGTGTTCAAAACTGCTTGCGTCGTATTGGGGAAGCCGTCAAGAACGATGCACGGTTGACAGAATACGTCCAGATGATGGCGGAGGCCCTGGAAAGGATCGAACGGACGGCAAAGCGGGTTCAAGCCTTCGCCCAGCCCCGGGGTGTCTCTTTGGAGAAAACGGACGTTAACGCGGCCGTGGAAGGGACCCTGGCTATGCTGGGGACGCGAATCGGTAACAATGTTCGTGTAGAGAAAGATTTGCGCCAGGTCCCGGCGGTTTTGGGAGATAAATACACCATCCAGGAGGTTGTCTTCAATCTATGCACGAACGCCTTGGCGGCCATGCCAAATGGGGGAACGTTGACCCTTCGCACGCGGACCCTTGGAACCCAAGATGACGACCAGATGAACTCCGTGGCCATCGAGGTCAGTGATACGGGTGTGGGGATTCCGCGGGCCAATTTGGAAAAGATCTTCGAGCCGTTCTTTACGACGCGGGCAGAGTCGGGGGGGACTGGTCTGGGATTAGGCCTTTGCCGCATGTTAATTTCGGAAATGGGGGGACGTATCGAGGTTCGGAGTGCCTTGGGGCAGGGGACAACGTTTACGGTTATCTTGAACGCTTATCGCGACCCACACGGAGATCGTCGATAAGATCGGATAAACTCTATGCGAGTGTTAATCGTTGATGATGAGAAAATCAAACGGGTGACCTTGGCGGACGATCTTGCCGCCCAGGGTTACGAAGTAGAAACTGCCGCCGACGGTGAGGAGGCTCTGGAAAGGCTCCGCGACCGACATTTTGACGTCGTGGTCGCGGATGTGAAAATGCCGCGGGTGGACGGTTTGGAGCTGCTCCGCTACATCAAACAAGGCGAGCAGGCCCCTGCCACTGACGTGATTATGATGACCGCCTACGGGAGCATTCAATTGGCCGTTGAGTCGATGAAATTGGGGGCTTACGACTTTATCACAAAGCCGTTTCGCAACGAAGACCTGTTTCCGGTGCTTGCCCGTCTTCAAAAAGAGCGCGGACGGCGAATCAGTTCCCGCGAAGTTGAGGGGCCAAAGGCCAACGACATTGAAAGCTCCGTCATTGGGCAATCGGCCGTCATGACCCGCGTCAAGAAAATGATCGAAATCTGCACGCGGACAGACGCCAATGTTCTCCTGTGTGGAGAGACCGGCGTCGGCAAGGATTTGATTGCCCAGGTCATTCATCGCAATTCTCACAGGGCTCAACAACCGTTCGTCAAGGTGGGATGTACACTCTTTCCGGCCCACCTCATCGAAAGCGAACTCTACGGGCACGAGAAAGGGGCCTTTACAGGTGCGGATCAGCGGCGTCCTGGGCGATTCGAAATTGCCCAGGGTGGAACGCTCTATCTGGACGATGTGGACGATATTCCCCTTGAACAGCAGGCCAAACTCCTGCGCGTCATCGAGGAGAAAGTTTTTGAGCGGGTCGGAGGGACGACGCCAATCCAAGCCGATGTGCGGATCATCGCCTCGACAAAACAGAATCTCCTGGAAAAGACAGCCCAGGGGACGTTTCGGCAGGACCTCTACTATCGCCTTGATGTCCTCCGCATCAATATCCCACCGCTTCGCGAACGACGTGAGGACATTCCTCTGCTGGCCGAGCATTTCATGAAAAAGATCGCGGGTGACCAGCCTTATAAAATCGATCCGGCCGCTATCCAGGTCCTCCAAGAGCACGAGTGGCCGGGGAATATTCGCGAGCTCTATCACACCCTGGAACGAGCCTATTTGCTGGGAAGCGGTAACATCACCGCCGATGTCGTCCGTGCCGAAATGGCCTATTTCCCGATCAAGGACATGAAAGGCACAGCAGCGAAACTAATGCCTTCCACGTTCCAGGATGCCATCAATCAGGCCGAACGGGAATTGTTGGAAAAGGCACTTCGCGAGGCCGGTGGCAATAAGACGGCGGCTGCGGCAGCACTGGGGATGAAGCCCTCTACCTTCCGCGACAAACTTGCCAAACACGGTCTCGGCTGAAAGATCGTCTTCGCAGCACGACCCGTGGTCGCGACAGGACGGCGATGAAAAAAGACACCCCGCCAGTCCGCGGGGTGTCTGGCTTTCCTCTGAAAATCCCTGCCCGAGGCCGAATATCAAACCTCCGCGTCAGTTGATCCTTCCACCATCAGCCTTGTGGAAGATCACTCTTCGCACCTCCGACGATGGTAGGGACGCCGTCCCCGGCGTCTTACCCAGGGAGACATGCGACCCGAGCGTCCGCCGTATTTTTCCTTCGCGGACGCGCGGGTTGACCCAACCACGACGAAGCGTGGCCCTCCCTCTCCCGGCCATCAACGATCGATGCGGACTTCCAGGTATCGCGGCAATTGATGGAAATCCTCTTTCGGGTCGATGAGCCGTTCTTTCGCGCGGAGTTTGCCCTTCTGCATTAAGTCTTCGAACGACGGAAAGACAAGTTGCAACTGGCCGGTAACGGAAACCATAACCCCGTCCAACTGACGTTCGACCAAGGCACGATAGGCTCCCACTCCCAATTGACTGCCCAGGATAATGTCGAATGCCGTGGGACGCTGGCAACGGACCTCGTAACCGAACTGCAGAGAACTAATCTTCTTTTTCTTTCCTCCTCGGGCTTGCAATTCCTGATTGACCAGGCGGGCCAATCGCCCAGTAAATTTGAGCTGGGAAACAGGGAAGTGTCCGAAGGGATCGGGCTCCAGCTCGGCAAATTCCTCTTCGGACACACATTTCCGCAATTCTTCCAGGGGGAAATACTCGCCCATACCTTCAGCGAACACCACCACGCCGTAGCCTTTGCCTTCTTTCTCGCGGGCGATCACGGTGTCGGCCACCCGTTTGGCCAAGGCCCGCACGTCGAAGACATCACGCATCTGGGGCTGTCCCGTGGCGGGGTCAATCACCTGCTGACCGGTCTTGGGGTTCACGGTAACCTCTTTCGTCCACCATTCCGGTGGGATGTCCTCTAGGCTGACGACCAATGAGGCTTCCCCCGCAATGCCTGCGCCATAGGCCAGCCAACCTGCCTTGCGACCCATGACCTGGACAAAGAAATAGGCCCCGGCTGCCCGGGCGTCGGCCAAGAGGTTCCTCACCTGCGTGGCCAACATATCAACCGCGGTGAAGTAACCGAAGGTGAAGTCAATCCCTTCGTAATCGTTATCGATGGTCTTGGGTAAGTGGACCACGGCGATCCGCTTTGATCCGGCGGGAAGGTTCTTCTGGAACAATTGGAACTTGGCCGCCGTTGTTAATGTGTCGTCACCACCGATGGAAATCAGGGCATCAACGCCCAGCGAACACAGGGCATCATACACCGTCTTCAGTGGGGCCGTCTTCTGCGGGTCCTTCAAGTCCTCATAAGTATGGACGCTCTTACCGGGGTTGGCACGGGCCGTACCAATGATGATCCCTTGCTGGCTGCGGACAAGTTCCAGGTCTTCATGCCGCAGTCGGATGAAGGCCTTTCCTTCCTCGAGAGGCTTTTGGCCATCGTAGGCCATCAAATGGGTGTAGCCGTGGCGAATTCCAAGGACCTCCACGCCAACGCGGGAAAACGCGATGGCCGCGCTGGCGATCACGGCATTGGCCGCCGGAGCCGGACCACCAGAAAACAAGATTGCAACCCGCTTGATAGGGCTTTCAACCTTCGCCGGACTTGCAAGTGCGTCACTCATTGTTCAACCATCCTCTCTTGTGCTTATTGTGCTATATGCGACCACATTACAAGCTTCACCAGATTAACATCGTAGAGCCTATCCCATAATCTCCCCTCGCCCGTTTGGCGGGAAAGGGGTCGGGGGTGAGGGTGGCTCGAATCATTGCCGGTTTTCTCAATCGATTCCCACGGTCGCTTGCCCTCATCCCAACCCTCTCCCAGAGGGAGAGGGCGACTTTTTGCGATAGACTCTTATTACGCCCCGCAACCCCCTATGGTTCCGGAACCGCAGAAGGCGATCCCGAGATTTTCCCGCCTTGAGAACCCGCTCACATGAACGTCCGAAAAGGACGAGCCCTTAAGCTTGGTTAAATGTCCACGTCCGTTCCACAAAAGTCGTATCGGCCCGCGCATCCACAAATGTCGGATGCGAAAGAATCGCCTGGATCAGGCCGATCGTTGTTTTGATTCCTTCAATTCGCAATTCCTCCAGGGCCTTTTTCATCGCGGCGATGGCCTCTGCCCGCGTCGGCCGATGGACGATCAATTTCCCAATCATCGAATCATAATGGGGCGAAACAACATATCCGGGATACACATGGGAATCGAAACGGACTCCCGGCCCCCCGGGGACAAACATCCGCTCGATCCGACCCGGTGACGGTCGGAATTGCCGTTCTGGGTCCTCGGCATTGATCCGACACTCAATGGCCACCCCACGATGTTCAACATCCGACTGTTTGAATGGTAACGGTTCCCCGGCCGCAACTTTAATTTGCAACTTGACCAAATCTAGGCCCGTCACCATTTCCGTGACGGGATGCTCGACCTGGATTCGAGCATTGACCTCAATAAAGTAGAAATTGAACTGCCGATCCACCAAGAACTCCACGGTTCCCGCATTGTAGTAATTGGCGGCCTTTAAGAGTTTTACCGCTGCCTCACAGATCGCTTGTCGAACCTCTTGGGGGAGCTGCGGCGCCGGACTTTCCTCGATCAATTTCTGATGCCGACGCTGAATCGTACAGTCGCGTTCCCACAAGTGTACTACGTTGCCGTACTGGTCTCCGATGGCCTGGACCTCGACGTGGCGCGGATGCTCAATATATTTCTCCAGATAGACAGCGCCGTTGCCGAACGCAGCCTCGGCCTCTTGTTGCGCCTGCTGAAAGGCCGTCTTCAAGGCGGTCTCGTTAACGGCAATCCGCATCCCTTTTCCCCCGCCACCGGCGGCTGCCTTAATGAGGACGGGATAGCCAATCTCTCGCGCCACCCGAATCGCCTCGGTTTCCGTCTCGACAGTGCCCTCACTCCCCGGAACAATTGGGACACCTACCTTCTTGGCCAACGCCCGGGCGGCGTTCTTGTCCCCAAGTAGCGCCATCGCCTCATGCGGGGGACCAATAAACTCGATCTGACAATTGCGGCAAACTTCGGCAAAATGGGCATTTTCTGAGAGAAAACCGTAGCCGGGATGAATCGCTTGGGCGTTTCCGATTTCCGCGGCACTGATCACCCGATCGTAGCGGAGGTAACTCTCAGATGCCTTGGGGGGACCAATGCAATACGCCTCGTCGGCCAATTCAAGATAAGCTGACCCGCGGTCGGCTTCACTGAAAACGACAACGGTCTCGATGCCCATCTCACGACAGGCCCGGATCACTCGCAAAGCAATTTCGCCTCGATTGGCGATAAGAATCCTCTTAAACATGCGCTACAACCGGGATATGAGGTGGCCCATTTGACTATTTTGTCACATCGAGCCGACTCAGGCTTTGGTATCTACCTTGAACAATGGCTGACCGTATTCGACCGGTTCCCCGTTTTCTACCAAGATGGCGACGATCTGTCCGGAAACTTCGGCCGGGATCTCATTGAACACCTTCATGGCCTCGACGATCCCGACCACCGTATCCGGCCCAACCATATCACCGACTTTGACATAAGGGGGCGAATCGGGATCTGGCGCTGCATAGAACGTCCCCACCATGGGACTGCGAATGAAGACAATGTTCTCTTCTTCCTTCTGTTTGGGCGCCTCAGAAGTCGCCTCCGGCTCCCGAACGGGCGGGGGTGTAACCGGTCCGGCCGGTGTTGGCGGGGGCACTGGCGCGCTGCCAGGCATGAAGATGGGAAAGGGAACTGCCGGCCCGGTCGCTGCCGGGACACTCTCAGGTCCGCGCCGCAAACGAATCCGGCGTTTGCCCTCTCTCAGATCGATTTCACTTAACTCATGTGCCCGCATCAACTCGACCAACTCACGAACGCGAGCAAGATCGAAGACGTCTGGCACCTCTGGGAAGTCTCGACCTTCGTTGTCAGGAACGTCCGAGGCCATGCGCGAAGTCAAACCTCTTTCTACTGGCAATTGTGTCAATTAAAAGACGACGACCTCTTCCAAATCCTTAGGGACTCGGGTGAGGACCTCACAACCATCCCGCGTCACAAGAACGTCATCCTCCAGCCGCACCCCACCCCAATCGGGGATGTAAATCCCTGGCTCAATGGTTATCACCATGCCGGGTTTGAGGGTAATTGAGCTGTTTGGCCCAAGCCGCGGCAATTCATGGATTTCCAGACCCACCCCGTGCCCCAATCCATGCCCAAAAAGCCGCCCGAAACCGGCATCTGCAATGACTTGGCGGGCCGCCGCATCGACCTCCTGGGCGGACACACCCGGCCGCACAGCAGCAATCGCCGCTTGCTGAGCACGCAAAACCGTTTGATAGACCTTAGCAAACTTGGGGGAGATTCTACCAGTAATAAGGACACGGGTCAAGTCGCTCTTGTACCAACCTTCGTCAGCCCCCCAGTCTATCAGGATGAAGACATTTTCACTAACTTTCCTATCCGAAGGAATTGCATGCGGTAGCGCGGCCCTTTCTCCGACCGCCACGATGGTTGGAAAGGAAGAACAACGTGCTCCCAAGGTGCGCATTTGATACTCTAATAGGTCGGCGATTTCTTTCTCCGAATGTTCCGGGCGGAGCGTGGCCCGGACCGCTGCAAACCCCCGTTCTGCGTACTGGACCGCCTTGCGAATGCGGGCAATTTCCGTCTTATCCTTAACCGCCCGCAATTGCTCGATCCAATCCTCTGCCTCAACAAGCTCCGTCTGTTTGAGGGCCGCCTTCAGCTTTTTGTAAGTCGCCATGGGGAGGGACGCCTCGACGGCCACGGAGGTCAATTTCGCCCGATTGATTAGGTTTGCGGCGGCCTGGTGCATTGAAACGCCCGTGCGACGGATATGGGCCTCCAGACCAGGACACTCCTGACGAATTTGCTCCGTGAAGCGCGAATCACTGATAAGGATTTCGTGGTCTTTCCAAAGGAGCAAATAGCTATCGTCACCTCCAAAGCCAGTGAGGTAACGGACATTCTCGGTTTTGGTAATAAGCATTCCCGCCAGGCCGTCCTTACTGAGTCGGCGGCGAAGTCGTTCGCGACGTTGAAAAAATGGAACAGAGTCCCGGGCTTCTGCGGACATCGTATAGCTCCTAATCTGCAATCAAACGTATTCGCGCCAGATTAAGGAATTCCGACCATCGCGGCAAGATGTCCCTTTAGCCAACAGAAATGCTGGCAAAACGCGCTTCCGTTTCCAGGTAGCGCACAGAGCATTGGCAACCCCCTACGGCCTTTTCACCTGACCGGATTGACCGGCAAACATGGCCGGTACGGTCATCCAAGCTGTATGCCCCAGAAGCCTTTGCCTAACGATTGCCTGAGGGCGAACATCGCTATAGGTCCTTTGAAAAACGTTCTTTTGCGCGGCGATAGTGATACTTTGCAAGAAGACACTCTTTCGACTGACCTGCGGGCGCGGGTCATAATTCTTTAGATTGCTTCGCCCGCGCGGCTTCCAACCAGAAATAGAGGTAGTGCAAGGTATTGGTAAAACGATATGCACCGGGACCACCTTCTGGGTTCGCTTGAACGACCCCAAGTTTCTTCATGCGGGCGAGAAAGTTGTCGAATACCTTCCTTTCGTCGTCTTTAAGAAGTGGCCAAAGGTCACGCCTGCGAAATTCTACCTCGAATGGCTTTGATGCGGTCTTTCTGAGAATTGCTCGATATCGCGGGCTACGAATCGCCGTGAAAACCTGCGGTTCCACGTGTTTGCGCCCCACGATGTCTGCTGCTCGGACAACCCCTTGAAGTGCATCCTCTCGCGTAATCCGATTGTCTGTGTCTTCATTAAAGGTCGCGTCCCCAATTTCATGCGCCATAACGGGAAACCCCCCCGTAAAACGCACTAAGATTTTGAGGGCCTCTTCTTCTACGTGAATGCCCACTTTCGAGAAGGCATTAACAAAAAAGTCCCGGGTTTCCGCGTCTGACCACGTCCGGAGTTCCACCACGTCGAACACCCTCGCCAAGGAAGGCTGAAGCGACACAAGTGACTGTCGGCGATCCTCCAACCCTACGAGCATCAGACACAGAGGCAAGGGATCCGACGAAGTGGCAATTTCGTCCACGAGGCTCTTCAGCCAATTGGCAAACTGATCCGAGGCAGCGAGACCATTGATATCGTCCAACACCACCAGGATGCCCTTTTTCTCTGGACGCAATTTCTGGAGAAGGTTCCGCAATGCTGGTGCAAAATCGTGGACCATGCGACGGAGTTCCTTCTCTGCGGCACCGAACTCAACGGTGACACCGAATAGGTCCACCTGCCGGATGTGATCGCCAAAGAATTCTTTTATTTTTGCCCACCAACCCTTGCCCACACTCTCCTTGAGAAGACGGTCGAAAACCCGCCGCACCGTCTCATCAAGGGACGTCACACCGCCAAGAAAGCTGTGCAGTCCGAGAACTCCATATTTACGGTCTGCAATAATCCGCACCAATCTCGCAAGGGAGCTCTTTCCTATCCCTCTTTCTCCCGTTAGGAAGAGCACCTGAAGCCTTCCTGCCGTAGAAGCCCTCACAGCCGAGATAATGTGGTCGATTTCCTTCGAACGCCCAACAAAAAACTCGACTGGTACGGGCTGGCCGGGTGTGAAGGGACTGTAGTCCTTAGATGACATTTTGCGCTCCATTTTTCACGGAACCATGCACCACTCCTCACTATCGGGCAGTATAATCGTATTGTCCCGTTGGGGAAACGCAATCAAGTAACTGTTCACGAGACATGGGAAACCTTCCCGAAGCACACGCCTAGTGGAAGGGATGCCGTTGTCTGCAACTAAGTGCCTATCCCAATAAGTCCCCCTCTCCCTCCAGGAGAGGGTTGGGGTGAGGGCAAGCCAGCGTCAGAATCGATTGAGAACACCAGCAGCGATTCGAGCCACTTTCACCCCCACCCCTCTCTCGCCGAACGGGTGAGGGGAGATTACAGGACAGGCTCTAATTCGTAAAACGCAGCCGGGGGGCCGGAACGGTATACGGTATACAGGGAGGTGTCATCGCCTTGCAGGCCATCCTGCCGCTTTTGGACTTTCGCTAAAAAGTACCACCTGGTTCGGGCTCACATCTTACGGAGGATCATAACCCCCAGGGTGCCAAGGGTGACAGCGAAGAATCCGCGCCAAGCCCCTCAAACTTCCCATGATGGCCCCATATTTGCGCACGGCCTGAATAAAATACTGTGAACAGCTTGGCTCGAAACGGCAGCAGTGGCCCAACAGCGGGCTAATCGTCCAGCGGTAAACATAAACCGGCAGAATCAAAACCTCGCCGATGGCGGCATCGATCAACTGAAGACCCCGCCAAATCGGGCGGGTAATCTTTCGCAGGCCCCTGAACCCCACCTCGGCCGGATCATCCCCCAGGTCGTCCCCGTTGGCCGTCGGCTCAACTACGTAATGAGTTGCCTCGTCCACGTCCGTTTGAGGAAGTCCGCGAGATGGATGCGTTTCCCGGGAAGACTCGCGGCCTTCGGCCTTCTCCTGAAAAGAGGAAGACACCCCCGGGCTTGTCGCTTGGCCGCTTTCCTCCCTTTTTGCCGACCGATCTAGTCGCCGCTTGAGCTGTTTTGCCAAATGCGGAAAGGTTCGAAATAGCGTGCGGAAATCCGGTGTAGCCCCCGGCTTGGGAATGACAACGTAATCCACACCGCGCGGGATTCTGTGCTTATTCAAGCGGAAAACCTCTCGAATCAAGCGTTTCCAGCGATTCCTGACCACGCTCTTGCCCAATTTACGAGAAGCCATGATGGCTAGTCGGGGCAGGCCTTGGCCATTTTCGCAGCCATAGATGATGATCACGTCGTCGGCAACCGAGCATCGCCGCGCGAAAACGCGGTCAATGTCTTTCTGCCTGCGGATTCGATACTCACGACCAAAAGAAAACTCACCCATTAGGACCCGGTCCCGTTTGATACTCACAAAACGGCCCGTTCGTCGTTATCGGACAGCCCCAATCATGGCCAATGCAAGTCCGCCCGCACGTCGCGGGGATACTCGCGGGCTAATTGTTCGATTGACGATTTCAAACTTTCCGGGACCTGAGGCGGCGGGACGATTTGCACTTCCGCGTAGAGGTCACCGGGCGTGCCATCTCGCGGATGAACGCCATACCCCGGGACGCGGAGTTTCTTCCCGCTGGCTGCTCCCGGAGGAATCCGCAGAGCAATGCGGCCTTTGGGTGTCGGGATTTCGACCTTCGCCCCAAAAATGGCTTCCGGAATGGTAACGGGAACCTTCACGTAGAGGTCGTTCCCTTTCCGTTCGAACCATCGATGAGGGGCAACATGGACCGTGAGGTAAAGATCGCCAGGCTCTCCACCCGCCGGACCAGGGGCCCCTTTCCCTTTCAGCCGGATTTTCTTTCCGTCTTCGATCCCCGCAGGAATCATGACGGCCAAAGTCTCCCGGCCAACTCCCGGCCGGTTAACCGTGATATCAACCTTGCCACCCTCCACAGCCACGTTGAAAGGAATCGTCACTTCGCTGTGTAAATCTTGGCCGCGGTAGGCAGCACGCCCTGTCTCTGGCCGGGCCCTGCCCGCGGCTCGTTGGAATTGAGCGAACAACTCCTCAAAACCGGTACCGGAGGGCCGACCGCCGAGGAAATCGTCTCGATACCGCTCTTGGAAAAACCTGTTCAAGTCGAAGTCGTCGAACGTAAAGGTGAACCCACCGGGGTGTGTCTCATAGAATCCCCCGTATCCAGGCCCTGCTCCACCTGCCCCGGTCCCTGCATACTGGAAGGATGCCCCATAACGATCGTACATCTCCCGCTTTTGGGGGTCACTTAGAACCTCAAATGCCTCCTGGACTTCCTGGAACTTTTCCTTGGCGCTTGCATCGTTGGGGTTCATGTCGGGATGGTATTTTCGCGCCAATCGGCGGTAAGCCTTTTCGATTTCCGCCTTGGTCGCATTTCGAGGAACCCCAAGGATCTTGTAATAATCGCGTGCCATAATGTTTTCGTCCGATGGTTAGCTCGGATTGTCTTCACAGCGATGCCGACAACAGACCTGGCCGGACAAGACCTCCTTTCAGAATACCGCGCCGACTGCCACGGCGGTATCGCCACGCAAGCTGCCGCCAGAATCGTATGAGAAAAATGCTTTCGTTTTGTTACAATAGCTCCGCCCAAGATGACAGTCGCGCGTCCTCCCCTCGGCAATTTCGACAGCTTGCGTCCCCGAATAACCGGCTTGCAAAAGCGTGGACAGTCTTCTAAGCAAAAACCGTGCCACGGTAATGGGCTAGGCACCGTTCAGCGCGACCGACGTCACGGCGGCGCTACGTTTTGACCATCTTGAACTGCCGAAAGGTAAATCAGGGTGTCGCGGTCAATGGTGTGGCTAATGGGACGGCACGATCCGTCGGCCAGGGCAAATTGAACCACCCCCGGATGGCGGGAGGTAAACTGCCACCATCCCCAATTGGTGTTGTTGTCGGCCGATCGTTCCAATCCCCAGGCGCTGGCCATCACACCACAGCCAAACCAGCTATACGCCCGACGCTGTGATTGCGTACCTCCCATCGCTTCGCCGAAAAGGAGAGTATTGCTAGTGCCATCGCTGATGCTAGAGAAAGTCTCCTGGGACCGATTCCAAAAGACCCCGCGATAGGCATCGCTGCTGGCGATCCCCGTCACTCCCATATAGCCCCCGGAACCGAGATAATTGGTCCTCCCCAATTCATCGCCCCGGTTATCGTCAAAACTGGCTGCGACTAACGTCACATACGGTGAAACGTAATGAAAATGGAGTAGGACAATGGGGCGCTCGATCTTTCGTGCGTTGTCGGAGGGGCAGAGAAAGACCTGGGGTTGCTTCTTGGCCGCCTCAAATGCCTTGGGACGAAGCCAAAAAGACTCGCCCACGCGATCGTCGTGATAAAGAGAAACCCCGTTGAAGGAACTGGCATCCGCATCGCTTTCTTCTTTGAGGCTAGCCTGCTCCAAGAAAGGGAGAAGAAACGCGAAGACACTTGTCCATTGCCCGGGATAGGGTGGGACCGGTGCCTGCGGTTTGGGACCCAAGTAACCCGGCGGAAAGCGGCGCTGACTATCGTGAAAATTGTGGCAAGCTAAGGCGATTTGCTTCAGGTGATTGAGGCATTCACTGCGTCGGGCGGCCTCGCGGGCCATTTGCACGGCCGGCAAAAGCAGCGCAATAAGCAGCCCAATGATGGCAATAACCACCAAGAGCTCGACAAGCGTGAATGCCGGACGTGAGAAAGGCTTCATGTGTGCCGGTATTGTGAGCAATCAAAGCCCAGGGCCCCTCATCTTTTCAATGATAGTCGTTTTTGAGACGAGGGCAAACGATTTAATGCCGCGCTGAGCCGACTGCTCCCGAGAGCGCCGGTGCGGGCGGAGGGGTCAAGTGCCCGCGTGTTTCGAGGGGAAACGAAAACGCCGGCGTAAGTGGCCGGCGTTGGACCGGGGATGCGATCCCCGGTGGGGTTCACAGTCACCGTCATTTAAAGATATTATGGCTGCTTCGGGGTGTCAAGTTGTCAAGTTCGAACTGCCTTGGATCCGCAAAATTGGCAGGGGGAGTATCTTGCCCTATTTGGGGGTGTCGCGTGGCAAATGACGTGAGAGTAATGCTTTACGTCGATGGGTTCAACCTATACTTCGGTCTGAGAACCAAAGGGTGGAAACGTTATTACTGGCTGGATGTCCAGCGTCTGGGAGAGAAGCTGCTACGACCCAACCAGAGTTTGGTAGGTGTCAAGTATTTCACGGCCGACATCCGTGGGCCGGCTGACAAACATCGCCGTCAGCAGACGTATTTGGATGCATTGAGCACCTACAGACCGAATCTGACTATCATGCGTGGTCATTATCTGATCAAGAAAAAGCAATGCCGGTGTTGTGCATGCGAGTTCGAGATGCCGGAAGAGAAGAAGACCGATGTGAACATTTCGACGCAGATGCTGGTGGATGCTTTCCTGGACCGTTTCGATGTGGCAATTTTGATTTCCGGCGATAGTGACCTCGTGCCCCCGATTGAGGCAATTCGGCAGTATCAGCCGCAAAAGCGTGTGGTGGTAGCGTTTCCGCCGGCGCGCACTTCCGAGGACCTGAAACGCGCCGCACATGCGTGGTTCCGGATTAACGAGCAAAAACTCAGGCTCTCGCTCCTGCCCAATCCCGTGGTCAAACCAAACGGACACAATCTGTATAAGCCGACAGAGTGGAAGTAATAGCCAAGGCGGACCGCACCGTTAGCCACCAAATCCGTAACGGGAATCACCGTGACCCGACGGCGGGGAACTCGAAATCAAAGGCTTCACTAATTTTTGTGACGATACTTGTTATTGTGACGATACTTGCGATGATGATGGGCATGCTGGTGATGCACGATCTGCTGCACCTGCAACATGGGAGCGCTCGGCGGGATTGTGGCACGTTGCTCATAGAGGTTCAACGGCGAATCGTAACGATCGCAAACTAATGTGGCACCCCCGGAAAGTAATCCGTGGAACGGCACGACTTACCTCAACCATTGTTGTCGTGTTAAACATGGTCTGGGTTGGACACATTTTTTGCGAAGTGGTCATCCGTTTTTATTGTCCCGTGTTGAAGTGGCAGGGCCTGTACTGGATTGGAGCGCTAGCAGTGATTGACCAAAATTAGGGGAGCAACACGGGTCGCCCCAAGTTAGGAGAACCACGGGGTTGCGAGGAGCTGGGCAACCACAGGGGGTTGCCCCTACACACGCAATTAAAAGCCATAGGGGCAGGCCCCCGTGCCTGCCCATTCTCTTTCTCTTGCCTGCGCGAAACCAACGGGCTCCGACGCTCTTCGGCAAGTTAAGCTCGGCGAAATCTTGTCAAGCCTTTTCTGGCCCTGTTTATTTCCCGACCCTGCCCGAAGCATCCGGCCGCTCGGGTAGACTTTCTTTCGCGCGCTTTCGGGGGAAAGCAACTTTGGGGAATCACGTCAGATATGACCATAGAACGCCGAGGACGGCGTCCCTCCCAACGCCAAACGCGCGGAGGGCGCCCCTTCCAACTTGTCAACCGATACGACGAACAGTCGGTAGCACACGGCGGGTCCGGCAGAGTGAGTGCCTACAAAATGCCGGTCGCCGGGGATGGCGTCCCTTCCCAAAACCGCGGCGCTAGCGGGTTACGCTCCGTCGTGGCCGGATCAATCGCAGCCCCATTGGTTACTAGGGTATCGGAAGCGGCGGCGGACCCGAACCCGTCTGGAAACGGGCGTTGGCCTCGGCACGAAGCGCAGCACCGGCGGCTTCTCGGGCGCGATGTCGGGCAAGGATCGCTGCTGTGGCTGCCGCAGAGAACTGTGCTGCCCGACGTTTCTTGATTTCATTGTCCGCCCAACGGAAGGCCTCGGCCACATTGCGTTTTAATTCGGACTCTAGACTGTCCAATTCGTCAAGATACCGCGACACTTTAGCCATCCGCTCTTGCGATAATGCTTGATCGTCCGGATTTGTCAGCGCCGATGCCAGCAAAACCTGACACTGGTTTCCTTCCCACTTGATCAAGCAAGCCTCCACCAGTTGGTTGGCCCTCCAATTCTCGATCCAGGAAGGCAAATGTTGATCGAAGACACACACCAACCCATGTTTGCGGTTTCGTGTGAATTCAACATACACCGCCGGCCACTGTTCCTCATCATAGACAACAAGGGGTCCCGTCCGCGTTCCACGGTAGTAGTTCGCAATCACATAAGGATGCCCGTTTTCATCGAAGAGGACCGCTGGTCCGTTGAGCAATCCTTTTTCGAAGGCCATGGCTGCCCGCATCACATCGTTATCGTCGTAAAACACGTAAAAAGCAAAAGGTGACACGACCCCGGGCGTGTAATGGTACCGTGTTCTGCTTCCTCCGATGTAAGCCGCACCTTCCTCACCGACAGCACCAACTCCAAAACTAACGTCTTCCCGAAACAGACCACCACCGACCTCTTTTTTCGCCGAGACGGTGATCTGTCCGCGACGGCACACGAGAACATGTCCAGACTCGATGGCCAATCGCCATTTCTCCGGGGGACGCACCTTCCCCGGTTGAAAGACCGCCCCTGAGGGTAGCGTGATGTCCTGACACGAATATTGCTCGAATGGGTACAACGAATTCGGACTCGATTTCGGCGTTCCTCCTTGTGGTTGATTAACACCAAAAACACCCGGCCCAATGGGTGCGCTTTTTGGTAAGGCCGCAAACTGCGGGGCCGCCAGATGAGGCAGCACCTCAGTCGAGGAAAGGGCGAAATTCAAGTTCTGCCCGAGAAGGTTATTGAATGCCAAGGAGTTGATCCCAACGACCCGCCCCTGTTGGTCCAAAAGTGGACCACCACTATTGCCCGGGGAAATTGGAGCCGTCGTTTGAATCCAACGGACCTCTGCTTTGCGAACGGGTTTGTCGAAACTTCCATCATCGACCACGTCCCGAATTTCACTGCTTGATCGCACGGCACTGACGATGCCCGCCGTGAGCGTTCCGGTCAAACCCTGCGGTGCACCATAGGCGAAGACCTGCTCCGCAACCTGCGGAAGTTCCCCCCTGAGCTCGAGGGGCTGAGGCAAATTGATGGCCTCGACGGCAAGAATTGCCAAATCCCGATCAGCCAAAACAGCCCCCTGCTGAACGGGAATCTCTCGTCCATCGAAAAGCTTGAGCCTAAGGTTGAAGTTGTCCCGGATGACATGGGCATTCGTAACGACCACCGGTTTTCCCGCACCCGTGGTGACAAAGAAGCCGCTCCCTTGCCCTCGATCCCCTTGGATGACGACGGTAGCGCGTCTGACTTTTTCCAGCCAACGGTTATTCTCGGCCGGATTGGCCATCGGGTTGACAGCCGGCTTTGCTTCTGCATCGGGGGCAGGAGGTGGCGCGGGCGGCGCCTGACGCGGTAAAGATTCTGGGGGATTCGCTCCAGGTATTCGCCCAGGTTGCGGAAGACCGTGAAGCCTAGCACCGGCATCCGCGGGGGAACCATCGTTCACCCGTGGAGCAGGTGGCCCACCAGCGAGCTGTTCCTGCCTCGGAGAAGGGTTTCGATCTCCCTGAGAACCGATCTTTTTGCCAGAAAGCCATAATACCAGAACACCTATCACAAAGCACAGTCCCAAGCCGAGACCCAACGCCGCAATCCACTGGTCTTTCGTCAATCGGCTTTTTCTGCGGAAACGGCGGACATTCCCCGGCATGTAAGACCCCGTGCCAAGAGGTGCCGCGACCCGCGGCGTTCCTGAGTGTCTGGCCGGTGCTTCTTGCTGGGAGGGAACAGGCCCTCTGTGTGCGGCACTCGACAAGGCAGCATCGTAGGCCTGTTTTCTCACGGGGTCGAGCAGGACAAGCCTCGCTTGAGTGATCTCGCTTATGAGCTTCTCAGCGAACGCAGCATGGGGACCGAGGGCCTTGGTGCGCAGAAACGCCAACCGTTGGTCCACTGCCGCTTCAATGGCCGTCTCATTCGATTCGAACGGCTTCAGGCCAAGGAGGCGGTAATACGAAATCGGCCGTTCGGAAGGTGGGATTCCTAACCACGTGTAATACGGGTCAAACGGTTGAGACGTCTGAGGACCGCTCATTGTGGTGTCCCCCGTTCAGAATAAGAATGATGGTTTGGCTTACCTACTGCCCATTATCCGCGCCAGGTTGGACAAACCATGTCCAATCTGGAAAACAATATCACGAAAATAGCCCTTAACAACGGAGAATTTTGGCGTGCTTTGGCCTCTATATCAAGCACTGACTGAGGTTTATCCCCCGTTGGGATTAGTACAAAAAACAGGTATAATTGGCTATTCTGTCAACCCCACGGTTGGTTGTTACAACTCGTGTTGTCAACAACACTTATTTCCCTACCCTTGCCGTTTGGGCAACGCTTGGAATAGTCCCCGTTCTTCTGGTTAGACATCACGATGCAAACACCTGATGATGGGATTGAAATCACGCGGGTTTTGGCCGAAACATTCCTGGTCGATGGCGAGTATCACCAAACGATTGACTCGACTAACAATCGGGCAAAAGCGCTGGCCGGTTCCGGTCAGATCGGCTTACCATATCTCGTGCTGGCCGAAGAGCAAACAGCAGGCCGGGGACGCGCTCTGAGACGGTGGTGGACCGGCAGAGGAAGTTTGGCATTCAGCATCATCCTTCCCCTCACTGAGGAACGGCCGGTCAATCGGTTAAGCGAAAAAGAAAACAGTACTTCACGGGCGCGGCCGAAGGCTTTCCTTTGCGAAGATGGGATTCGCCTCCTCGGTTTAGCCGGGGCCTTGGCTGTTTACCGAGCGGCAAGTCGGCACCTTCCCTCCGACATTTCTTTGGGGATTCACTGGCCGAATGACGTTTACGCGAACGACAGAAAACTTGCGGGAGTTTTGGTGGAAATAACGGGCAACCAGCGAGCCGTTGTCGGCATCGGCGTCAATGTCAACAATCGAAGCGAGGATGCCCCGCCTCACGTCCAACATAAGGTTGCCACGCTTCGGGAATTGTGTGGCCAGCCACAAAATCGAACGGAGCTTCTTATCGACATTTTGCAGGAGTTCGAGCCTCTCTTTGAGCTGCTCAAGAACCAACCCGAAAGACTGGCCGAGGAGGCCAACCGTGTATGTTTGCAAAAGGGGCGTGAGCTAGTCCTGGAAGTGGAGCAGGGCTTGGTGACGGGGCTCTGCCTGGGCATCGACCCGACGGGTGCCTTAGTTCTCAAGACCGTCTCGGGTGAACGGCGATTTTTGAGCGGCACTGTGGTCGCGGTGGAATGAAGCGGCCCTGACCCCATAGAATTAATGGTTGGGCCCATTGCACCGTGCAACGCTTGATGGCCTAATCGCTCGTGTTAATTTCACCTCCGAGCGCCGCTTTCTTTATTCGGAAGTTAGGTTTATTGCCAGGGTTTTTGGTGAGATGAATCAGGGTTTAGTAGCTCGCGAGATGCTAGATTGGGAGTTCCTCGAGTCCTACCTTCGGCAGAGGGACGCCCATTTTGCGGTTCATTGGGAGTGGATTACAGAAGTCCGACATAAATTGGAGGCGAATGCCGGCCTAGACCGCGGCGCGGTGACTGACGATGTCGCCCGAATGTCCGAACGCATCGAACGCCTGCGTTATCAATTGTTGCAGGAACGAAGCGACCCAGATGCCGCAGACTACCAAGCGGCTGAGGTGCTGGATTCGCTGTTTGCCATTTTGACAGACCGCGAGACAACAACTCCTCGTCATCTGCAGCAGCTCTTGGAAGATGACACCTTTGCCGTCGAGGCAATCAAAAGCCTGGAGTGGTGCTTGAACCCCGACGTACCGTTGGACACAGTCATCACGTCAGCCTGGCGATTGACCAAGGAACATTTCGGCGCAAACTTGCCCGACCAAGGGGCCGAGTCCGCATCTTGGCCGATCTTTCTTTATGCCCCGCTTTATCTCTCAAGCTACTGTGTGAACCATTGCCTCTATTGCGGATTTCGTTTTCCGGAGACGACTCCTCGCCGCTTGCTCTCGGCCGACGAGGCAGTGGAACAGGTTGGCCTATTAGTTGGCCGGGGAATGCGGCACATTTTGCTTGTCGCCGGCGATTACCCACAGAAAACTGATATCGACTACTACGTGGAGACAATCACCGCGATACGCCGGCGCTGGCCCGTCAGCTTGGCCGTGGAAATCGCCCCGCAATCGACGGCGGGCTACAGAAGCCTGGTAAAAGCTGGGGTGATCGGCGTGACGCTTTACCAGGAAACTTACGACCGAAGCCTTTATCGTACCTATCATATCCGCGGACCAAAGGCACACTACGCCTGGCGATTAGAAGGCCTAGAACGGGCCGCTGAGGCCGGGATGCGTCGTTTGGGGCTTGGAATCTTGCTGGGGTTGGGGGATCCGGTCTCCGATGCGCGGGCGATGGTGCGACACGCGTATTACCTTAAAGAACGGTTCCCTGATCGGCGAATCGCCTTCAGTTTACCTAGGATTCATGAAGGGCCCGAGGGTTTCCAGATTCCCAACCCGGTCAATGATGAAACGCTCATCCGATTGTATTGCGGACTGCGTCACGCCATGCCGGGCGCGGAGCTGGTGCTTTCCACCCGCGAGATGCCGCAACTTCGTGATCTCCTCGCCGCAACGTGTATTACTCAATTGAGCGCGGGCAGCTCTACCGTTCCAGGGGGATACGACGAAATGGGAACGCACTTTGGGGACGAGCACGACGGGCAGTTCCGCGTGGTCGATCGGCGCTCGGTCAACGATGTCATCGCAGTGCTGAAATCCCAAGGGCATGCCATCATTTGGCAGCCCCGGGAATAAAAAGGCGAAATAAGCGAATCTGAATAAGCCGGGAAATCTCGGCGAACAAAGCTCGCAATCAGCGAGGTTGCCAAATGGCCTATCGACACTGTAAGCTAACTACCTAAGAGTATTGCGTAACAGAGAACAACATTGCCCCACCTTCCCGAGATTTCGGCATGAAAACAACAGACCTGTTGTTGCCCGGCTATATGGCGCTGTAGCACTTATTGCTAGAGTGCGTCGTTTGCGCAGCGGGTCGTGCTACACTTAAAGACGGGTGGTCTGCCACCAGGAACGGTGGGTAGGAGTCATCGAATCACGGAATCGGACTAAAAGGAGTGAAGGAGTGTTTGTTGCCGCAACAACGCGTTGCTTTGCCAATCTTCCATTAGAAGCGGCTTTCGAGCGACTCAATGACCTGGAGTTTGGATACGTCGAGATCATGCTCCACGAGTCCGACGGACACCTCAAGCCGTCGGAAGTGGCCGCAGATTTAGATCGGGCTATTGCTCTTTGCCGGAAGACGTATCGGCTGACGCCGATTGCTTACAGTGTTGATATCGAAGCCCAAGGAGACGAGTATTACCGGCAGTTTGCCGCCTGCTGTAAGTTGGCCAAGGCCACCCGCGTTGTCACGGTCGTGGTACGTGCTTCCGAATTAGGGACACCTTTCAACGAGGAGGTTGAACGCCTTCAGAATCTTGTCGCCATCGCCACCATGGAAGAGGTCGTCGTGGCATTGTTGACCGAGCGTGGCCGCATGAGCGAATTGCCCGAAACGGCGGCCGTCTTGTGTCATCACGCCAAAGGTTTGGGAATTTGCCTCGACCCCAGCCATCTTATCTACGGCCGAGAGACGCCGCTCAACCCCGAACCGGTCCTCAA
>JAKPII010000412.1 GCA_029549885.1 Planctomycetota bacterium
GGCCCTGATCGGTAAATGGCATCTCGGTGACCAGCCACCATTTTTGCCGTGTCAACAAGGTTTCGATTATTACTTCGGTTTGCCTTACTCAAACGATATGGGCCCTGCTGAAGATGGTGTCAAGAGTAGTTTGGGAGAACCGCTTCCTCAAAGGAAACCGGGGCAAGTAGGTCAGCCGCCATTGCCGCTGATGCGCAATAATACGGTCATCAAACGGGTCCTGCCGGATGACCAACAGGCCCTAGTTGAGATGTACACTGAGGAAGCAGTCGGTTTTATCAAGAGGAATGCGGACAAGCCGTTTTTCCTTTACTTAGCCCACAATGCGGTGCATTTTCCCATTTATCCCGGGAAGAGATGGGCCGGACGGTCCCCGCATGGGATTTATTCCGACTGGGTGGAAGAGGTGGATTGGAGTGTGGGCCAGGTGCTCGACATGATTCGCTCGCTTGGACTGAGCGAAAAGACTTTGGTGCTGTTTACAAGTGACAACGGCGGGACACAGCGAGCGGTGAACAGACCGTTAAGAGGGTTCAAGGGCAGCACGTGGGAAGGTGGCGTTCGTGTTCCCACCATCGTGTGGTGGCCAGGCAAAATCCCCGCGGGAACCGAATGTGACGCGATTATGGGGATGTTCGACCTCTTGCCTACGTTCGCGTACCTGGCTGGTGCCCCTCTTCCCCAGGATCGAAAGCTCGACGGCATGAACGTGTGGGACCACTTGACGGGCGCTGCCGGTGATCGTCCCGCCCATGAGGTGTTTTACTACTACCGAGGTTTGAAGCTGGAGGCCGTTCGCTACTTGCAATGGAAATATGAGCTACCAGGGGTACGGGGCAAGGAGCAAAAGGCGAAGCTTTATGACCTGAAGGCCGATATTGGCGAAACCACGGACGTTGCCGCGTCGCATCCGGAAGTTGTTAAGAAGATTGAATTGCTGATTCAAGCCGCCGAGAGCGACCTTGGCCTTGATAGCATGGGACCCGGCTGCCGTCCTCTTGGGCGGGTGGAAGATGCCCAGCCTTTGATCGGTTACGATGGAAAAGTTCGGCCCGGTTTCGAGCCCAAGGAATGAGCATCTGCGCCAACCGGCAGATGGATCCCGCAGTTGTGCAAGACTGTTTGACATCGCGGAGTTGGAGGAACACGTGCCATGTTACGGGCTGTGGCTGGAATTGTGTGCATTGGCCTGTTGACAATGGGTCAAATGACCCAGGGATGGGCCAAAGAAACAGTACTATATGTTGCGCCCAACGGAAACGATTCCTGGTCGGGGCGGATAAGTCAGCCCAATCCAGCAGGTAACGATGGTCCGTTGGCGACTTTGACCGGCGCGAGAAACGCGATCCGTCGTTTGAAAGGAGAAGGGCAAACGGGTCCATTTCGTGTCTTGATTGCTTCGGGTCGGTACTCCCTAAAGGAACCGTTGGTTCTTGAGCCCCAAGATTCTGGCACGAGCGAGTCGCCCATCGTCTATGAGGCGGCAAGCAAGGAAAAGCCGAGGTTTTCAGGAGGCAGGCAGATAACGGGTTGGAGGAAATATGACGACAGGCTTTGGGTCACGACCGTCCCCGATGTGGCTGACGGCAAATGGTACTTTGAGCAACTTTGGGTTAACGGCAGACGAGCGACCCGTGCTCGAAGCCCCAACAAGTTCTATTACTATGTGCAAAAAAAGATCGATGTCTATCAGGACGCCGATTCAGGTAAGATTGTTGAAACCGTTAACCGGGCGTTTCAGGCAAGACCGGAAGATATCAAGCCACTTTTGACCCTCACTCGTCAACAACTTAATGATGTCACGTTGGTGACGTTCCAATCCTGGGAGACGTCTCGTTCGCGGGTTGAATCGATTGAGCCACAGCAGTCAATTGTCACAGTAACCGCGCCGATCCCGTGGGGATTTGCGTATTGGGGACCCAATTGTCGGTATCATCTCGAGAACTTTCGGGCTGCCCTCGATGAACCCGGCGAATGGTTCCTGGAACGCGATGGGACACTCTACTATTACCCCTATCCTGATGAGGACATGCAGAAGGCCGAGGTGATAGCCCCGGAGGTAAGCGAGTTTATCGTCATTGCAGGGCGTCCCGAGGAACAGAAGCTGGTCCAAGATGTTACTTTTCGAGGTCTGATCTTTGAGCACAGCCAGTATGTGTTGCCCCCGGAAGGACATGCCGACTCCCAGGCGGAGGTTACCATTCCGGCGGTCATCATGCTGGATGGGGCCAAGAATGTCACTTTTGAGGATTGCGAGATCAAGCACGTAGGAATCTACGGTGTGTGGTTCCGACGGGGTTGTCAAGAGTGCCGCATCGAAAGGTGTTGGCTTGATGACCTGGGCGGGGGCGGCATCAAGATTGGTGAAGGCCGGGGCGCAGACCTCAGTCGTGCGGAGGTCCATACAAAGAAAATCGTTTGTCGAAACAATATCATTCATGCGGGTGGGCGGATTCATCACGGGGCGATCGGTGTTTGGATCGGCCACAGCGGTTATAACGAGGTGGTTCACAACGACATTAGTGATTTCTTTTACACGGGCGTTTCAGTAGGTTGGGTCTGGGGCTACAAGGAATCGCTGGCCCATCACAACCGAATCGAGTACAACCACATTCATCACTTGGGATGGGGTGTTTTAAGTGATATGGGAGGTGTTTACACGCTCGGGGTTTCGCCCGGGACAAGTGTCAGCCATAACGTTGTCCATGACATTTACTCCTACGATCGCTACGGTCGCGGCGGCTGGGGACTTTATAACGACGAGGGAAGCTCGCACATCGTCCTGAGAAATAACCTAGTGTATCGCACCAAGACAGGTGGTTATCACCAACATTACGGCCGTGAAAACCGCGTGGAGAACAATATCTTCGCCCTGAGCATGGAGGGCCAAATTCAGCGATCACGGGTGGAGGACCATATTTCCTTCTTTTTCGAACGCAACATTGTGTATTGGAAAGGCGGGCCTTTGATCGTGGCTGGTCAGGTTAATGATGACAATGTCCGCTTTACCTCAAACATCTATTACAACGCGGCGGGAGAGCCGATCGACTTTCAAGGGCTAACTCTGGAGCAGCGACAAGCCAAGGGCTGGGACCTTGGGTCATTGATCATTGATCCGCGGTTCATCGACCCAGAAAAGGGCGATTTTCGCCTGGCTGAGGATTCCCCGGCAAAGCGGGTTGGGTTTGTGCCTTTTGATTATTCTTTAGCGGGACTTGAGGGCGATGAGGCATGGCGCGAAATACCGAAGCGGTTCGTTTATCCAGAAGTGGAGTTTGCCCCACCCCCACCGCCAGCCCCGCCCTTGACGATGGAAGAATCGTTCGAGCTGATGCCGGTGGGGCATCCACCGCGAGATGGCCAAGTGAACACCGAGCGTAAGGGCGATGCCATCCTGGTGGTTAATGAGCGGGCCTCAGATGGGCGTAGAGCCTTAGTTTTCCGCGACGCCGAGGGTTTGGCCCATGCTTTCAATCCCCATTGGGTGATCAATCCAAATCACACGAGCGGAAAAACATCGTTACAGTTTGACATTTGGATGGGAAGCGGTGCCATCCTCTTTCATGAATGGCGAACCTGGGACACAGGGCCTTATCGAGTTGGACCGTCCCTTTGGATTCAAAATGGTCAATTGACCGTGGCGGGCAAAAAGCTGATGGATATTCCCCTGGAGCAGTGGGTGCGGATTGAGGTATCGTGCGCAGTGGGCACATCGAGCGATGGAACCTGGACGCTTCGCGTCACACTTCCTGACGGAAGCAGCAAAGTGTTTGATAGTTTGCCTTTGGGTAACAAGGAGTTTCGCGATCTGACGTGGATCGGCTGGTGCAGCATGGCCCAGCAAGAATCGGTCTTCTATCTGGATCAGGTCAAGCTGGAACGTCAACCGTGACAAAACAGCAGGGATTATTCGCGGACGAGCGGTAGGCGTGCAACCAGGTATGAGGAGGGTGAGGACGAGGTGATGTCCTACCATGCAGGATTATTTTGAACGGTCAGTGTCATAGTGAAGCTTTGGTTTGGGAGAGAGTATCCTGGAGTCTTTGAGGGAGAGAAATCGGATGGATGAACGGATTCCCGTAACACAGGCGGGTTACGAAAAGCTTTGTCGAGAGCTGAGAGAGTTGGAGGATCAGCTTGCCGAGGTGACGAAGCGTGTGGCCGCGGCAAGAGAGGAGGGCGATCTGCGGGAGAACGCCGAATATCACGGCGCGCGGGAGACACAAGGGCTTGTGATGGCGAAGATCAATTATCTCCGCGACAAGATTGCCCGGTGCGAAATTGTTGATCCTTCTCGGATACCGCGAGACCGTGTTGCCTTGGGATGTACTGTAACTGTCCGCGATTTGGATAAAGGTTTCGTTGAGCGATATACCCTGGTGGGTGTTGGCGAGGAAGACTACGACCTGGATCGAATTCCCGTCAACAGCCCGCTGGCCAAGGGTTTGCTTGGGAAACGGGTGGGGGAGATCGCCGAGGTTGACGTCCCGGCCGGTCTTCGCCGCTTGGAGATCGTGGAGCTAGCCTACGATGATGAATCGGTTATGGGCGGCTAAAATGGGGCGGCGATGTCTTGCGACAGGTGCTTCTGCCGAGATGGCAAGGGTTTGTCCAAGAGGGTCCTTCCTCTGCTGCTTGAGTTCTGCCGCTTGTTTTCCTAAGATAGGGACACCCAATTCGGTTAGTGGAACACATCCTATAAACTGCCTCATAGCTGGGAACTTTGGCAGACTGCCCGTTTTTTATGGAGCTAAGCTATGTTCACGCGTTCCCCGAGAAGACGCTTTCTGAAGATTTCGGCGGCCTTGGCTAGCGCCCCGTTTGCAGCCACAATTGTGCCGAGTTTTGCTGAATCTCCTAATGAGAAACTCAACATCGCAGCGATCGGTGTGCGAGGCCGTGGGGCAGCGAATCTCGCCGGTGTTGCAAGCGAAAACATTGTGGCGCTGTGTGATGTGGACGCCAATAATCTCAACGAAGCAGCGAAAGACTTTCCGAACGCCAAGTTATACCGTGACTTTCGTCGCATGTTCGATGAAATAGCTAAAGAGATCGACGCCGTGGTGGTGAGCACGCCAGATCACACACACGCCCCGGCGGCTGCTGCGGCGATGCAACTTGGCAAGGACTGTTATTGTGAAAAGCCGCTTACGCATTGTGTCTATGAGACGCGGTATTTGACGGAGTTGGCCATCCGAAATAAATTGGTGACGCAATTGGGAACGCAGATCCACGCTGGGGACAACTATCGCCGCGTGGTCGAATTGGTCAAGGCTAACGTAATCGGGACGATTTCGGAAGTTCACGTATGGAGTGCGGCGAGCTACAGCGGAGGCGATCGGCCCAAAGATACGCCACCGGTTCCTCCACACTTGGATTGGGATCTTTGGCTGGGTCCTGCCCCGTATCGACCCTATCATCCTGCTTATGTACCGGGTCGGTGGCGTGGCTGGAAGGACTTTGGCAACGGAGGGTTGGGCGATTTCTTCTGCCACTATAGTGATTTGGCCTTCTGGGCATTGGATTTGAAGTATCCCACGTCCGTGGAGGCAGAAGGTCCCGAACCGCACCCTGAGAGCACGCCGCCGTGGTTGATTGTCCGATACGAATTCCCCGCACGAAATGATCTCCCACCCGTCCGTTTGACGTGGTACGACGGCGGAAAGAGGCCTCCCATCCAAGGCGAGGCCAAGCTGCCCGATTGGGGCTCAGGAGT
>JAKPII010000416.1 GCA_029549885.1 Planctomycetota bacterium
TGCCCTGACCAATGTCATGATCATCCGGGATGGTGACGGTAGGGCGATCGCGGATGACCTCGCGAAATTGCCAGCCCCAAAGGAGCCAGGCCGCCGTGTGCTCTTGATGGTCATAGCTTTGATCACCCGCAAAGAAAAGCAAATCTGGGTCTTGCTTAAGAAGATTAGCCACGATCTCCTGGCGGTCTCCACGATCGGCATTTGAGTTGCATGACAGTGAGGCGACCACAATTTCGTCTTTGTCAACGGGGTTGGGCCGGATCACGCCTTCAAAGCTGGCCGCTGTACCATGACAGACACGATACCGCACTCGTTGCGTGTCGTCCCATGGTGTAATGCGAAAATGCGCGGACCATCCAGGATAAACCACGGGTGCCCGAGCCACTTCACGCCACGTGCCATTCTGCCAGAACTCAAGCCGAACCTCTCGCGGTTCCTCGGGCTTCAGGGGATAGAGCTGGGCCGTGATCTTGAGGACACCATGATCATGCGTGTAAAGAGCAAACCCTACGACTTGGTCGCGGGGAACACGGACAAACTTCTCCAAAAATGTCGTGGGTTCCCGCGTCCAAATATCCTCACGACAGGCCAGGTCAAGTCGTTCGCCACGTTCTCCTGGAAATGGCGGACTCTCGGCCCCTAGCAGTGGCAAACCAACAGTGCCGATGACCAAAACAAGGGACCAGATCAGGTGACACTGTTTGCCTCTGCACACAGATTCACTCCGCATCATCAACATTGCCAATACCTCCCCAACGTCACAGTTCAACGAAGTTTATATGGACCACTGGCACAACAAGTTGCGTTAAGAGCCTATCCGCAAGTTCCCTCTCCCTTTGGGAGAGGGGTTAGGGTGAGGGCAAGCGACCGCCGAAGTCCATCGGGAAAACCGGCAGTGATTCGAGCCACGCTCGCCTCTGGCCCCTCTCCCACCGAACGGGAGAGGGGAGGTTATGGGATAGACCTTAAGTTGCGTTAGGCAATGGCTGCTCTCTAGAATACAGCTACTGATCGCACAGCACAAGCTGCAACCGAGGATGTGCTCAAGGCTCGCAGATGACAGTCGCTGACAGTTGTGAAGTGCGTAAGCGACGGCGCATAGCAGGTCCGAGGCTTTGCTGACCGATTGATCAAAGCCGGATGCCAAGGGAGCGACAAAATGTCACGGCTAGGGTTAATGACGCAGGTGCTCCTCTCCCTTGCGTTATTCAACTGGGTGGCGAACAGTCTCTTCTTTCACTCGCTCGCAGAAGAAGTCATCCCTTCTAGTTGGGAGGAGTTTCAACGGCATGGCCCGCCTTTGCTGTCTCTTGGGCATATTCGCACTCGGTCGGCAAGTGAAATCAAAAACAGCTCTTGGTCTGTGGGATGCGAAACCCTGGACCGCGATTACGCCGTGTACGACAATTACCGCGATTACGTTGGGCCTTTAGGTGCCGTCAGGGCACGCATTCAAGCGGGCTGGGCAAAATGCGAAAAGGCGAAAGGTATCTATGAGTGGGCCTGGCTTGATCATGTCATCGATGACTTGCTTCATCAGGGTGTGCACCCCTGGGTTTGCATCTGTTATGGAAACCCCATTTATCCAGGTGGCGGTACGCCCAACCTGGGTGGCGGGCTACCTCAATCGGACGAAGCACTGGCCGCCTGGGACCGATGGGTCGAGGCCATGGTTAAACGATATCGCGGGCGCGTCATTGAATGGGAGATTTGGAACGAACCAGATTTGGGACGCACCGAAGAACGCCTACCTCAGTATGTGAAGCTCTTCGTTCGTACCGCAGAGACGATCCGCACCGTTGATCCCCAGGCCAAGATACTTGCACTAGCCGTATGCTCACCCACAAGTAGCATGATCGCCCCGTTTCTGAAGGAGCTTCAAAGACAGGATAAGCTCCACCTTGTCGATGCGATCACGTTTCACGGGTACACGCGGAGGCCTGAAGACCTGTATCGTGGCGTCGTGTCACTTCAGAATCTTGTCCGGGAGTTTGATCCGCGAATCGAGCTGATCCAGGGGGAAGCCGGTTGCCCTTCCGTGGAACACCCCATCCACGCCTTGGCCAAATATCCCTGGACAGAGTTTAGTCAACCGAAATGGTATTTACGGCGCATGTTGGGCGATTTTTCCCATAGATTGCGGAGCAGCGTTTTCACGATTGTGGATATACGATATCCGGAGGTTTTGCTTTCGATGGGCCTATTGCGAGCTAACGACAATAAAGAGGTTCTGTACAAGAAGCCCGCATACTATGCCGTTCAGCACGCGATGTCGGTTTTCGATTCTTCCGTTCGACCGAGCGGCCCGGTGGATGTCTCTTACTCTGGTGAGCGATCGGTGCGAGTTGTGGCTTGTCAAAAAGGCGACCAACCGCTCTTGGCAATCTGGTTTGATGGCGAGGTCCCGAGTAACTCTCTCGACTGGGTACCCGTCGATCTGAGCTTGGAAAATGTAAGGTTTCGCTCCCCTGTGTACGTGGAGTTGATCACCGGTCGGGCGTATCATCTTCCGCCCGATTCCTATCGACAGGAAGGCCCGCGGCTGACATTTAAGAATTTACCACTATGGGACAGCCCGATCTTGATCATGGAGCAAACGCAACTGGAGTTGCGCTCCGATCAGTGATTGTGATTGCGACGGCAACCAACCCGCTTGATAAGACGTTATCGAACCGCGGCCAGAACCCGTTTTAGCTGCCGGTCGTGATCGTCTCCACGATCACGACATAGAAGCAGGCGATCACTTTGACAAGGATCCAAAAAGGGAGTCGTAGCATGGCGATACCAGCGTTTTTCTCGAATAGGGCGATTTATGAGACATCGGGTGCCAGTCTGAAGGGTCGGCGTTTCGGGCTGAAAGAGTACCTGCTCATAGGAAGAACAATGGCGTGTTGGATCGCGACGGCGGCTTACTTATTTGTCTCCGGGCTGAGCTTTGCGGGACCGCAAGATGCGGACTGGCGGAACCTCCGCTTGGGAAATGTCATCGGCGAAGCAGGTTATGCCGATCAGCCGTATGTCGTTGTATTACCCAATGGCGAATGGTTATGTACGGCGACTATTGGCCCTGGCAAAGAAGGCCAGACGGGACAGCATATTGCGGCTTTCGTCAGCTCGGACAAAGGTAAGCACTGGTCATCGCCTATTCCCATCGAATCTCCCCAGGGTCCCGAAGCATCTTGGGCCGTTCCACTTTTGACCCCCTTTGGGCGTGTGTATGTCTTTTACACATTCAACGGCGATAACGTGCGGACGCTCAACGAAAAGCCCATCCGTGCAGATGTGTTGGGTTGGTATGTTTATCGGTATTCAGATGACTTTGGGCGCACGTGGTCCGAGCGATATCGCCTTCCGATGCGCGTCACGGCGTGCGACCGCACGAACGACTGGAAGGGGAGCGTCCAATTATTTTGGGGAATCTGCAAACCGCAAGTGGCCGAGCGAAGGGTCCTGTTTTCCTTCACAAAATTGGGAAAGTATATGTTGGAATTGGGCGAAGGTTGGGTCTTCTGCTCTGGTAACATCTTGGAGGAACGTGAGCCGACCCGGTTGCAATGGGAATTATTTCCACCTGGTGACCGCGGGATCCGTAATGATCAGTTTGGCTCCGTTCAGGAAGAGCACAATCTTGTATGGCTCGGCGAAAACACATGGTACTGTGTTTACCGAACCACGCTGGGCTATCCCGCCCAGACCTATAGCTTCGATGGCGGCAAGACATGGGAGGTGCCGTCGCTCATGACTTATGAACCAGGGGGACGGCCCATGAAAAACCCCCGGGCCTGTCCTAAACTTTATCGAACGAGCGAAGGAAGACTCTTATTCTGGTTCCATAACCACAGTGGCACAGACTTCTTCGGCCGGAATCCAGCGTGGTTGTCGGCGGGCACTGTCAAAAACGGTCGTGTCTATTGGTCTCAGCCGGAGATTTTGCTTTACGATCCGGACCCGCAGGTGAGATTCAGCTATCCCGATTTCTTTGAAGATGAAGGTCGCATGTTCGTTACCGAGACGCAAAAGACAGTGGCCCGGGTGCACGAAATCGACCGCGAGTTTTTGAACGTTCTGTTTCAACAGGGCACTCTTGCCTCACTCCCTAAGGTTGCCCCACTTGTGGAAATCCGATCCGAAAGCCCAGAGGGCCCCAAACCCCTGACGAGAACCATTGACCTGGCCGAGGATTCAGGTTTCAGCGTGGAAATGTGGATCAGATTGGACCATTCTCAGCCGGGCAGAATTCTTGTGGATAATCGTGATGCCACGAATCGGGGCTTTGTGATCTCGTTAGGTGAGGAGAATTCTTATCAAGTAGAGCTGAACGACGGATTACATTCGTTTGCCTGGTCGTCTGATCCGGGGACCATACAGGTCGGAAAGCGGCAACATGTGGTCATCATCGTGGATTCCGGTCCCAAGTTGATGATGTTCGTTGTGGATGGGCAGTTATGCGATGGAGGAGAGCACCGCCAATACGGATGGGCCCGCTGGACGGATGACCTGCGTCAAGTCACCGGGCAATCGATTTGGATTAACCCAGCGCTGAAAGACTGCATCCATTCACTAAGGATCTTCGGCCGACCATTGCGGGTATCCGAAGCGGTGAGTCTCTACCGCGCTGGAAGCCACTGATGGCCTCAAATCAGCGCCCGCTTATACTGCCTGACTCGTAGCAAGTTGAGTCTGCCGCTGATCGCCACTCTGTTTGTCGGCGAATCTTCTGTGCCGGTCTCCTAGACTAAGGGCTCGCATCATATAGGGAGGGACCTAGAACCGTTGTGTGTGATCGATCGTTTTAATCGATTGATTAACTCAATTGGTTGACTAATCGCCTGATCAGTGGTATGATACAGAAGGAGGGGTGAGGTCGTTTTGTGACGGAGAATTGCTATGAATGATAGCCCGCAAGGCTCCAAGGGCAGACGATCGCCGAAGAAAAGAGGGGATGCCCGCCAGCGGCTGCTGGAGGCAGGGATCGAGGCGTTCGCGCGATTCGGGCCCGACGAGGTGGGAATTCGTCGCCTAGCGGCAGCAGCCGGGGTCAACAGCGCCGCTCTCTCTTACTACTTCGGCGGGAAACAGCAGTACTATCGCGCGGTTCTGCGGTACCTCATGCGATGGGTTGGTCAGTCCATTCGGCAAGCAGCGATGACCGCGCGGGCTGGCCTTGCTGCATCTCCAGACGCATGTCACGCCCGACAGCTCTTGCGTATTTTTATGCGAGAGGTCGTGCAGACGGTGCTCGCCAACCCGCAAGCGGAAGCCGTCGCAGCCATCATTTGGAGAGAATTATTGCGCCCGTCGAGTGGCTTTGACATCGTGTATGAACAAATGATCCGGCCAGTGCATGAAATCATTACCGAGTTGGTGGCAGCGGCGATGGGGGTGACTTCCGACGACCGAGAGGCTGTCCTTTTGGCTCATAGCTTATGGGGACAGGTCGCCATTTTTCGGCTGGGTTTTCACGTTTTGCGACGTCGGTTGAAGATTCGCGGCCGACAGTTGTCCAACGAGTGGGTGGAGGCGATCACAAGCACTGTGGATCTTGTGGTGGATCGCCTTCTCTCATCCCCTCCTGAGACGCGGCGATGAAGGTGTGTAATACGAACGCAAGAACGCAGTTGAAGGCAAAGCAGTCCCGTTATGAAAAAACGCCTGATTCTGATTGTGATTATTGTTGCAATTGTGGCTCTGTCACTGTGGAGCCTCCAGCGGTATGCTCGGCCAACGGTTGATCAGGGATTGCATGTCCAGGCATGGTGGACGGCCATCATGAACGGGGGAACGCCTGAATACAGGGAGCTTCACGGAAACGTAGAGATTCGTGAAGTGCGGATTGGATTCAAGGTTCCTGGTCGCCTTGCCCGGCTTTACGTGGATGAGGGGGATACGGTTGGACGAGGTTCGCTGCTTGCCGAGCTCGAAACGGCTGAGTTCCTCGATGCCGTTGAGCAGGCAGAGGCCGCGCTGGCCGCACGTCGGGCTGAACTCCTGGCTTTGGAGAACGGTTCCCGACCAGAAGAAATTGAAAAGGCTAAGTCGCTTGCAGAGGCTGCACGGGTGGCAGTCCGAAATGCGGAAGTGTCACTTCGCCGGGCCAAAGACCTCGCGCCCAAGGGGGCCGTTTCTCAAGAAACGCTCGATAATGCCCAGGCGGCGTATGATCAAGCTGTAGCCAATTATCAAGCCGCTTTGGCCACTCAGCGGCTCGTGGAAGTAGGACCCCGGCAAGAAGACATCGATCGCGCCAAGGCCCTCGTCCGTCAGGCGGAAGCGGTACTCAAAGAGGCCCAACGGCGATTGGCCGATACGCGGCTGATTTCGCCGATTCACGGCGTCGTCCAGGTGCGGATCTACGAAGTAGGCGATTACGTCGGTACAGGTGCGCCCGTCTTCTCGATTGCCCGGCAAGATGAAGTCTGGGTACGGACGTACGTGGCGGAACGAGAATTGGATCACATTCGCCCGGGAACGGTTGTAGAGGTCCTCACCGATGGAGGCAACCGGTTTTCGGGGCAGGTAGGATTTATCTCCTCGGTGGCCGAATTCACCCCTAAGAGTGTCGAGACTCGCGAAGTTCGCACCACGTTGATGTATCGGGTGCGCGTGCTGGTAAAAGACCCCTCGGGTAAACTCCGCCATGGCATGCCCGTGACAGTCCGCATCCGCCGAGACGAGACGACCGAGGCAAGCACCGGGAGGCAACGGTGATTCGGTTTGACCACGTGACCAAGCGTTTCTCGCCCAAGCAAAGGCCGGCGCTCCGGGATGTGACGGTGGAAATCCTTGCTGGTGCTATTACCGGCTTGGTGGGGCCGGACGGGGCCGGCAAAACGACGTTTCTTCGTCTCGCGGCCGGACTCCTTATGGCCACAGAAGGTCGGATTTTGGTTCTCGGCGAGGATCCTCGAGAGTCTCTCAATTTCCGAGATCACCTTTCCTATATGCCGCAGAAGTTCGGGTTGTACGAGGATCTCACCGTCTTGGAGAATCTTCAGCTCTATGCTCGGCTACGCGGCATTCCTCAGGCGGAAAGTCAGGAGAATATTAAGCGGCTTCTCTCATTTACAGGGCTAGAGCCATTTACGGGGCGACTTGCGGGTCATCTGTCCGGTGGTATGAAGCAGAAACTCGGCTTGGCATGCTCGATGCTCGTCCGCCCCAAGTTGATGCTTCTCGACGAGCCGGGCGTAGGGGTGGATCCGATTTCACGGCGGGAATTGTGGAAAATTGTCTGTGAACAGCGCGATCAAGGTGTAGGCATCGTGTGGAGCACACCGTACCTTGATGAAGCTGAGCGCTGCGATTATGTCCTTGTCCTTTACGAAGGGCAGGTACTCTTTTTTGGCCAACCGTCAGAATTCACTGCCCGAGTGAAAGGCCGTACCTTCCTGGCGGACGTTCCTCCGCATGAGCGCCGCCATGTTGTCCGACAATGGCTCGAAGATCCTCGCGTTGTGGATACACGCATTCAGGGACAGCGTGTGAGAGTTGTCGTGCGCGAAAACGGTGAGGACGCTGGCAAAAAGCTTCCCGGGCTACGTCGGGTGACCACTGATCCGCGATTTGAGGACGCCTTCATCGATGCCTTAGGAGGCATCCCCAAGGAAAGGGTAACATTTCGAAGGAATGGGAACCACGAGGCCGTCGTGAACGGGCGGGAGGAAGTAGTCGTAGCCGATGGCCTGGTAAAAAAATTCGGTCACTTCACCGCTGTGGACCACGTTTCCTTCCGCGTTCGGCGAGGAGAAGTCTTTGGTCTATTAGGACCAAATGGGGCTGGAAAGAGTACCACCTTCCGCATGCTTTGCGGTTTACTTGCGCCAACGGAAGGGCGAGCAACAGTCGCGGGGGTGGACCTTCGCAAGGCACGGGCGGAGGCACGCAGACACGTCGGTTATATGGCCCAAAAGTTTAGCCTTTACGGTAATCTCACAGTCAAACAGAATCTGCAATTCTTTGGCGGGGTGTACGGACTGCGGGGAGACAATTTGCGCAATGCCATCGATTGGGCCTTGGAAGAATTGGAGCTTAAGCCGTTTGCCGACCAGAACACGATCCAGCTCCCACTGGGCTTTAAGCAGCGGCTGGCTCTGGCGTGCGCCATCATCCATCGCCCGGATGTGGTCTTTTTGGATGAGCCAACCAGCGGCGTGGATCCCTTAGCCCGGCGAGAGTTCTGGCTCCGCATCGATCAACTTGTGGAACAGGGAGCTGCCGTCATTGTGACCACACACTTCATGGACGAAGCAGAGTATTGCGATCACCTGGCCCTCATTAACCGCGGGCGGATTATCGCCATGGATACTCCCGATGCCGTGAGGGCCATGGTTCAATCTCCGGAGCACCCGAATCCGACACTGGAAGAAGCTTTTATCGAGCTTCTTATTCGGTTTGGAGAGCAAGAAGGGGTTGAGACTAACCCCAACACGCTTTTGAATGATGAAAAACGATCTGAAGAGAAGACCAAATGAACGCGGTCAATCGACAGAACGTCCGACTGAGTGCGAGACGCTTTCGCCTTCGCTGTGTTTTGGCGTTAGCGCGGAAAGAGAGTTATCAGATCGTTCGGGATCCGAGCAGCCTGGTGATCGCCTTCCTCTTGCCGGTGGTCCTCTTGTTTCTCTTTGGATGGGGGATTTCCCTTGACCTGGGATCAATACCGATTGGACTCGTGGTCGAATCACCCTCGCGTGATGCGGAGCGGCTGGTGGCTTCCCTGCGCGGAAGCCGTTATTTCATCGTGAGGGAGGCCAATCATCGGCAAGAGATGGAACCGCTCTTGGTGGGCGGACGGATTAAGGGATTGGTCATCATTCCGCAGGATTTCGCAGCGAACTTGAGTCGTGGATCGGCGACAGTCCAGATTCTTGTGAACGGTAGTGAAGCCAACACTGCGGAAATTGTGAGGAGTTATTTGGAAAACGTCCTGCAAACCGAGCATCGGCATCGTGCTGAGGAAACAGGTAACCGACTAATCGGGGACACCATTCATTTAGAGAGTCGGGTTTGGTACAACCCGAATTTGGACTCGCGGGCTGCTTTATTGCCAGGTTCCATCGCCGTCATCATGACTCTTATTGGAACCATTCTTACGTCATTGGTCGTGGCGAGGGAATGGGAACGTGGCACAATGGAGGCCCTTCTCGCCAGTTCAATCACTCGAGGCGAGTTTCTGCTCGGCAAGTTCATTCCATATTTTGCCCTCGGGCTGACGGCGATGATGCTTGTGGCCTTGGTTTCGGTCATTATCTTTCACATTCCGTTTCGGGGATCCTGGGGGCTTTTAATAGTTGTTTCAGCCATTTATTTGACGGTTGCGCTGGGGCTAGGGCTTTTCATTTCAACAGCAACGCGTAATCAATTTGTCGCTACCCAGGCGGCACTCGTTGTGGGGTATTTGCCCTCTTTCATCCTTTCTGGTCTCGTATTCGAAATTAACAGTATGCCGACCCCCATTCGATTACTCACTCACATATTGCCGCCACGCTACTTTGTGTCGGCGTTGCGGACACTTTTTTTAGCAGGAAATGTGTGGGAGATCGTGCTGCAGGATACGGCCATCTTGGCGGTGTTTGCCACAATCCTTTGGATGTTAACCATTCGTAAGACGCGTTTGACTTTGGAGTAAGGGAAGGTTCATGCTGGAGCGCATCCGGCGTTTGGTCATTAAAGAGTTTCTGGCGATCTTTCGAGACCCAGCCAGTCGGATGGTGGTGATTGTCCCGCCACTTGTGCAGCTATTGGTCTTTAGCTTTGCCGCCACGTTGGAAGTGCGCAACGCGGGATTGGGAATCTACAACGAAGATGTCGGCGTTCTAGGGCGGGAACTAGTTGCACGATTCGAAGCTATTCCCGTGACCTTCTCTCGCGTCATTTCCTGCAGTAACGATCAAGAGGTGCGAGAAGTTTTGGATAGCCAACAAGCCCTGGCCATTGTCCATATTCCCCAGGACTTTTCGCGATCACTGGAATCTGGACAAATCCCCGTGGTCCAGGTATTGCTCGACGGACGCCTTTCCAACGCCTCGATGGTCGTTCAGGCGTACATCGGTCGAATTGTTCGTCAGTTCGTACAGGAACGACAATTGAACATGCCACCAAGACACTCAAGTGTGGACCAAATTGTCCCGGTCACTCGGGTCTGGTTCAACGAAAATACGTCCCCAATGTGGTCGTCCGTTCCGGCACTCCTCGCTATTTTGACCAATCTGGTGGCACTACTGGTGACGAGTCTCTCGGTGGCGCGGGAACGTGAACTGGGGACGTTCGACCAACTGCTGGTCTCACCTTTGCGACCGGCGGAGATTCTTATCGGTAAGGCCGTTCCGGCGTTTGTCATTGCCTATTTGGAGGGAGGTTTGATGGTAGGTGCTGTCATCATCGTTTTCGGCATCCCTTTTCGTGGCTCCCTCGTGCTCCTGGCCATGGCCATGTTTGTGTTTCTCCTCGCGATTGTGGGCATCGGGTTGTGGATTTCTTCGCTGGCTGCAACGCAACAACAAGCCCTATTAGGAAGCTTCACGTACATGGTCCCGGCCGTCCTTCTTTCCGGTTTTGCCACGCCGGTAGAAAACATCCATCCGATCATCCGGTGGCTTTCGGACATTGACCCGCTTCGCTACATGGTGGCCATTAGCCGGATGGTGTTTCTCGAAGATCCAAGCCTCGATGTAATCGTTCCTTATGTTGCCCCTCTCTTACCCATTGCAGCCTTTACGCTTTTCAGCGCCGCATGGTTGTTCCGTCACCGATTAGAATAGAGAACACCACGACCAGCTCTGCCTAGTAACGTGCAACAGCACCGGGATGACAGATGCTGGTAAGAAGTCAACGATCTTGGTGCTCCGCTCACGCATGGCGCCCCAGTTTTGCCAAATGTTTCTCGGCAATGCGGGCAGCCTTGGTTCCCGGATTGAGACGAACGACTTCCTGAAGCAAGTAAATGCCTTCTTCGTGTTGGCCATTGTTGTAGGTCTTAACGGCCTCTCGTAGGGCTTTCATAGCGACCTCTTCGGGGGCCTGGGGCGTAAAGACCTCCTCCGGCTCGGGTTCATGGCTCGGTGGTGGTTCTGGGCCGGTAAAGATGGGGCTCACGGCTTCCGGGGTAAGCGGAGGGGGGGTAACCCTTGGCGATATGGAAACCTGCGACTGATCCTCGACCGGGTACGCAGGGGTTTCCTCAAAAGCCGGTGCAACGGTCGTGGGCGGGGTTCGATGAAGCGCGTCCAGGGCAAGGTTCTTTAAAACCTCCACTGCCATTAAGGCCTTCGGAAAGTCAACCGTTTGGCCTTCGAGGACACTGGGCATGAACGAAATAGCGATCTCTGTCCCCGCCTCAGAGCGAATCAACACGAAGAATTTCTTTCTTAGAAAGTAATAGACTAGACACGAACCGGCTGCCGTAAAGAAGGCAAGGGAGAGAATAGCAAAAGCCAATTCAAAGGCAATCGCGATCAAAAAAAGGAAGCCGTTGATGAGGAAAAGTCCCACGAAAAAAAGCGCAAGCAGCGGCCGTGCGACGCCGCCCCGTACGCACACTACATGTTGGAGCGGAACCATTGCATGTGTCTTGCCAAACAAGCTGGAATCCACGAACTCCGCATATTGGTGGGTTACCCGAAATGTACACGTCGAGGAAAGCCCTAGCAGGGTTAGAAAATAAGAAATCAGACCAGCTCGCCGTCCCACCACATGAATGACATCCGACTGAATAGAGGTAGGATGCGAATGCAATTCGAAGGAGCGTAAAACGAGAGAGCCCCCTGCAATACTTCTGAA
>JAKPII010000439.1 GCA_029549885.1 Planctomycetota bacterium
AATTGCGATCGCGGAAAACGTGGTCCCGAGATCGATTCCAACGGTGTGACCAGGTTCGAAATGCATCGTTCGCCTTCCCGACAAAAAGATGTGCTCAAAGAATACCTCAAGACGACCGATTGTCCTTTCGCCCAATAACCGCATCCCTGGCAAACGGCAATTTCTAACAAAGCAAACTTGCTTTTCATTGTGATCAGAGGCGGACGCGATGTCGATATCCGGGCAAAATTTTGTCGGCCGCGACTGACTTGGCGCCCTTCCTGGGATTACTGCAAGAGTGCGTCGAGATCCTTGAGTAAATCTCCCGTTTCCTTCCCCTTGGGTTTTTCCTCGGGTTTACTTTCCTGAGAGGCCTCCTTTGCCGATTGGGACTCCGCCGGAGGCTCTTCCGGTTTTTTAGGTTCTTCCTTGGGTTTTTCTGCTGGCGCCTGCTCCGCCGGCTTGGCCTGGCCCTTTTCTTTTTCTGGCGGAGGCGTCTTTTGGCTGGTCGGCTTTTGGGCCGGCTTGGCCTCGGGCTTGGGAGCTTCAACCTTTGCCTGTTCCGCAACCGGCGGTTCCTTCTCGGCGGGCTTTTGCTGAGCCTGGACGGCAGGTTTTTCTTCTGCCTTTGGCGGAGTCTCGGTCACTTCCCCGCTCTCGAGCTCTTCTTCGCTCTCCAATTCTCCAACGGCGTGGACCTTCGCACCGCTGACGACGGCGTAAAAGTACGGCTCAGCAAGCCCAACCATTTCGGGAGGAGATCTAAGCTCAAACTGGTATCTCCGACCCGCCACGACCGTATCGAAAAAGAGCCGTTCCACGATTCCGCCGAAATTATCCTTGACCTTCGCCCGGCGGGTGTAGGTAACGCCGATGAGGTCTCCAATCCGGCCCATTTTGACCGTCGTCTTGGTGCCAGCCGATTCCAATTCGGCAGCAACAGACTTGGCAAACGCCTCCAGGTTCTCGGGCGTAACTGTCTTGAATCGCTCACTGTTGCTTCCCATGACCAACACGGTGGGATAAGCACTACCGCTATCGGCTTGGAAACGGACGATGTATTTTTCCGAACGCGGCGAGACGATCCATTCCTTTGGCGGGGCTACCTCCAGCCGTCCCTCATCGAGTGGTGGCAGATAGTCCCCCAGTTCCGGCAAACGCCCAGAGACAAGACGCGGCACGTCGGGGCCTTTCGAGCCGCCTTGCGTCGCAGACTTCTGGCATCCGGTGGTGACACCTAGGATCTGAGCCACGAATAACGCAACCAAGCAGCCGAGCGCTTTCAAGCCGGTTGTTCTCTCTCGAGTCATCGCAACGGTTCCGTCAATCCTACCTTCCGCCACCCCTTAGCTTTTCCATCTTTATTAACGCTTTCCAACGGTGAGAAAATGCAGAAGGACACTAACCCCCGGCTCGCCGATAGCGGGCAACACTCGCCGCATGATTCCAGCCAGGCCAGCAGTCCATCATTCTTCGCTGGGGATTTCCACCTCGACCTGGCGCTTGACGAGTTGAACAAAATGCGGCACTTTCTTGGAGTCTGAAAGTTCCTTGGCCAGTTTTTCGGCATCAAGTCGCCGCGAGTAGTCGAAGGTCTGGACTTCCACCAACGCCTGATTGAAGACACCCCACAGGGCCACCAACTTGGTCTGTTTCTTGACTTTTGGTTTGGAGCGTCGAGTCCTGGCAGGTGCCTTTTCCGAGCTTGTCTCACCTTGCAAGGCTTCCGCAGCCTCTGTCTGCTGCCGCAAGGCCTTCCGGTCAAGTGTTCTCCGAGCCATTGCCATCACCTAAGAAAAATGGGGGCCAAGACCTGCCGGGAAGGGGACCCGCCACGCGGTTTGCCCTTCGCCATTACCAGTTCCAATTCTCTATCATAATTGTTGACATGGTTTTTCGCTAGCGCATACAGATTAGGTGGTAACTTATACCACGAGGATGAGGGGGTAGCGCCTTCCAGTATGACTGATGCTATGGCACCCGGATGTGGGCGTCACTCTCCCCGAAAAACCCTTCTTTTGCGGCAAGTCGTATAATCATGTGAAGGATGGTCTTGCGGAGTTTCGGTATGTCGGAAGCGGATTCGGATCATACGCGTTCGCCGGCTGCTCTTAAGGTTCGGAGTTTTCCCCACAAGCCTGGGGTCTATTTGATGAAGGACGAGGCCGGCCGCGTTATTTACGTCGGCAAGGCCAAGGATTTGCGTCACCGGGCGGGTAGCTACTTCCTGAAAGCAGCGGCAGAGGACCCTCGAACTGCCCGGCTTGTCCGCGAGATTCGCGATATCGATTATATCGAGGCTGAGTCCGAGGTTGACGCCGTGCTGATGGAAGCACGGCTGATCAAAGACATTCAGCCGAAGTTCAATAAGGAACTTAGGGACGACAAGACCTTCCCCTATCTGGAAATCTACATTCGAGAGGATTTCCCCCGGGTTGTGTTCACCCGGGAACCCCATGAACGTGGCACGAAACTTTATGGGCCGTTCACCAGCCCAAGGGCCCTCCGTGGCGCCCTGCAGGTCCTGCAAAAGATTTTCCGATTTCGGACCTGCTCACTCGATATCGAAGAGAACGACCCCAAGTGGAAGTGGTTTCGTCCCTGTCTTTTGGCTTCGATCAATCAATGCTCGGCCCCGTGCAACCTGCGGATTTCCAAGGAGGAATACCGTAAGGACATCCGTCGCCTCCAGCGATTTTTGGAAGGTGATAAGGAACAGCTCCTCGTCGATCTGCGCCGGGAAATGAAGGAGGCGGCGCAGGCGCTGCGATTTGAAGAGGCAGCCCGTCTGCGGGACGAAATCGAATACCTTGAGAAGTTGGACGAGCGTGGCAAGATTGATGTCCACGTTCAGCCGGAGGCGTTTCATATTGATCCCCAAAAAGGATTAGCCGGGCTGCAAAGGATTCTTAAGCTCCCTACATTACCCCGGGCCATTGAGGGCGTTGATATTGCTCACCTGGCAGGTAGTGAAACGGTGGCCAGTCTGGTTCGCTTCATCGATGGCTTGCCGTTCAAGCCAGGCTATAAACGCTATCGGATCCGCACGGTGGAAGGCGTTGATGACTATGCGGCCATCCGAGAAGTCGTCTATCGCCGGTTTCGCCGACTCCGCGAAGAGGACGAATCGCCGCCCGATATTTTGCTTATCGACGGCGGCAAGGGTCAACTTCACGCGGCCCTTTCGGCCCTGGAAGAGTGGGATGGCGCCCGGCCTATCATTCTTTCCTTGGCCAAGCGGGAGGAGGAGCTTTATCTTCCCGATCGGGATGAACCCCTCCGGTTGAGCCGTCATTCGTTCGCGCTGCGGCTGCTCCAGTATGTGCGGGATGAAGCCCATCGATTTGCCCAACACTATCATCACTTATTGCGCCGCAAATCGACGTTGGGTGATGAGGAAGCATAATTGCGAGACTTCTTGAAGGGCCTCCGCAGTCAGGCGGAACGCTTACCCTTGAGGTGAATGGCAAACCACTCGCGGGTTTGCTCCCACATTTCCGGCGAAAGGACGTGCCCCACACCGGGCTGAATAAAGGCACGAAAGTTATCTTCCGCACCGGCTTGGCGATAAAAACCGCGGATGATTTCGATGCCTTCACGGACCTCGGGCAGCGGGCTGCCGCCATCGAGCTCACCAAAATTGAGGTGAAGTGCCCGCGGGGCAATCAGGCCCGCAATGTGCGGCGTGTCGCCATATTTCATCCATCCTGGAATGAAATTGGGAAAGCAATGAAGGATATGTGTCCGATGGATGGCGGCATAGGTAGGGAGGCAACAATTGCCCACCAAACAACAGAGTCGCTCTTCCCACGGACCAACAAGCCAGGTAAAGGTGGATCCCATCGAATGACCATAGCATCCCAGGCGATTGGCATCGACAAACGGCAACGAGCTGATCAGATCCACTGCCCGCCGCATATCCAAAATATTCTTCCAAGCCAGGCATTTTCCTTGCACCACATACCGCAGAAAGACAAACCGTTCGTAGTCGCCCCCTTTGAGGTGTGGGCTTTGCCTTTCTTCAAAGCACAGGGCATCGGGGCAGAGCACCACGTAGCCCTCTCGGACAAGGGATACCCCCGTATGATGCATGGGATTGCCCGCCAATCCCGCCGGTTCGCTCTTTCCCAAATGCCATTCCCCGTTATGTTGATGCCAAACGAGAATCCCCGGTGCCGGATGCTCTCTATCCGCAGTTTTGGGCACCAAAAGGAGAGCCGGAACACGATCTCCTGGTTCGACCTCATACGTGACGCGGGTCAGTGTGTAGTCGCCTTTGTCCTCTGGGTCGCCCCACTCGGGATTGAGATCGCAGGGTACAGGCCACGGCCCACCAAGACATTCGAGCAATTTTCTCTTCAGGAATTGCGTCTGATCCATTGCTCGATTTCCTATAGCTTCGTCTCATTGGCAGTTGCAACAAAGCGCACTCGTTTATTGCATATAAACGTTTGCTCTGCAAGACAAGCGGCCTCTCATCCCGCGGGTTCGTCACCGGAAGGCTGGGAGGGAGCCGGTGCTGTTTCGCTCGATTCGGGGGGCGGGCTGACGTTTTCGGATGATGGCTTCCCTGACGTGGGCGATGTCGTAGATGACTTTGGAGAGAGAATCAGTGTCACCGGTGTGCCCAATGGGGGGATATTCTCGGTAAAGGCCTCGAAGAGAAGTGACTCATTGCTATCGGTACTTCGGATGGGCAGGTCCAGGACGGCCGACGGAAAATTGGAAACACAAATCAATTCACCGGTGCTATCAGCGTAATAATACTGATCTCCTGTGTCTTCGTCCTTGACGATTTGACTACCCGTGAAGATCCAGGAAAGCTCAAGAGGCTCTTTAGTTTGGGCATGGCGGACCCACTGTTGGGCGGGCATGCGATGGATGTTACCGGCCGCATCTTTCCACGCCACAACGATGTCGATTTCAGGCCCTTCCGCGGGGCGATACTGGGGATAGAACTGCACCGGGCGTCCCGGTTCGACCCCCAGGGCCAAAAGACCTGCATGAACAATATAGGCTCGAGTGTTGATCGAGACGATGGACTCGTGTTCCTTGGAGTTCTTAAGGCAGGCAAATAGCTCCAAGGGGACTTCTCGCTGGCAGACCCGACCGATCATGACGAGGGCATGGCCTTCAGCATCGATCCAGATGGGGAAATCCGGGTGAAGCCGTTGCAATCGCTCCGGGTGATCGACCAGCGGAGGCCCCAGCGACTCGTCGGTATCATCAGCCGGTTTTGGCTCCTCTCGACCGGTGGCCTCGCGGATGTAAAGGGTTCGCGTTGTGGCCTTGATCAACTCACCCTGGAGATACACGGCGGCCTTAACGTACCAAATCCCCGGACGGGATGAAACGAAATTGGCCATCGAATGGTACGACGTCTTGCCGGGCAAGGAGGCAATGGGCACCACGATGTGGCCTTCGCTGATACTATCCTGAAGGCCGAACTGAATCTCCGCGCGTAGCTCCGTGCCCTCAATGGTATGATCACTGTGGTTGCTCAGGGTGAGTTGGATTGAGACCTCGTCTCCGACGGTCCATTCCGTGGGGGCATCAATGGCGATATCCAGATGATCGTAAGTCTCCGCGGAGGTGGTAAGCCCTTCGGACTTGGTGGCCGTCTTGGCCCCGGCCTCGCCATCAAACTTGGTTGCCGGAGCTTTTCGTGCGGCACTGGGTGATGGCCTATCTGCCACCGAGGGTTCCCGACATCCGCCGGTTAACAGGAAAAGCGCTGTTGTTACCGCAAATCCCAATAGCCACGGCTGATGTTTCACAAGGCCGAGTTGCTTCCGTTGTGCGAACGACATCGGTTCTCCTCGATACGAAGTCTTCCCAAACTGACCCTGTGGAACCTATGGGGACGTACAGTCGTTTTTCAAGCAGCAAACCCCCGTTGGGGCATCCTATCATGATTCTGTGAGGACAACCAGATTTGAATCTATCAAAAAAGAGGGATACCGTTAATTGTCAAATAATACTGTGTGATTTGTACATGAACGTCGCTTCGGCTCGTTGCTGGCGCTTAGGATTTTGTGAAAGCAAAAAGATTGCACCCGGTTGTTTGGGTCGTTATAATCGCCTTTGGTTGTCTGGGGTTACTAGGGTTCGTGGTGATGTGTAGGAGGTTTTCTTATGAACCGGATTAAGGGTAGTCGGGGGTTTACCCTGGTCGAATTGCTGGTGGTCATAGCCATCATCGGCATCTTGATTGCGTTGCTCTTGCCCGCGGTCCAAGCTGCCCGGGAAGCGGCAAGGCGGGCGGAGTGTACAAATCATCTCAAACAATGGGGGCTTGCTTTCCACAACTACCACGATGTTCATAAGACACTCCCGTTTGGAGCCCAAGGGTCGTACGTCGCTTTGCCCCCAGGTGCTAACACTGCTCGCAGAACTACTTGGATCGTACCAATGTGGCCATTCGTTGAACAGAAAGCACTCTATGACCAATGGACGTTCGATCAGCCTTTTCATGAGAACCCAAACGAATTGCTGCTGAACACCGGAAAAGCTGCCTTTCCTCTTTTGAATTGCCCATCGGATGGAAAGCCAGGACGGATGTATCAAGGGTTTGAGGATGCAAGGCGCAATCGACCACGTTCCAATTATGTGGTGAACTGGGGAAACACCAATTTTGGACAGACAGATATTACGTCCGAAAACATCATTTTCGGTGGAGCCCCATTCAGATATAACAGGGTAGTCACGTTTTCTGAAATCCGTGACGGCCTTTCGAATACCTTGTTCATGTCTGAGGTGATTTGGTCCGAGAAGGTTCATGACCAACGTGGCGATGCATACAATGATGACCGCGGTTGTGCGCAATTTATGACATACGACACACCCAACTCGACCGCTCCTGACTTTGCCCAGTGCTGGAATCCTCCCACACCCCCGGATCCGCCTTGTGTGGGCCCGGCGGGTGGTAATTCGGCACATGTCGCTGCCCGCAGCCGGCACCCCGGCGGCGTCAACGCTCTTATGGGTGATGGTGCCGTAAGGTTTTTCAGTAATACAATCGACCTGAACACATGGCGTGCCCTCGGTACTGCTCAAAACGGTGAAAGCGTCCAGTTCTAGAAAAGCCTTAGATGATATTTGACGGACCTAACCGATTACTTCGAATGGGCGCGGTTCCCAAAAGGAGGATCTATTATGCGCTGCTTGCCGGGCTCGGTTATCATATTGGCCACTGTTCTCGCTGGTGCTGGCGGCTGTGCAAACCGCGAGAATGTCGTGGAATGGAGAGGTGTCGTCCAATACCAAGGACAGCCTGTCGAATCAGGAATGATCAGGTTCGAGCCGCTTGATCCTGGCCTTCAGTCGGCGGGGGCATCGATTTCGCGCGGAAGGTACTCCGTTAAACTGAAGCCGGGAAAATATCAGGTTTCTGTGCGGGCGTTCCAAAAAACCGGTGAACAACCCGCATATGCAGGGAGCACCGAAATGGTCCCAGTGCTTTCGCCCATCGCGGAGTACCGAGAAACAGTCGAAGTTAGGCAAAATGCTGAACGAAACTTCGATATTTCAGCTAAGGGAACACAGCCTCACTCGTAACCGCTTCACGTTGTTGTTCAGGTCAGTCGTACAGCGCATCGTTTCGGACGCGATCCGCTTATGAGTTAAAAAACGGCTCCTCAAAAAACGGCACGTCGAGCTCCGCGCTGATAGCCACGAATAGAAATGTCCCTATCAACCCTCCGAAAGGAGGGTTGTATGGAGACATTATGCATGAGTGGGAAAGAGCGAGCGCGGCTGGAGGTTTTCGGCCGGGTGAAGGCGGGAGACATCACGCTGGTGAAGGCGAGCGAGATCTTGGGGATGAGTTATCGCCAGGTGAAGCGTTCGTGGGCGCGCTATCAGGCGTTGGGTGCGGTGGGATTGGTGCACCGGTTGCGAGGTCGGTCCTCGAATCGGCAAGCGGACCAGGCGGTGAAGGAGAGCTGTACCGGGAGAAGTACGGGGACTACGGTCCCACGTTGGCGGCGGAATGCCTGGCGGCGGAGGACGGGGACTCGCTGCCGGTGGAGACGCTGCGGGGATGGCTTCTGGCGGCGGGCGGAGCGAATCGGGTGGCTCCGCTTCGGACTCGCTCCGCTCCGCCGCCCGATTCAGCAGTTCCATGAACCCCTAGCAGGGGACATTTCTATTCGTGGCTAACACGAAAAAGCGCAAAATGCTTGACGCAAGAGACGGTGTGCAGTAACCTGAGTGAGCTAAGAAAAACGCTGAGAAAAACACGGTCGATTGCCTACATCGCTCGCAAAACCAAGGCATTAGTTTTTCGCGGTGTTTTTGGTGCCTGATTCCTGAGTTCACTTTGACGGCAAGTTGGAGGTGGTGTTATGTTGAATCTCGCACATCCCAGGAGAGGGTTCACGCTCGTTGAGCTTTTGGTCGTAATCGCGATCATTGGGATTTTGATCGCACTCCTTTTGCCCGCGGTTCAAGCTGCGCGGGAAGCGGCCCGTCGTAGTCAGTGTACGAACAACCTGAAGCAGATCGGTTTGGGGTTGCACAATTATCACGACGTTTTGAAGACGTTTCCGCCAGGCGCCTTCAATCTTCGGGAGCAGTGGTATTCGAACGGCACAAATTGGCGAACGTTGATTCTGCCCTACATCGAGCAGAAGGCGGTTTATGATCAGCTGGCATTTCGCAGCGACTTTCCCTATACGTTTATGGCCGGTGGGGCGGCCAATCCAGACAACTGGTTGCAGGGGTGCCGCGTGCTCAGCCAGCTTCTCATTCCCGTTTATCGTTGTCCGTCCACGACCATTCCTGTCTTTGATACTGCAAACGATCCCATGGTAAACAATGATCCCGGCAAGACGATGATGATTAATTACGCGGGTATCCAGGGCGCCGCCCAGCCCGTCCCAGGACCTGATTCGACGGCTGGCACCAAGGATTGTGGCCACGGTTGGTCGTGCAATAACGGCATGATGCCGGCCAATGAAGCGTATCCGATTGCTTATTGCCGTGACGGGACATCGAACACGATGTTGGTCGGGGAACAATCAGGACTGGTTGCACGGAAGAATCGAACCTCGAACTACTATGGGGGATGGTACGGAAGTCGCCATCCACGACCAATTACCGATCCTGCTGGGTGTGGGGACTTGTGGCAAACGGGTACGACTTGTGTTCGGTTTGGGCCAAATTCTCAAATTGTCCAAACGGGTGCTACGGAGCACAAGTATCGAAACAACACCGTGCTCAATTCCGAGCACCCCGGTGGGATTAACGCCTTGTTCACGGACGGGAGCGTTCGGTTCATTAGCGACACGATCGATCTCATGGATCTCAAGCGGTTAGCGTGTCGCTATGATGGGGAAGTTCCCACAGTGTCCTTCTAGAAACATTTCACGCAAGGTTCGTCACAGGTGTTGCCCTCGGTTATCTCAATCGGGGGCTTTGTGTTTTGCTATTGGAAGAGCATGTTGACTTTTGATGGAGGGACGTCCATGGTTTGGGGTCGACGATATCTGGTGTTGGGTTTGATTGCCCTTTCGGTGATCTTGGTGTTACCAGGTTGTACGGGCCGGAAGACGAAGCCCAAGGGAAGTGTTGAAGGCAAGGTCACGTTTAACGGGCACCCTTATACGGAGGCCTCGGTCGTCTTTTTCAATCAGGAAACAGGCCAAGGAAGTTCGGCGAATATCCAACCTGATGGTTCCTTCAGACTTCCCGAAAGGATCGAGGTCGGCACCTACATCGTGTATCTGGCGCCGAAGATGGAAGAGGACCCCGCGGCGGAACCGAAGCCAGTCTCCATTGATAAGACGGTGCCGGAAAAGTACTGGAGCGAATCAACGAGCGACATCCGGGTTGAGGTAAAGACGGGCAGCAATCAGTTCAATATTGACTTGAAGCCCTAGTATAGCGGCTCGGCCTCGGCCGGGACATCGGTTTCTGTTTGCACCCGCCCGCATCCATCGTGAAGGCATGTTTCCTTCCTGAGCGATGAATGGGGGCGGGGTTTCTCATTATTAGGGTCAGAGAATTCGGGCACAGGGAAAACCCCTAAAAGGCGGTTAGAGTCCACCTTTTCGCAAAATCTTGCCGACAAATGTCGTTTTACTCCTTTCCGGAAAGCTCTCGCCGACACGTCTGGCGATCCAAGAAGCTTTTAAATTTCCTTTATCAGCTCTGACGTCTTCCCTTTGCACGCTTGCGATGAAGAGCCGGACCCTGTATCCCACACCTGTCGGCTACCAAAATCGGCGGGGTGACCATGATGTCTTTTTTCACCACCTTAGGCACGCAGAGGTGCCGAAACTCGTCAACGGGATATAACCTAATGGCGCCTTCCCGCCGGTATTGGGTGTTTCCCGGGCAGCCGAGAGCCTTTCGTGCTAGCCCACGAAGCCGCTCGTTTTGCCCCCAAGCGCTAGGTGTCGTACTGCTTTGAGAGTGGGACCTCGACAAATAGGATTGCGATGAGGTGTATGGCATTCCATTTGCACACGGGGAGGAATCGAGCAAAATGATCATCCAAACTGTCGACAGAGGGCCCCCGCGGTGGGTGCGTTTATGCACGACCTGATGGAACTTGTGACCTTCATTGTTGATCATACGCCTGCCCTTTGGCAGGCAGCCGACTTCATCATTCCCGAAAACGCCCTTCAAGGCTACTGGGTCAGTGCGAGGAGTCGTTTCGAACGTTGGGCCTCGACGCTAAAGGAACTCACGTCTCGCTCATTGACAGCCTCTCGGGAATATCGTTTTCGGAACCAATTGGCTGGCATTCTGGAAGAGATCCTCACGAATGAAATTCTCACGCGGGTGTGGACGGCTGCTCTTTCCCTTTATGATCAACAGCGGAAGGTCGATTGGGCAGGGCCGATCGGTCAAAGTGCTTTTCTCGCTCAGCTAGAACTGCGTGTCCGTTCGCTGGGGATTTTAAGCGATGGCCATTTCCTCCCGGGGGAGGATATCCAGAAACTCCTGCAACTCTGTGAACGGAATGACCGTTGGTGTGACCTCCTTCTCAGTCGCCTCAGTGAATTCGGTGATGTCTCGGCGTACGCCGTTGACCCACAACGATGGCAGGAGTTCAGCGCGGACTTTAAGGCCATTCCTACGGAAAAGCAACGCAACCAAGCCTGGCAATTGATGCGGACATCGCTCTTGGCCGCATATGCCGTGCCCATGTTCCGGTATCACATGCAATTGTCGCAGACAGTCCTTGTGGCGGGATACATTTTGGATTGCTTCCCTCAAGACGTCCTTGAGATATGTCAGGATTTGAACTTCTACCGTGAGTCTCGTTTTGTGGCCCGATGCCGTCGCGCCCAGGAGTTGCTGGCAGAAGTGAACGTCTGACTGGGCCACAACGTTTTCGAGCCTGACACCGCAAATGGCCATCCCTGCTCCTATTCAGAAACACCGCCATCAGTGATCATTGGGGGTTACCCTGGTGAGCGAGTTATTGTTGGTGGTAGGTCGAGGGATCGAAACACGTGGTGGAAGCGCGATCAAGCCTCATAATTGGTCGCCATTGTGCGGAGGACCTGGGTTGTTATGAAAGAGCCGAAAACCTAGACTCCCGTCGCTGCGCAACCATATTCATACAGGGGTACGTTCGGAAGCAGCGGCCGTTTGAATCAAAGAGACCCGCCGGTCGTAGGCGGCCAAGATGAAATCACGACGAATGAGGCTAATTGTCTGCTGCCCCGCATGCGACATAACGACGGGCAGTTCTTCGAGGTGTTTTTCGGCCATAATTTGGAGCACCGTGTGAAGGTCATCGTCAGGGGTGACAATGGGCACCGGCACCGCGAGGTCGATCGCCCGCACCAGGTTGCCTGCTCCATCGCCCACGAGCGCCGCGCGAAGATCACTCAATGAAAAGACCCCCACAAGCTTGTTGTCCCGATCGACGACAGGAAACGTCGTTTGATGCGCGTCGGCCACAGTACGAAGGATCTGCGGCAACGGTGTGTCTTCTCGCAGGACGATCGGTTGTGTGCTGAAAGGGCAGACGTCACGCACGTGCATCTCTTTGAACACGTCAACGACAAAGTCCCCTAAATGGGCCGGGCTATCGATGAAGGCTGTGACTTGCTCCCGGCAAAGGGAAACGTTTCCGGGAAGAGAGACCATTTCCACAGCACCCACCAGCATCATTGGCACGAGCAAATCGTGGGAACCCGTGAGCTCCGAAACCATAATCAGGGCTGCTAAAGGAACTTTGAATGTGCCTGCCAGGACACCGCCCATTCCCACAAGTGCCGTGGCTGAAACAGGTGGGGCTGAAGCCGGAAACAGCGCTTGACAAGCCATTCCAAAGGCCGCCCCTGTCATTGTCCCTATAAAAAGGGCAGGAGCGAACAAACCGCCACTTCCTCCCGACCCCACGGTAAGAGTCGTTGCCACCATCTTCAGAACGACAAGGCTGATTGCCAAACGAAGGGATATGTCGGGGCTTGCGAGGATGGCCTTCTGGATCCATCCGTAACCACCTGCCATGACGTGAGGATAGCCCACAAGGACGATGATACCCAAGCCGAGACCTCCCAGGGCGGGTCGCAGCCACTGCGGCAAGCGAGCGAGCCGGAAGATACGGTCTCGACCAAAGTAAAACATGTTAACAAATATGTAGGAAACTGCCGCACAAAGAAAAGCAAGCACCAGATAGAATGGCAATTCATGGGCGCCGTGAAAGGCGCACGGCAAGGCCCCGGTCTGGGGGTCAGGGGCGGTTGGTAAGACGAATAAGACGGTCTGTCCCAGAAACGAAGTAAAAATAGTGTAAGCCACGACGGAAGCCACGAATGCTGGTGCCACGGCGGAAAACTCAATGGCCGTCCCGGAATAAAGAACTTCCACCGAGAACATCGCTCCACCTAGCGGCGTGCGAAAGACTGCCCCTAATCCGCCGGCTGCCCCCGCCAGCATCAGAATACGTCGATCCCAGTCTCCTAACTTTAGGTACTGAGCTAGTGATGAACCGATACCGGCGCCGATCTGTGTCATCGGACCTTCGCGACCAGCAGAACCGCCCGTCCCTATTGTCACGATGCTCGTAATCATTTTGATCAACGGTACCCTAGGTCCGATGACCCCTTTCAGTCGGTGAAATGCCCGAATCATGGCATCCGTGCCATGGCCCTCTGACGCAGGCTCCAGAAAATAAACGATCACACCGCATAGCAAACCCCCAAGCGTGGGGACCAACAGTACTGCCCACCATTGCCGGGGAAGCTGAAAGCGGGCGATGGGATCCGCCGTGTGTTCCGGAGGTGGAACATAGTCCATGATTCTGCCTAAGGCACTATGCTCAACAAGCTCAAGAGCGAGCGTAAAAAGCACAGCCGCCGCGCCGGCGCCCACGCCAACAAGCACACTATAACCCAGCAGTCGTACCGACCTGCCCCAAACCACCATGTGACGGGAAAAACCGTTCAAGGCGCGCCGAAGTCTTTGACCCATCATCACCAACCGACCAAAGCGATGTTTTGTCCCGCCTCCGTCCTCCTCACCGTTTGGCGAAGACGGAAACCGAACGGCATTCGAAACGTTGGTTGGACACATGGTGTGCAAGTCACAAAGCTGTTTATTAGACGTGGATGGTATTCTTAGGATGTGATGGAAACGTACTTACAAGATTGATTACTTTATTTCCTCGACCTGTACTTTTTCCTCGCTGGGGCATGCTAGCTCCGAGAAAAACAAAGTATATACCACCAACGCCGTGACGCCGCAAACCAAAAGGCTGTCGGCAATGTTGAAGTTCGGCCAGGGCCAACGACCGATCATTACTAGGATCCAATCCCGGACGGCATAAACGGGGTCACCCACCTGGTGGAGCCCATCGGCCTCATGCCATCTTAGGCCATGAAGACCAAGACGGTCGTAGAGGTTTCCGAAAATCCCGGCGGTAATGGCCGCAAGGCTCGTCGTCATCCACCAACTGTGGCCGGCACCACCACGGAAAAACCACACGACAATCCCCACGGCGAACACCACAGAGAGGGCGGCAAACCAACGGGTCATGCCCTGCCCCA
>JAKPII010000453.1 GCA_029549885.1 Planctomycetota bacterium
GCCGTGCGCGGTCGCTCATAGTGGGAATAAAGTTCTTCTAGGGCCACCACTGACGGCTGGAATGCCTCGATGATCTCGGTTACGCCGTCAAAAATCGTTTTCACACGTTTCGCAAGGTCCCCGCGCACTGGTGCCCGAATCACTCCGGCCTCGCACAAGTGAGGATGGTTAGTCTCATCCACTTCGACCACACCATAGCCCGTGATCTTAAGACCAGGATCGATCCCCAAGATTCGGCAAGGAGAATGGGCAGCACCTCCCGAGTGCTTGAGGTCATTTTGCGAAGGGCGTTCCGTCGAGGCCATCACGCTTCTCCGAGGAAATAGCAAGCCGCGCTGGGGCACGGCCAGCAAATCTCGCTGAATCTTCCATGTCTCAGCCGGTTTGGTCTGTGATCCGCCATTGCGTTCCGTCGGGACGATCCTCTAAAACAACCCCCAGTTCGGCGAGTCCACTGCGAATCCGGTCCGCCATCTGGAAGTTCTTGGCCTTGCGTGCCTCGCTGCGAATGGATACCAAGAGATCGAGCAACTTAGCGACCATGCCACCCTCTTCGGGCAACTGTCGTTTGGGCGGTGGTTGACGGAAAAGCCCTAGGACATGACCCAGTTCCCGTAGTACGGTGGCGCCGCGAACCAGAGCCGCCGTCTTTTCTGGGGTTCGGTGTTGAGGGTCTTCCAGCCGGTGTTCATCCACGAATCGGTTGAGCCGCCGAACGAGCTCGAACAATTCGCCAATGGCCCCTCCTGTGTTGAAATCGTCGTCCATAAACTCCAGGAAGCGGGCTCTGTGGCCGGCGACGTCCTGCATGAACGCGTCGTTCCCGTCCAAAAGATCGCCCTCCTTTCGGCTTTTGGGGACGGGTAAGGAATAGAACGACTGACCTGTGATCCGCTCGAATCGCTCAAAGAAGCGATAGAAGGTCTCGATCGCGGTTTCCGTGTCCTGGAGCCGCCGCTCGCTGAATTCGATCGGACGGCGATAATGCGTGGACAAAATGAAAAGCCGAATGGTTTCTGGGCGATACTCCTTCAAAAGGTCGCGGAATGGACTGGCACCCTTGGATTTGCTAATCTTTCCGGCCTGCTGGGCATCCAAGTCGTCCTCTGCGACCCGCGTATTGCGGCCACCCACCTTTCCAATCTCGTCCGCCGCCTGCATCAAGCCATTGTGCATCCAGTAACGCACCATGGGCTTGCCATGGCGTGCTTCGCTTTGAGCGATCTCGTTCTCGTGGTGAGGAAAGATGAGGTCCAATCCGCCCCCGTGAATATCGAACGTCTCGCCCAAAAGGCGACTGCTCATGACAGAGCACTCGATATGCCAGCCAGGACGTCCCGGTCCCCAGGGACTGTTCCAAAAAGGCTCGTTGGGCTTTGCCCCCTTCCAAAGGGCAAAATCGTAGGGGGATCGCTTTCGCTCCACCCCTTCACCGCCCTCAGGAAGCATGGACTCCAATTTTCGCCGGCTCAGTTTTCCGTAATCCGGGACCTTAGAGACGTCGAAATAGACATCTCCCCCAGCCGGATAGGCGTATCCCTTTCGAATGAGATCTTCCGTGAACGTTATGATTGCGTCAATGTTTTCGGTGGCCCGCGGAAAGTGGTCGATGCCGTCAATCCCCAGGGCCTGGAGGTTGGCCATATAGTCGGCGATCATCTCCTCGGCCAATTCTGACATGGGAATCCCACGCCGTTCGCTTTCTGCGATGAGTTTGTCATCGACATCGGTGATGTTGACCACCCAGGTGACCTTATACCCGTTGTAGGTAAGATAGCGTTTGATTGCGTCGAAGATAATCGGTCCAACCATGTGACCAATGTGGCTTGGTTTATAGACGGTCGGACCACAGAGATAAATGCCGACTTTGCCAGGCTGGACCGGTTCAAAAACTTCCTTCTTCCGTGTGAGTGTGTTATAGACCCGAATCATAGACCCTTCGTGCGTTGAATGGCGTTCCATCTTTCACGACTTGATCCGACACCCATTGTAGGACTGACGCGCCCTTTATCAGAACCATGCTCCTCCTGTTACTGGCATGATGAATCCGTCTCGCGCACAAGTAGGACGACGCATTCGGCAGCGACGGCCTCTTCTCGTCCTACTAGTCCAATGCCCTCCCCGGTCTTGGCCTTAATACTGATGGTCTCAGGCGGGACCGCCATCAATTCGCTGAGGCGCTCCACCATCCGGGGGATGTACGGTGCGAGCTTGGGACGCTGCAAATGAACGACACAGTCCACGTTACCCAGGGCCCACCCTTGTGCTCGGACGCGCCCCCAGACGATGCTCAACATTTCGCCCGAATCCCGCCCCCGATTGGCCTCGTCCGTGTCGGGAAACAACTGGCCGATATCCCCCCCACCGGATGCCCCTAGGATTGCGTCAATCATTGCGTGAATTAAGGCGTCGGCATCACTGTGGCCCAGAGCATGCTTCTCGAAAGGAATGGCAATATTCCCCAGAATCAATGGGCCAGGCTCCACCAGTCGGTGGAGGTCAGTGCCAAGTCCGACCCGAAACGTCTGTGCCATGTCATTTATCTTGGGCTGGTAATTAAGCGAATTTCGTTCCGGATGCTTCTGTGACGGGTATCAGAAAACGCCGGTTGTTTGCGTAACGTGTAGAATCCGTAAGAAATCGGCAAAAAGTGCCGAACTTCGCTGGAATTATAGCGATATCCGTCGTTGCCCACAATGTCATGGTGAATTCGCTTATGGCAACCAAATTTGCCGTTCAAGGTGTCCGGTCTGGGCTCCACATGCAACGAGGAGCCGAAAAGTCGGCTTTTTGACGGATTTTGAAGGTAGAACAGCGCTTATTTATACAATTAGACTTGTCTAAATTGCGTCAATCCCTTACGATGTTAACGAGGCACTTCCTCGGGTGACCACGAAAAAGGCGGTCCAAGTACCACGATGGGGTGGTGCGACACCACCGACGATTTAGTCGGTGCCTCACACGATTTCGGTGAAGGAAAAGGACGCCGGGCCGATGGGTGTTCCCCAAGTGCAAAGCGACTTGGATATACTGGACTGTTTGCGAAACGCAGGCCCTATGACGGTGGCGGAGCTCGCGGAACGGTTTTCCGTCACCCCCACCGCGATCCGCCAACGACTCAATCGTTTGCATGCCGAAGGGCTGATCGAGCGCCAGGCCTCACGCGCAGGACGTGGTCGGCCGCATTATGTCTACGGGATCACTGGGAAGGGACGACAAACGGCCGGGGCCAACTATACGGACCTAGCAATCGCCTTGTGGGGGGCGATTCGATCGATTGATGACCCCAAGGTACGAGCACACGTTCTGACTGCCGCCGCCCACGAAATGGCCCGCATGTACTGGCGGCAAGTCAAGGGACTGACCGTTTCGGAGCGTATGGCCGAGGTTGGCCGCCTCCTGTCGCAAAAACGGATACCTTTTTCGGTTGAAGCAACGGGCGAAACGGGGAGTGGCTCGAATCTCCAAGCTACGTCCCGTCCGAGTGTGGCAAGCCCTGGCGATGCAACCGCGTCCCGTGGAACTCGATTACCTATCCTGGTTGGCCAGGCCTGCCCATATCCGGACTTGGCGGAGATTGACGGTCAGATCTGCCAGTGGGAGCGACTTTGGTTGAGTGAGTTGTTGGGGATTGAGGTTCATCTGACGCAATGCCGACGGGAGGGTGGAAGCGAATGTCGGTTTCAGGCTGCGGAAAACATTTGCTCGGATAGTGACAATCGCTGGGAACGTGTACAGGCGGCGTCGACTTGAGGTATAGTGAATGATTGGTTTATTTGACGTTGGAGCGCGGCGGAGCCTAGGGAACCCGAGACGGTAACGAGACATGACGCAGCCTTGGATTGAAGGACGGTTCGAAGAAGGGCTTGTCATCACAACGGTTGAACAGGCAATTAACTGGGCCCGGCAAGGGAGCCTTTGGCCCTTGACATTCGGCCTGGCCTGTTGCGCCATCGAAATGATGGCAACTGGGGCAGGCCGCTACGATATTGATCGGTTTGGGGCGGGGGCCTTTCGTGGGACGCCGCGCCAGGCTGACTTGATGATTGTGGCGGGGACGGTGACGTTCAAGATGGCCAGCCGTGTCCGGCGGCTCTACGAAATGATGCCCGACCCAAAATATGTCATCGCCATGGGGGCATGTACACTTGGTGGGGGACCGTACTTTGAGTGGGGATACCACGTAGTAAAAGGTGTGGACCTGATTGTGCCGGTGGATGTTTATGTTCCGGGTTGTCCGCCACGTCCCGAAGCCCTTTTGGAGGGATTGATGCGGCTTCAGGAGAAGATCGCGTCGCGGAAGATCACGAAGCCGCCCGCGAGCGGTTTTGAGGAAAGGCTTCCGCTGCCGCAGCATACAGGTTACGTGGATGTTCCGGAGAGCGCACTGGTCTTCCATCATCAAAAAGTCAAAAAAGGTTCAGCATAGATCTTTTGGGAAAGGCAAAGATGAGTCCGGAAACCCTTTCTGTTATCGATTTGCATGTCAGTGTTGAGGGAAAGCCCATCCTGAAAGGGGTGAATTTGACCATTCGCCGCGGTGAGATCCACGCCCTGATGGGGCCCAATGGTTCGGGCAAGACGACGCTTGGCCTAGCCATTATGGGCCACCCGCGGTACGAGATCACCCGCGGCCGCATCGAGTTGGATGGTGAAGACATCACTCAGTTGGAACCGCATGAACGCGCGCGGCGTGGGTTATTCATGGCATTTCAGCGTCCCGTGGCGATACCGGGTGTGCGGTTGGCCGATTTCCTGCGTCATGCGGTGTCGAACGTGCGTAATCCGGCCCGTAAGGAAGGTGAGGAGCTCATTCCGATGCGGGAGTTCCGCAAGGAATTGAAGGAGAAAATGGATTTGCTGCGGATGGATGCGGAGTTTGCCCGCCGCTACGTCAACGACGGTTTTTCCGGCGGTGAGATGAAACGAGCCGAAATCCTGCAAATGGCGATGTTGCGTCCCAAGTTCGCCATCTTGGACGAAACCGACAGCGGTTTGGACGTCGATGCAGTTCGGCTGGCCAGCCAAAGCATTGCCGAGATCGGTGGGCGGCAGATGGGGCTCTTGATCATCACCCACCATGAACGTCTATTGGAACACAACCCTCCCGATGTAACGCATGTCCTTTTGGGTGGGCGAATTGTCGAGACGGGCGGTCCAGAGTTGGCGGAACGACTCCATCGTGAGGGTTACGATCAACTTCGCCAGAAATACCCTGAGGCCGCTGCGGAAGAAGCGGCATTGGCGGGCCAGGGAAAACAGTGACTTCCCGTGATGTTAACAACCCATGAGCGTGTGATGCGACGGTCCGGCTGGATGCCAGTACGACATCGGAGGGACCGGCCTTGAGAAGCAGGCCGGGAGCTAGGCTTTCGGAGAGATAATGATGGCTGAAAAAGTCGATGTGATCGGCGAAATCAATAAGTACGACTTTCGGGTCGATGAGCGATATGTCTTCAAGGCCCAAAAAGGCCTCAATCGCGACATTGTGGCCGAAATTTCGGCCATGAAGAACGAACCGCAGTGGATGCGGGATTTCCGCCTGAAGGCCCTCGAAATCTTTGAATCGAAACCCATGCCAACCTGGGGCGGAAATATCGACATCGATTTCCAAGATATCTACTACTACATTAAGCCGACAGAGCGGCCAGGACATTCGTGGGAAGAATTGCCGGAAGAGATCAAGAAAACATTTGACCGACTCGGCATTCCGGAGGCCGAAAAGCGATTTTTGGCGGGGGTCAAGGCCCAATACGAAAGCGAGGTCGTCTATGGGTCGTTGCGCGAAGACCTGGCCAAGCGCGGTGTTATCTTCGTGGATATGGATACTGCCGTCCGCGAGTACCCGGATTTGGTGCGGCAATACTTTTCGACGGTCATTCCGCCTACGGATAACAAATTCGCAGCGTTGAATTCGGCGGTGTGGTCTGGTGGCTCGTTCATTTACGTCCCGCCGGGGGTGAATGTGGAATTTCCACTTCAAGCCTATTTTCGGATCAACGCCGCGCAGATGGGGCAGTTTGAGCGAACGTTAATCATCGTCGATGAAGGGGCCTCTTGCCACTACGTGGAAGGTTGTACGGCCCCGATGTACAGTTCGGAAAGTCTCCACGCCGCGGTGGTCGAGGTGATTGCGAAACGGGGGGCCCGCGTGCGTTACACCACAATCCAGAATTGGGCCAATAATATTTACAATCTGGTCACGAAGCGGGCTGTAGCTTACGCAGATGCCCTGGTGGAATGGGTGGATGGAAACTTGGGCAGCCGATTGACGATGAAATATCCAGCAGTGTACATGCTGGAACCTGGAGCCCGGGCAGAGATCCTCTCGGTAGCCTTCGCCTCAAGGGGACAACATCAGGACGCCGGGGCCAAGGTTATCCACGCCGCCCCACACACGTCCAGTCGCATCGTGTCCAAGTCGATCTCCAAGTCCGGTGGGCGGTCAAGCTATCGTGGCTTGGTCAAGATCGAGCGCGGCGCGAAAAAATCTAAATCGAACGTGGTCTGTGATGCCCTGATTTTGGACCCACAGAGTCGCAGCGATACGTATCCTTATATTGAACTTGAGGAACAAGATGTGATGATTGGGCACGAGGCAAGTGTGTCCAAGATCGGGGAAGAGCAGCTCTTTTATCTGTGCAGCCGTGGCCTGACGGAGGCCGAGGCCAGCACAATGATCGTTGCGGGGTTCATCGAGCCCTTGGTCAAGGAATTGCCCATGGAGTACGCCGTCGAAATGAACCGGTTGATTGCCCTCCAGATGGAAGGGAGTGTCGGCTGATCGTCTTACGGCGACGTTTGGAGTAATCCCTCACGGGGCAGTGTGGGAACGCGATGTGGCAGAGGGGACACGGGTGTTTGGCGGAAGCAGCCAAGTGTTACAAATAACTTTCCAAAAGAATGGGTTCTATCCCAGCAGGACCGTTTAGTCAAAGCGATGATGATGCCATCTCTTAACCTTGACACCAGCTTCACCGACGAAGGATTCCACAACGTTGCGTTCCATCGACCACAACCCAACTGGCTCAAAGAGCTTCGGCAGCGGGCCTATCGCACGTTTGAAGATTTGCCGATGCCGAATCGCTCCATGGAGGAATGGCGACGAACGGAACTGCGGCACTTTCGCCTGCTTCAATTTCAAGCGTGGTCTCCCCATCCGGAGCAAGCTCCTGAGATTCCTTCCCAACTTATACCTCGACTTGATACGGACGGGTTGATCATCACGCTCAATGGGCGAAAGCTTGAAAGCCGGCTCGATCCCGCGCTTGGGCAACAGGGTGTTGTGCTGAATTGTCTCGAGGACTCGATTCTTAACGGTTGGGAGGAGTTGATCCGTAAACACCTCTTCTCCATCCTGGATTGGAAATACGACAAGTTTGCCGCCATGCATGCTGCCTTTTGGACAGGCGGTATATTCGTCTATGTGCCCAAAGACATAAGGGTGAATAAACCTCTCCTGCATGTCGCAGCCCTGATGCCTGGTCAAGCTGATGTGGGACACACACTGATCATCCTGGATGAGGGCGCTGAAGCCACGGTGGTCAGCGAGACGGTCAGTGTCGATCCCTCGGCAAGTAGCCTATATTGCGGCGGAATTGAGATCATCCTCCGTCCGGGGGCACGGTTACGCTACGTCAACATGCAAAATTGGAATCAGGCAACCTTCCACTTTGCGCATCAAAAGGCCGTACTGGCGGAGCGGGCCTCGCTGGAGTGGACCCTAGGTGCCCTTGGTGGGCGATTGGCCAAGGTTAATCAGCATCTCGTCCTGGATGGTCCCGAAAGTGAAGGCATCGTCAATGGCGTGATGTTTGCGGAGAATCGCCAACATTTGGCATATCATACGCTGCAACATCACCGGACGCCGAAGACCAAGAGCGATCTCCTTTACAAGGGCGCCCTCCAAGATCAGTCCCATCTCGTTTGGCGGGGCATGATTCGCGTGGAAGCAGGGGCTGTGAAAGCCGACGGTTACCAACGGAACGACAATTTGATGCTCAGCCAGACCGCGAGGACGGATTGCATCCCCGGATTGGAGATTTTGGCCGACGATGTGCGATGCACACACGGGGCGACAGCCGGTCGCGTGGATGAAGAGGAGATTTTCTATTGCCAAACGCGCGGTCTTACTCGGCGTGAGGCCACCCGGTTGGTCGTCACCGGCTTCTTCCAGCAGGTCTTGGATCGGATCACCATCGACAGTGTCCGGGAAGCCCTGACGGATATCATCCAGCATCGTGTGCGGGAATACCGGGGCTAAGCCGTAAAATCCAATACTGTGGCGCTCGGTGGCAGAAAAGGAAGACAAAATGGGCGAGTTGATTCGTGTTTGTCGTGTTTCGGACTTGCCTGACCCGGGAAAGGCCGTTTTCGATGTAAGTGGTCGAATGATCGCCCTGTTCCATGTTTCCGGGACATTTTGGGCCCTTGATGATATGTGCACGCACGACGGTGGACCACTGGCGGAAGGCGAACTTCACGGTTATACGATTGTTTGTCCTCGCCATGGGGCGCAGTTTGATATTCGCACCGGCCAGGCCAAAACGATGCCGGCCGTCAGGGCCACGACTGCCCATAAGGTTGTCGTCAAAGGCGATGAGGTGTATGTCGAGCTGAACGAGGAGAGTTGAAAGGCTGGCTTGCAAGGGGAATCTGGAGAACCTTCCGTGGCTATTCGAGAAGAGACCGTTTGGGAAGCACTCAAACAGGTTCGTGATCCGGAAATTGGGATCGACCTGGTAAACCTGGGGTTGATCTACGAGATCTTGATCACAGAGCACGAGGGCAAGTCGGATATCCACGTAAAAATGACCTTGACCAGTCCCGCGTGTCCCTCTGGTCCACAGATGATTCAGGAAGTGAAAGACGTCCTCCGCCAACTCGGGGACGAGGTCGGCCAGGTCAACGTCGAGGTAGTCTTATCGCCGCCATGGACGCCGGACCGCATGTCTGAAGAAGCCCGTGACGAGCTGGGCTTCTATTGACATGCCAGATCGCGGCAATGGCCTGCGGTTACGAAATGACAGGCCTTGAAACAGCCGGCGTATTACACATATTCCCAGTCTTTAAGCCACTGATAGTGATAGGGCAGGTTCGCCCAGGCCCGTTCCATTTCGCGGTCGAGAAGTGCCTTCTCTTCCAGGTCTAGCTCGCGCCGTTCCTTGACGGCCAATGCTACATTATCGACTTGTTCCGGCGTGATCATGCCTGGGATCGGTGCCGTGATCGCCGGATTGCACAAGATATAGCGAATCGCCAGCCGGGCCAGGCGGTCGTCCTCCTCGCGGTAAGGACTGTTGGGCGAGCTGTCGCCCTTGAACAGCGAGCCGCTGGCGAAAGGCTTAATCCCAAACCACCCCACATCGTGCTTTTGCATCGCGGCCCACAGCCCTGTCTCATCTTGAACGACCTTTGTCTTGGCCGTGTAGGGCGTGCAGATTACTTCCAATTGTTCGGGATACTTTTCGATCAGCATTTTGATGTGCGGGCGGTCGTGAGACGATATGCCGGTGAAACGTGCCCGGCCTGTCTTTTTGGCCCAATCAAGGGCGGCAATGACGGCCTCGATCTCGGCTTCACTGTGCCGGCTGCTTTGTTCGTGGAGGGTGATACGCCACAAATCGACGTACTCCAAGCCCGCCTCCTTCAGTCCCATATCCAGGCTTTCCTTAAGTTTCTCGACACTTCGCCATTCGGCGAATCGGGATTCCCGCTGATACCAGGAATAGCCGAGGTACATCTTATCCCGACGACCTTTGAGAGCACGGGCATAGGCCATCACCTCTTGCCCTGTGCATGCGTCAATGTAATTGATCCCGCGCTCGATACAACGGGTCACCACATCATAACGGTTCTTTTGGAAATCCTCTTCGTCGATCTTGGCCCCCAACCAGTTGCCCCCTTGAAACGAGCCGGGGACGACCGTGTTGAGCCGCTTCCAGTGCCCACCGAGACAAACCGCCGAGATCATCAAGTTGGTCTTGCCACAACGGCGATACTCCATGTCCGGGTTGTAATTGAGGATCTTGCTTGTGTCGAAGTTCTCAGGGTTGCCTGCCTTAACTGTGAAAGTCGGCTGAAGGCCGAGGGCCGCTCCCGCCGCGGCCGTGATCCCTGTCCGAACAAAATCCCGCCGATTGATCTCTGACATGGCTTTGTCTCCCCGAAAAAAGGATTTCCGCGAAACCACGCTCTCCCAACCAAGTTATCCTCGGCACCAGAGCATCCGCAACTGGTCATCATTATGATGCGCCGCAACCCGCTTGGCAACAGAACTTCACTTCACGCCATCGACGGCACGTTGGATTTTCTAGATCGGTTATGAGCGATAGTTATGCCTTAGCGCGGATTGGGCCGTTATTTTTTTAAGAGCCTATCCCAAAAAGTCCCCTTCTCCCTCTGGGAGAGGGTTGGGGTGAGGGCAAGCGAACGTCGAAATTAATCGAGAAAACCGGCAACGATTCGAGGTACCATCATCCCTGACCCCTCTCCCGCCGAACGGGCGAGGGGAGAATATGGGCTGAGACAACTGACGCTTCTCCGCCGTGAACCCGACCGTACGCCCGTGGCATTTACACCTCGGGAGTGATAGCCGTAACAGCACTTTCGCGCACCTCCTGGCGCGATCGTACAAAGATCAGGGCTACCAGAAAGCCGAGCACCAAAAAGGCGATCGCCCAAATGGCCTCGTAAGTCTTGTTCTGGATGGCGTATGTCACACTCGCATAGATCATAAAGCAGCACGAACAACAGAAGGCAATCGGAACCACCGGGAAGAGGATCACGCGATACGGCCGGGGGACGTGGGGTTCACGGGCGCGGAGGACAAAGAGCGACACGCCCACTAGGAAGAAAAACGTCCAAAAGATCGGCGTGGTAAAATTGAGCAGGTTATTGAAGCCGTCCTGATACCAGCCGAAACCCGCGACAAGGCCCATGGTGATGATCCCCTGAACGACGAGAGACCAAATGGGCGTGCTCCGCTGCGGGTCCCAGTTGCCGAGCAGGCCAAAGACGCTGTGGTCGCGGCCCATGGCGTAGTAAACCCGCGCCCCTGTGAAAATCTGTCCGTTAATGACTCCCAAAGTCGAAATGCAGATGATGACCGCGATCAGTTTCCCTCCCCATTCGCCAAATGCCAGTCGTAGGAGATCGCTAGCCACAACGCTTGACTGCTGAACGCCCGCGAAACTCAGGCCCCGCACAAAGGCAAGGGTAACCAGAACATAGATAGCGGTGACGCTGAGCGTGCCCAAAACCAATGCCCGCAAGATATTCCGTGTGGGATTCTTGACCTCTGCAGCCACATAAGCCATTTCGTTCCACCCGCCATAGGTGAAAAGCACCAAGATCATGGCCAGGTACAGATTTAACGGCGGGCTCTTGTCTGCCGGCGAATCCGCCAGGGGACTTTTGGCCGGGGACAGAAGAAACATACCGACCGCAAAAATAAGGATTAAGCTGAGGATCTTGAGGGTTGTCAAGAAGTTTTGTGTCCATTTCCCTTGGCGAACTCCTAAGATGTTGATAATCGTCAGGACACCGATGGCCCCCAGCGCATAAGTCAACAAAGATAGTTGCTGACTACCGGCGACATTGATGGGGACAATTTCCCGGGCATAACGGGCGAAGACAAACGCCATCATGCCAATGGATCCCGGGCGAACAATCCACAACTCGCACCAGGCGAAGAGAAATCCCAGATGCCGACCATAAGCCCGGGTCAAAAAGACATAGTCCCCTCCAGAATGCGGAAACGCGGTTGCCAGCTCCGCGTAGCACAAGGCCCCGAGGAACGAGAGCAGGCCGCCGATGATCCACACGGCGAGAAGCCATTGCGTATTGGGCAAGCAGCCCGCGATTTTTGGGGTCGTTTCGTAAATTCCTGCCCCGATGATAATCCCCACGATGATGCAGATTGAATCGAACAAACTCAACTCGCGGCGTGGTTGGGTCACTTTCCCCAAGTCGGCTAAGCCATTGCCAGCCTGCGAGGAGGAGGGGTCTTGGCAGGAAGTCAATGATTTGGGCGAATGCTGCGGCATCTCGATGGGCACTCCGTTCGGGTTATGGACAATAGGGATAGATCGGATCAAGGACGTGGATGATGCCCATTGTAATCAACCCGATCATCCCTGCAACGTGTGCATGATGGGCGATCGAGCTTAAAGTCTATCCCAAAAAGTCGCCCTCTCCCTCTGGGAGAGGGTTGGGGTGAGGGCAAGCGAACGTCGGGATCGATTGAGCAAAACCGGCAGCGATTCGAGCCACCCTCACCCCAGGCCCCTCTTCCGCCGAACAGGTGGGGGGAGGTTGTGGGATAGGCTCTTTACCCCTCGCACTAGCGGCCCCCCCAAAAGTCGCACGCCCGGGGGCGGCGACCCCACTCTCGGCGTAGCAGCACCGACATGCGGACGTCTCATTGAGATGCATTTTGGCTTTTTCTGCCCGTGGGCATGTCGGCATAAAAAGAAAACGTCCCAAAGAATCTCACGGCTTGTGCGAATATACGGATAGCAGGAGCTGAAAAGCTCGCTTGTTGGTGCTGTCGATTGCAGGTGTGTTAAGCCCTGGCCTCAGGGTCACGAGAAAAAGGAGGGTCACGATCATGGTGAAGAAGCTGCTTATCGGTGGTGGTATTGTCGTTCTGTTGGGGACCGTTTTACTCGGTCGGGACTTGGTGAGCTACGTTCGTACCTCGGCCAACTATGTCCAGGAGAGTGTTGTCGATGCGGTGCCCATGGAGTTTCAAATTCGTCGTGCCCGCAAGATGCTTGACGATCTTCTGCCCGAAATTCGCAAGAACATGCATGTCATTGCCCGGGAAGAGGTGGAAGTGGAACGGCTGGAGCGGCAAATTGCCCAGGCCCGTGAGCAATTGGAAAAGGAAAAGCAAGTGATCCTGCGGATGAAGGATGATCTCGCCGGTGGGAGGCCCACACTGGTGTATTCCGGACGGGAGTACACTGCCCAGCAGGTGCG
>JAKPII010000465.1 GCA_029549885.1 Planctomycetota bacterium
CGACGGCGTCATCTTTGTGGATACCCATAAGGTCATTCTCCAATGGAACTATGGCGCCGAACGCCTCAGTGGTATCATGGCCGATGCCGTCCGTTTGCGACAGTGGTCACCGACCATCCTCGGTTTTCGTAACGAGCGCGGCCAGCCGATCGACGAGGCCGATTGCCCGATTCTCACGGCCATCAACTGCGGGACCCAAGTCCTGCGGCGTTTGACGATCAAGGGGCGCACGGGCGAGCCTGTGTCGGTCGATGCGCATGTCGTCCCGGTGATTCTCGACGATGGTGTCATCTTGGGGGCCGTGGCGATCCTGCACGATGCCTCGTCAGAGATTTCTCTCGAACAGCGGCTCGAGTACTTCCGCGATCGGGTTTCTAAGGATCCCCTGACCCAATTGGCCAATCGCGCAGAATTCGACCGAATGTTGCCCCTGTTCGTGGAACAGTATCAGCGACGTGGGCTAACATTTAGCTTGATCATTTGTGATTTGGACCGTTTCAAACAGGTAAATGACACTTACGGCCACCAGGCCGGTGATGATGCCATCCGTAGCCTTGCCGCCGTCTTTCGCAGCTTTTATCGGAACGGTGACCTCATTGCCCGATATGGCGGCGAGGAGTTCGTCATGCTGTGCGCCGGATGCGACATTGCCACGGCGACACGGCGAGCCGAAGAAATGCGTGCTGCGTTGGAGCGAACTCCCCAGCCCCGACTCAACAACCGCGTCGTCACCGCCAGTTTTGGCGTTACGGAAGTCCAACCGGGCGACACCCCTGAAACCATCCTCCGTCGTGCCGACCGAGCCTTGCTGATGGCCAAGTCGCGCGGCAGAAACATGGTCGTGCAGTTGGGAGCCGGGAACAATGGGGAATCGATCCAAAAACCGGTTTCCCGTTGGTGGTCTTGGCCCCACAACTCCCAGGAGTTAATCTGGCGTGAGGATCTTATCAGTCCTATCCCACTCAATCTGGCGATGGAGAAACTCCATGGGTTCATTGCCGACCATTTGGGCCGTGTTGTCCACTTGGATCGCCACCATCTGGAGATCGAGATCGAGGATCGAAACCCCCTGCGGACGCGACGTTCGGCCGACCGCCCCATTTGCTTTGGACTTCGCGTTGACCTGAGCGAGGTGTCAACCGAAGTCACACAGCCCTCCCGGACACGCCTTCATCTGGAGGTTTGGCCGAAGAGTGGACGCGAACGCCGCCGACGCGAGATTGTCCTTCGTGCGCACGACTTGATCACAAGTTTTCACTCCTACTTGATGGTGAGCGAGATTACAACGGAAGCGAGTGCCACCCTTTGGGGTCGGTTCAAGAGGTTTGTCGCTCGCTGCCTCGGTACCCAGCCGGAAAGGCCGAAAACCGACGTGCAACAGCCGGGCCATTCGCTGTGAACGGTCTGAGCCAGCCCCGCGGGTCCTCCTGGAGTTCGTCGTAGGATCGCTTTCTCTCCACGAAAGGCCTTTGTAAGCTAATCAGAAGAGTTGGATTCTTCCTATCTCACAGAATTTGAACCCCACCATGGAACGTGAATTCACTCCCGGTGCGTTGCGGGCATTGGCCGCCGCGGCAACGTGGCAACTCGGTGAGACATTTGATGGCTTACGACCGGTCACCATCCTCATGGGGCTTTTGGCAGAGCCGGAATGCCGGGCCGCTGCGCTCCTTCGGGCGATTGGTGTCGAGGAAACCACCATTCTCAACCGCTGGCCCGAACTGAGGCGCTCAGATCGTCCTCCCGTGATAACGCCGGAATCACCGCCCGCTTTTCACGCCGAAGCAGAGCCGATCCTTGAGGCGGTTGACACATACATGGATTGGGGAGATTGGCCCCCGATCATCTCGACCGAGCACCTCCTCCTTGGGCTCGTGGCCGGAGATGAA
>JAKPII010000132.1 GCA_029549885.1 Planctomycetota bacterium
AATGCGGCAGTTTCCTCGGCTGTCGCCCGGCGTTGACGCATATGGACAAGGGTCTTAAGATAAAGCTTTTACGCATTTGGCGGGCGCAAACAGTATATCGTGCCCTAGGGGTTTGGGCGGAAGAGCGGGTTTGCGCGCCGCTATCGTCAAGCTGACCGACCAACGTTATCCGGAAAATTCTTCTTGGCTCACGTGAGGGATCTCAATGGCTGTCCCAAAAAGAAGACAGAGTAACGCGAGGACGGGTGCTCGCCGAGCTCACGACTACCTTGTGGTGCCGCCGCCTAGTCGGTGTCCCAATTGTAACGAGAGCGTACCGACGCATGTTATGTGCCCGAAGTGCGGGTACTACATGGGCCGAATTGTGACAGATTTTGAAGACATCCAACGGCGGCAAAATCAGCGCCAAGCGAAAGGCAAAAACTTATAGGTGAGGCGACTTTGGGACGAATCGCTTTCCTATTTCCTGGTCAAGGGGCGCAAACGGTGGGGATGGGACGCCGTCTTTATGAGTCCTTCCCCGCTGCGAGGGCGCTGTATGAGCGGGCAAGCAAGATCGTCGGGTATGACCTGGCTCGTGTATGCTTCGAAGGTCCGGCGGAAGACCTCGATTCCACCGTGATCAGCCAACCGGCGATTTTCGTGACAAGCCTGGCGGCCCTCGAGTCGTTGCGGGCGGAGGCGCCCGATGTCGTCCTTTCCTGCGAGGCCACGGCCGGCCTTAGTCTTGGGGAATATACAGCCCTGGTGTTCGCCGGGGTTTTGGAGTTCGAAGACGGGGTATGGCTAGTTCAGAAGAGGGGAGAAGCCATGCAGGATGCCTCAGACGCCACTCCGGGCGGCATGGTGAGCATCCTTGGCATGGAGAGATCACAGGTCGAATCCCTTTGTGAGCAGGCCCGAGGCGAGGAAACCCTTCAAATTGCCAATTTGCTTTGCCCGGGGAATATTGTCATTTCGGGATCCCTTCGGGCTTGCGAGCGGGCAGCCGAGTTGGCGACGCGAATGGGGGCTATGAAGGCAGTCCCCCTGGCCGTGGCAGGGGCGTTTCATACGCCGATCATGCGGCCGGCTGACGAGCGACTGGCGGCGGCGTTAGAGAAAGTCAGATTGCGGAAACCCCGAATCCCTGTTATTTCAAATGTAGACGCCCGCCCCCACAACGATCCGGAGGAAATCCGCCAACTGCTGATCCGGCAGGTCATCGAACCGGTTCGTTGGGAGGACTCGATGCGGTACTTGATCGGCGAGGGATTCGATAGCTTTTATGAAGTAGGGCCGGGGCGGGTCCTGCGCGGGCTGCTCCGTCGGATTGAACGGAGTGTCACGTGCCAGAATATCGAGGTGTGATCGAGTATTGGCCAAGGCTGTTGCCACAAGAGTTAGGCATAAATGTCCAAATAGGGATAGCGCAAGCCAAGATTTTTTCGGCAAGGGGACACCAGAAGCGAGTATCAGTGTGAGGCCGAGAATAGGTCATGGAAAAAGATTCTCCGCGGATCCAGGTCAATTTACATGGGAAGGTGGCCTGCGTTACGGGGGCGGGACGGGGCATTGGCCGGGCGATTGCCCTGACGTTGGGACGTGCAGGGGCCGCCGTGGCATGTGTTGATGTGAACGGCCAAGCGGCGGAATCGGTGGCCGAAGAAATCCGCGCGCTGGGAAAGGCCCAAGCAGTTGGGTTCGCATGCGACGTTACAAACAGTGAACAAGTTACCCAAACCGTCGAGGCCATTGTTGAGAAACTGGGTGGCTTACATATCCTAGTGAATAACGCCGGGATCACGCGGGACGGCCTCTTGTTGCGCATGAAGGATGATCAATGGGACAGTGTGATTAATGTGAATTTACGGGGAACGTTCCTGTTTACTAGGAGTGCAGCCCGGTATTTGATCCGTGCCGGTGGAGCCCGGATTATCAACATTGCCAGTATTTCGGGGTTGATGGGTAATCCGGGCCAAGCAAACTATTCGGCATCCAAGGCGGGAGTCATCGGGTTTACCCGAACGGTAGCCAAGGAGCTGGCCTCGCGGCAGGTCACGGTGAATGCCGTGGCGCCGGGTTTTATTGCTACAGAAATGGCCCAGGCTTTGGGAGAGCAGGTGCTGGAAGAAATCAAGAAACGCACACCTTTGGGGCGGCTGGGTGATCCGCAAGATGTGGCCGATGTCGTTTTATTCCTGGCAAGTGAGGCCGCTTCTTTTATCACAGGGACGGTCATCCGAGTTGATGGCGGTCTGGCCGAGTAATAGGGAACAGGCCAGCGCCGCGTGGGTTGGCGGCCAGTGGGGAAAGGATGTGGTGCCGCTTCACGAGGGGCTTCTCGGTATGGACACTTAAGAGAAAACCCTGTAACGTAATTTAATTGCGGTTGAGGCAAAAAGGGGCGTATTTTGTTTTGGGGGAGACGTCGTTTCCGAATCGCTTCAATCCGGAAGTGAGTCAGTGGAGTATTGGCCGTTTGGGCGTGCTTGTCCCCATCGGCGGTTGGCAATTGAGAAGAAAAGGAGGATGACTGTCGTGGCATCGATTGAAGAACGTGTCATCAACATCGTTGCAGAGAGTTTGGCAACGGAAAAGGATAAAATCACCCGCGATTCTCACTTTGTGAACGACTTGGGTGCCGACTCGCTCGATTTGGCCGAGTTGATCATGGCGCTTGAGGACGAGTTCGACATTTCCATTCCGGAAGAGGTGACGTCCGAAATTCAAACTGTCGGACAGGCCATTGACCACATCAAGGCCGCAGTGGAAGGTGAAGGCAGCACAGCTACCTCGGATGAACACGCATGAAGCGACGTGTCGTCATTACCGGAATGGGTGTCGTCACACCGCTGAGTTGCCAGGTGGAAGACCTCTGGGAGCGACTCTGTCGGGGGCAAAGCGGGATCCGTCTGATTGAAGGATTTGACACCTCCATCTTTCGCGTGAAATTTGGAGGGGAAATCCGGAATTGGAATCCCAGCGGTTATATCGATGCCAAAGAGGCGAAACGGCTCGACCGGTTTGCCCAATACGCGATCGTGGCGGCAACGGACGCAATCCGGCAGGCCGGGTTGGATTTCAACCGCGAGGATCCGTATCGCTGCGCGGCCATCATCGGCTCTGGCGTCGGCGGCCTGGGCGAGATCGAAATGCAGCATCGCCGTCTTCTCGAGAAAGGCCCGGAGCGGGTATCGGCATTCACGATTCCCAAAATGATGTTGAATGCCGCGAGTGGCTGTGTCTCGATCCAATTTGGGATCAAAGGACCAAGTTACGGGGTCGTCACGGCGTGCGCCAGTGCTTCGAGCGCAGTTGTGGAAGCGGCCAAGGGAATCCAATTTGGCGAGATTGACGTGGCCATTACAGGCGGTACGGAAGCTGCTGTTACCCCATTGGGCATCGCCGGTTTTACTGCAATGAGCGCCCTTTCCGAGCGCAATGACGCCCCGGAAAAGGCCAGTCGCCCGTTCGATCGCGACCGCGACGGATTCGTTCTCAGCGAAGGTGCCGGGATTGTGGTCTTGGAGGAACTGGAGCACGCCAAGCGGCGCGGGGCGACGATCCTTGGTGAGTTGCTTGGCTACGGGTGCAGTTCGGACGCCGGCCACATCACCCAACCGGATGAAAACGGGACGGGAGCTGCCCGCGCTATGGCGGATGCCCTGCGTAACGCCGGCTTGAACCCTGAGGATATCGGCTATATCAATGCTCATGGGACCAGTACCCCACTTGGCGATCGGGCTGAGACCGTCGCAATCAAGAACGTGTTCGGCGATTACGCCAAGAAGGTGAGCGTGTCCAGCACCAAGAGTCAGCTCGGACATCTGTTGGGGGCGAGTGGCGGCGTAGAGTTGATCATCTCTCTCCTTGCCGTCAGGAAGGGTGTGATTCCGCCGACTATCAATTACGAGACGCCCGATCCAGAGTGTGACCTCGACTATACGCCGAATGTGCCGCGAGAGTGCCGCATGAAGGCTGCCATGTCCAATAGCTTCGGTTTTGGGGGACACAACGTTTCCCTCATCGTCGGCGAGTTCCGGGATTAGGCTCTTTCGCCGACGTAAGCGAAGACGTCAAAAAATAAACCCGGTCCGGAAGATACGTCCGAGCCGGGTTTGTTCATTTTTCGCCCCTGGTCGCCGCTGCGATACTAACGAATTGCGAAAGGCAATCCGTGGGAGTTACTTGCGGGCATCATTGGGAGGATTCACAACGGCCTGAATATCTTCGAGTCCCCGTCCCAACTTCTTTCGGCCGCCGCTGGCAGCGGGCGATGAAATGGCTAATCGTTTCCATTGTCCGGCATCTGGGCTTGCCCGCAGATATTCGCCGATCCGCTGCCGATAGTCACCTCCATCCGGAGACGTCCCCAGACTATCGACGGCGTCAGCAACACCCAATAGTACGGCTTGACGGACACCTTCGCGAATCCATGTGAAGAAGTTCATGTGTTCCTCCTGCAATTTTCTTTCTAAAGGAATCTGCTCCTGTACGGCGGACCCAAGGAGATGAGAGATTAGCAAAATCCGTCGCGCCGAACCAGAGCGATTTCCTTCAGGTGGCCGAGTGGGTAACTGCGGAAAAAAGAAGTAATCCGTAGGTTTTCCCCCGCGGGAAATTGGAAGACGCACAGTTTGGTACGGTTACGACAAAGTGTGGCCCTCCACTGGGCAAAAAGGCCAAACCGGGGCGCGTGATCTCCCACACGGTGGATCGGCCATAAGTTTTGCCCGTATCACGGTTGGAGAACGTACAATTGGTCCCCCCATCCTGAGATGAGGACTGACTGCTCAATCCGGAGGAAGGGACGCCGTCATGTCTGTTTTTTGTTCGGGCGCGAAACGGCTATCACCAACCGCCAGTGCGCACTACCCGGTCGAAATGCCTCGATTATCTGCGTTGCCTGGCTTATCTGTTATCCCGTGGATTTAGAGTCCATCCCAAAAAGTCTCCCTCTCCCTCCGGGAGAGGGTTGGGGTGAGGGCAAGCGATCGTCGGAATCGATTGAGAAAACCGCCAGTGATTCAAGCCACCCTCACCCCCGACCCGTCTCCCGCCGAACGGGCGACGGGAGATTATGGGATAGGCATTAATGACGGCCCTTTTATCCCAGATTTACAACCGTTTTCCCGTCTCACGATCAAACTTGTCGGGCGTCAATGGTTCGGGAACAGAGTCACCCGTCTGTTCTCGCCAGGTTTCCAAGGCCCTCAGGAGTTCGGACTTTATGGTCGAGTATTCCGGTCGGTCCGCGAGGTTGGTCAGATTGTGCGGATCATTTTCACAATCATACAGCTCCACCTCCGGCCGCGGTACCACGAAGGGCTCCATTTGCGGCGGTGTAAGTTTCCCCTGAGCTCGCAGCCGTTTCATGGCATCATAGGTGGGACTTCGTACGGCATCGGCGGGTGGTGTCCGTGGAAGTTGCGGTAGCCAGTTCTTGATGAGGAGGAATCGCTCGTTGCGGATACTCCGTTCGTACGCCTGATAATCGTGCCAGTTATGCTCGGCGTAAACGTAGTCCCGAATTTTTGCGGTGGGATCGTCAAACAGCTTGGCAAAGCTCCGTCCCTGAAATGAAGGACCAGGCGTAATACCGGCCAACTCCAGGATCGTTGGTGCCAAGTCCACCGCGCTAACTAAACGCGATGACACACTACCGGCAGGAATCCTTCCCGGCCAGCGGACGATCAAGGGAGTTCGTACACCGCTATCAAGGACCGTCGTTTTGCAACGTGGGAAAGGCCTGCCATTATCGGAAAGAAAGACAACCATCGTTTGATCCCAAACCCCCTGAGCGATCAGCTCTTCCCGAATCCGACCGACCCACGTATCCAATCGACCAATTTCGTCGTAGTAAAGGGCCAGGTCTTCCCGCACTTCTGGAACATCCGGCAAGTATGGCGGAACGATCACATCCTGCGGAGTGTGTGGCTCCGGAATACGATTGGGGCCGTATGGCCGATGGGGATCAGTGGTGGCCAACCAGATGAAGAAAGGCTTATCCTTGGGCCGTTCCTTAAGAACGGGCAGCCAATAGTCGTATGCCCCGTCGCCTCCGCCTTCCCGGACAACATCAAACTGTGACTTCACATGCGGACCGAGATGCCACTTTCCGGCTGCCGCCGTGAAATAGCCCGCCTCACGGAGTGGAGTGGTGACGAGAAGCTGGTCCGGCGGTACCGGTTGATGGAGTTCCGCCGCCCCTGTGGCATGGGGATAGCGACCTGTAAGGAGACTGGTCCGGCTGGGACTGCATGAACTGCACGTCAGAAAGGCCCGCTCAAAAAGCATCCCTTCACGTGCCAGTTGGTCAATATTGGGGGTTTTGATGTGGGGATGGCCATAGGCCCCACAGTCCTCGCACGCCATGTCGTCGGCGATGATGACCAGAAAATTGGGGCGATTTACCTCGCTTGCCCATCCCGTGCTCCCATGTAGCAAAGATAACCCGATTCCCACAAGCCCCAATAGCGCCGTGGAGCCGCTCCAACGCGACATAAACACCCTCATGTGAAAATCCTCCCCTAATAGGCCTAATGACCAAAATCTCTTGCTCACCAAACGGACGGCGTCATCGTGAGCCGCCTGATTGGGACACAACGCTTGTTCACTGCACCGCCTTCACGTGGAGGAGCCATTCTCCATCGGCCGGGACTTTGACAAACATGGATTCCTTCGACGTGGCAAGAGTTCCGTTAGGTTGCTCTTGCCGAGCACGGGTGTCAAACCAGCGAAGCTCGTAACGACCGGGCACCAACTGGATCTCCGTACCGTCGGTCTTCTCCGGGAAGAAAACCAGGTACTCTTTGCCAGGATTCGCTAGACAGTATTTGGTCGACGCGAGGTCCGGCCGTGGCGTCATGCTCGTCAGGTCAACACGTTGCGACCATTTCCGCACGTCACCCATGGCCTTTCGCACATCTTCCGTCCAGGCCAAGTTTGATCCCCGCGAAAGAATTCGCCCATCGTAGGGATCCATAAAGATGGGATTCATACCGCGCATGAAGGATTTCCAAACCCATGTGCGATTCCCACCAATCCCCCAAAGGTGATCCGTGTCGTTAATAATGACCTTGGAACCGTCGGCAGCCGGCGGGTCATCTCGATACCCCCCTTCTGGATTCGGCGAAATCCAGTCTGCCGGACTGTCGAATAGCGTTTTATTACTGCCACCGCGGTATTGAAACGTCATCCCCACCGGGTGTTGCCGGCCTTTCTCGCTCTCATAGGCCTTGATGAATCGGATCATCTCATATTGCCAGTCGGTTGAAGGGGGATGATTCTCATTGGAAATTTCGTACAGAACGTTATCAAACTCGTTGACAGTATCGATGACATGACGAACATAGGCCTTTTGAATCTCGAGGATTCGGGGATCTTTCAATTCGTGGATTTCCACGGCTTTGCCATCGCCATCGAGATCGCCCTTGATGCCGTTGATGTTGTTGTCAGGATGAAAAGGATGCGATTCGTAGGCGTTTGGTGAGAATTGAAGGCCCCAACCCTCAAAAAGCATGATTGAGACGTAGATTCCCCTTGCCTGGGCCAACTTAACACGTTCCCGAAGCCGCGAAAAATAGTTTTCATCGAACTGTGTCAGGTCAAACTTTGGCTTGCCATCACGAGCAGTGCCGGGACCGGTTCGTTTCCACGGATGCGGAAAGGCGACGTGCACCTGGGCCTTTGGTTCACGGTTGCCTGCCGTGTCCCAGGTGAGCAGTTCCCACGTCCACATGCGAATGAAGTTGTGATTGTACTTTTCGAGAAAGTCCAGGTAGGCCGGAAAATCGAACGCCGGCGGCGGATCACCCGGTCCCATGTCAACCAAATTGTTCCATGTGTGTGAACCTACCATGAGAATCGCCTTTCCCGAGTCGTCGGTGAAGTAACGCGGATTCGCCGGGCAAACGCGCAAAACACCGTGAGCGGTTTGTTTTTGGGGGGCTTTTTCTGCCCAGGAAATCAGCGTTGCCGGGACAGAGCGTTTCACATCGCTTGACCCACTCTGCCGGGCCGCCACTGCTGGGGAGTTCCGGAGAATAACGGCAACCCACGGTCCGGCCTGGGGCGTCTTGAGCGTTACGAGGCCGCCGGCCTTCGTTGTTCCTTCTGGCCCCCACTGACCATCGGAGACGTTTATCCAACGGAGTTTCGCTTCTCCCGCCGCCCGCTGGGAGAGGTTCACGGTCACCTCGCCCCCATTGCAGAAGAAGACCACACACGCCTCGCCCGGTTTGGCCGCCGCATAGGCCTCGTTGGCTTCACGATTGCCGAGCAGTTCCATGGCCGGCCGAAGTTCCCACCAGGGGACAAGGGATTCCACCTTTCGCGCGGCCTGAATCGAAGCCTTCGCTTTGTCGTTCAGGCCCAATCCAGAGTCTGGCCGGTGGAAACGGACCGCCGCGGCGCCCCCGAGAAGGAGTCGCCAGAACCGCTCGACGCCATCTTGATCGTTCCCGTAACGACCTGTATCGGCCCCGTAGATTTTGACGCTGTTGAGAGGCCGCGGTTGATTTTTCACATAATCCCGAACCCACTGGAAATTATCCCAGTGCGTTTGCCCCTTTTGATGATTGTTCTGAGAGATGTCGGCAAATGCATAAAGTTCGGGATGGTCCAGCGTTCGCCGATGCCTCGGCGCTTTAAGATCCCAGTCGTCCCACATTTCGGTCACGCAGACCTTCTTACCGATCTGTGCGGCCTTTCGTCGGATATGCTCCGCCCAGTATTTTGCCCATTCTTCTTCGCCCGACGTCTCATTGTCGATGCAGTAAAGCACGTGATCGTATTGCAGGGAATAGGAGAGCATCTTATCGACGAACCGCTCTTGATAAGGGAACACAACCTTGTTGTTACGTTGATAGGGCGTGGTGAAAAAGAAGGGCTGTTTGTTGCTGCCCGGGTGGTCGGGATAATGTTCCGCAAATCCCGATTCCTCGTAGGTGTAGTTGATATTGTTTTTGGGGTTATAAGGATGGGGCTCCCAATTGTCCCGCGAGTAATCGAATCGATCCCAAACCTCGATTTGTACGAAGATGTTGCGCTCCTTCGTCCACTTAAGAAGATTCTCAAATCGCTGCCAGTATTCGTCGTTCCACTGGTTCAGGTCGTATTTGCCATTCTCTAGCTTTTTGAAAGGATAGACCTCAAAGCCCTTGTCTGGCCGATCGCTCATCGTATTCCGAATGTAGTTGGCCCCGACGGCTACCATCTCGTCGAGGTGCTCTTTCAGATCGGGAATCTGGAAGAGGTTGTCATCTTTGCTTCCCCCAATGAGCATGACGGGCTTGCCATTGTACTGCCAATAATAGGGGTTCTTCGACCAAGGAGAGATGCCCGCCTGTTCGGCCAGTAGGTTGTGACCTACCCACCCAAGAGAAAACAAAAACAACACCCCGACACATCGCTTCAGTGAACGACTCATGATTTGCCTCCCGACATAGGTGAGTTGAGGGAAAACGATGTGGAACTCATCAGGTGTGCCCTATTATGTGGACAGCCACAAGCAAAAGCAACCCTTTGGCTAAGATTGTCGCCCGTTGAGAAGAGGGAAGCACTGCCCAACCATAGCGCCCCATGTGCTGCCCCTAATAAAACACGGCGGCAGTCTGGTCCATCTGCCTCACGGTTATTGCCTGTCTCAACAGATTCTCGTGGGGGCGGGGCGTGCCACCAGGCGAAAGTGACCACGGTGAGCAACCACAGGGGGTTGCCCGTACGCGCATTCCATCGAAACCGTAGGGGCAGGCCCCAGAACGTAACCAGCGCCCGGGTCCCCGTCAAATTCAAACAACGAATGAGCGCATAAACGCGAACCCTGGGCGCTGCGCATAAAGGGGCAACCACGGGGGGTTGCCCCTACACGCACCGATTGAAACCGTAGGGGCAGGCCCCCGTGCCTGCCCTAGGCCCGTGTGTCTGCCGCAACTACAGGGAACGACCATGACGCACGCCAAACTAGTACCAAAGGACGCCGGGGACCGCGTCCCTCCCAGATTGGCAACGGACAGGACAAACAAGCGAGACCACACGGCAGACGCGACAGAGCGCGAAGGTGACTACGGCGGACAATTACGAGAAACGGTACCTGACCGTTTCGCCGAATCGAAGGAGCGGGACGCCATTCCTAACGGCCCCCGTACGCCACTTGACAGGCGTCGATGATAGTGTAGCCCCGGGAGGGACGGCGTCCACGCCGTCCGGTGATTGGGTCATCGCAGACGCTGATCCTCGCGCGGTCGCCGAGGATAGATGCAATAGATCCAGCGGTCGCCGAGGACGGCGACCCTCCCGATACAGGCAATCCTTGAAAAAAGGCAACGCTGGGTGGAACAACACGGCGATTTTTCCCGGCAAACCGAGAGTTTTCGGGCGATGGGTAAAAGCTCGCCAGTTAGGGCACTGAACTGCCCAGGTGGAGGTATTTAGCTCGCGAACTCAGACACAGGCTGACAGATCCAACGCACTACCGGAAACTGGCCGCCAACGGCTTTTCCGTAAACCATCGCTACTGAAGATAGAACTCTCGCAGCGGACGGTATCCTGCTTTCTGCATGAGTTCATCCCAGTTGGCGGGCAATTTGATTTCTTTGCTCGCGATGCCCGGGCCACCGGCGAGGATTTGAACCTTATTCCTGATAGGATCTCCGCAGACGATGAATTCAATCATGCCCACGGCCGGCACGGTTTCAATCTCTTCCCAACCGGGGAATCGAGGGTACCACGGCGGCAGTTTCCCTTTTTCGCTGTAGCGCAACGCCCGTCGAAGTTCCTCCTCGAAGGAACGTTGCACTCGGCCAAACGAGCCATAGACCTGGGAAAAGACCGCCTCGTAAGTGATCTTTCGACCCATTCTCATGATATCTCGCCTCAAGGTACCCTTTGTGTAACCTCCACCGGCAAGGATTTCGGCAACGCCGGGTCCAATTAGCACATAGCGCCGACTTTGACCCGTAAAGCCGCTGGCAAAGGCCTCCGTGTTGACAGCGTCATAGGCGATGAGTTGGGTAATTATTTCGGGCTCGGATGTCGCGGGCACAAGATTTCGGCCCCAAACCGTGCTGGTGCCCGCAGTGATGGTATTAGCATTTCTATCAAATCCCTTCTCAACATGGTACGGTTCCCACCCCCACTGGATCATAGCCTGTTCGTCTTCCGCCAGGACCCACGACATCATCTTGCCGAAGCTACCCATCTGGGTTTCCTTAATTCTTAGCCCTGCGATATTCCTCTCAATGAGGCTCATGGCACGTCCAATGGCAGCGTTGACGGGATGGGCAATGAGTCCCTGCCCATGATCAATGCCGAGTTGTCTCGCAAGGGGCCCGTTGACCCAAAAGAAACTTGTGATCGAATGGGTACTGGCCCCATGACTTCTGTACCGGAAAGCAGGATCACCCATCGCCTGCACCGCGGCAATTAGAATCGGCATGTACTCCGGACGGCAACCGGCCATGACACCATTGGCGGCGATTGTCCACGGTGTCGCCTTGAGATTTGCTGGCGGTAGGACCGCGATCTCTTCGTGAGGGCCATAATCCGTGTATTTGAGAAATTCCTCTATTCGATCCACGGTCGGCGGCGAAATGGATAATCCATCACTCCAGCCGAGGGCCGTGAAATAGCGATTAATCTCATCGAGTGTCCCAGTAAATACGATCTTCCGGCTATCGATTTTAACAGAATCTTTTGCCGCCGCGATCGATTTTGTCAAAGCATCAATAATCTGAGGCACGAGGATCGTCTTCGATTTCTCGACCAGTTGCGCCTCCGTTTCCAGATCAAAAGGATCGGGATATACGGCGACCTGGAGCGACGGAATGCCCGAGTATTGGGCCATGGTCCGGGCTTGTTCATCGAAGCCAGGATTTGTCACCACAACGGCGGGGATGCCGAGCTGCTCGGCCACCACCGTGGCATAGCACGCGCGGGGCGTGCAAATGCCGCAGCCGCCATTTCCCACAATCACGGCATCAGCGCCCATGGCCTTCAAAGCCGCTCGCAGATTCTCGGACTCTTTCGTGGGTGATCCAGGAAGTTCCGGCAAGGGAGCTAGAGGCATGGAATAATAGGGGACAATTTTTATGTCGGGAAACCGTTTTTTCAGTTCCTCGGCAATAGCCGGGAGAGTCACATCCGCTTTGAACGCATGATTCCATACCATGCAGATCGTCTTGCCGTTGAGCGTTTCCAACCTAGGGGCCATGGCCCCCGCCTCAACAACCCGCTCCCCCAAAGGACTCACGACCTCGTACACAGGCTCGGCAGGACGCTCCAAGGCCACGATGTTCGGCGACCGACCGATAATCAATAGGATTGTCACGAGAAGATAGATTCGCACTGACATGGTCATTTGAGGAACCCTCCCTAAACGTCCATTTTCGTGACCGCAGTTTTGGCCCCCAACTCACGATCAGCAGGCGCCCGATCCAACCGGGGAACCCCGAACAGAAGCCCCGAACATAATTTGGTGACGTTTTCTCTCTTGAAGATATAACCCTTTTCGGAACTCTAGGTTCCGATGATCTCGAAGTCGAAGCAGCTCATCGCCGCTATCCTGAGCGAGGGGGCCATCGTGGAATTGTCTGTCGGGCGGACTCGGTCGTGCGCACTCAGTGACCAATCTCCTGCGATATGTGAATTCTTTGCGGCGACAAAACGGCTCAGAACCGCTCGCCAAGGAAAATCTCCACACGATCGAGTTCCACGGGGCCAGTCCGGATGAGGTACAGCGGTCGCCGAGGACGGCGACCCTCCCAATACAGCCCCCTCGAGGGTTGCGCCGTCGCCTCCACGAGACGATTACCCGCAACCACTGCTCCCGCACAATGGAGCAGATACTTGGAAAAACCTACCGTCGGGTGCAACAACATGGCACGTTTTCCTGGCGATTTCCGGCGACGGATAAGCTCGCTAGTTAGAGCCTATCCCAAAGTTCCCTCTCCCTCTGGGAGAGGGTTGGGGTGAGGGCAAGCGAACGTCGGAATCCATTGGGAAAACCTGCAGCGATTCGAGCCACCCCCACGCCCGACCCGTCTCCCGTCGAACGCGTGAGGGGGAGATTAGGGCATAGGCTCCAAGCCATCACGGCAACGCGCGTAACAAGGTCAGGAGGGCCCTCGTCATTGCCGGGGTGTAACGCTGTTGATCCGTGACTCGGAAAATGAATCGTTGCTCGCCCTCTCCTGGTTGCCACTCCACCACGCCTCCTTCGGACTTGGTAACTGTGATCGGGACGAATTCAAAGACCGCCGACCTGCCGCTGTTCGCAGGGACTAATTCTCCTTCGGGAGTTACCATGAGGCCTGCCGCGTGAATAAATCCACCCGTGCACCACATGTTCCGCCGCTCCTGTGCCATGGCGGAAAGCAACGGCTCATTTTCTTCTGCCAGGAGATATCGAAGCCAATCGGCGGCTGGCGGCTGGGGATGGTCCTTCTCGAACACATAGGCGAAGAACTTGCGGACCGAGGGGCTCACTTGACTAAGGATTTCACCTTGTTGGAATTGAAAATATGTTGCATATTCTGCAACCTGAAACTTTCGTACGTCCTCAAAACAGGGCATCCAGTAAATGGGACAGGGCAACTCAAACATGGCGTGGTATGCCGCCGGATCCAAACGGACGTTCCATTCCATACCATCTTTTTGGGAAACACTTGGGCGACTGGCACCGGCATTTAAATAAATTGCCGCACACTTCCTAGCGAAAAGGTCCGGACGAAGTTTCGACGCGGTGGCAATATCGCGGCACGAACCGGCAACACTTATGATTACAGGCTCTGGGGACTGTTCTAGAATCCGAAATAGACTGCCAAAACGCCGAAGTGTGGCTTCATCTCCGTGGAGCGTCATATCTTTCGCGTACGGATGCGGTGAGCCGACGATGACGGGTACCTTCAACCCGGTGATGTAGTTCATTTGAGAGACTGCCAGGACATCGGGGTCTTTAGCCGCATTCGGTCGCGGAAAATCGATCAAAACAGCCTTGAGATCGACTAACCCCCGAAATGCCAGGGCATAGCCGGTGGCCAGGTCCCAGTGATCGTCCGGATCATCATGCGGACGAAACAGGTCGGTGGCCATGACCAAGGGCGGACATTTTCCCGTTGTTGGCTTTTCTTCCGCCTGCGATTTGCCCATTCGCAGCAAATATCCTCCTACACCCAATCCAGCCAAAGCTGTTCGACGAGAAATCCTCGGCAAGTTCCATGGTTGCATGGTTCGTCACACCTCGCGGACTAGCCGCTAAACGGTTCAACCGGTCCTCATTGTGGCAAATCGCCTCATACTCGGCGATCATGTTATAGCCTTCTAGCGGCCCAAAGACCAGCCGGCGCGCAGCGACCTTTTCGAGTGGACCCATTCCGGTAGAATGACGGTTTGGTGGTTTTCGTGGCAAC
>JAKPII010000496.1 GCA_029549885.1 Planctomycetota bacterium
GCTGACAAGCCCAAACAATTCGAGTTCACGGGAACATCCTGGGGCAAGGTGGTGACCGGCGAGACGGAGAAGAAGCAGGAGCCCCAAGGGCCTCCCCCGGGGGTTTTTGCTCCGGGACAATTGGCACAAAAGCGGAAATAAACTTCCGGTTCCGGGGTGGAATCCCAGGTGTGAAAACCTCTGGTTATCCCGATCGGGTGTTTGTTCGAGAATGGACGAGGGTTTTCAGTCTGCTTCGCCTTTGGAAACTGAAGCTTGTCGCATCCCGCGCAGCGTGGCCGGGTGTTTCAGGAAGTACGACTGGCCGACCTGAATCCGCGGAGGATGATTTTTAAAGAACTCCGCAATGGCGGCGACAACGGCGCGTTGTTCATCGCTTGTCAATCCGGGAAAGATCGGCAGGGCAAGCACTTCCCGCGAAGCAGCAAAGGTAGCAGGTAAATCGCTCGGGGCATACCCTAAATCTTGGAAACACGCCTGTTCGTGAAGCCCTAACGGATAGTAGATTTCCGTTCCGATCCGGCGCTCCTGGAGGTACGTTCGCAAGGAATCCCGTTGCCCATGAGGAATGCGAATCACAAACTGATTCCACACGTGCCGGCGGCCAGGAAGGACCTGTGGCAGAATGACCTGTGCCAGTTTGTATTCGGCAAAGAGCTGATAATAGCGATCGGCAATCTGCTGTCGTTCGGCAATCCACGTTTCCAAGCAATTGAACTTAACCAAGAGCGTGGCCGCGTGAAAAGCATCCATGCGGCTGTTGATGCCAATCCAGTGATGATAATATCGTGGTTTCATGCCATGGACCCGTAAGACCCGCAGCTTTTCGGCAAGCTCGGCATCGTGCGTGGTGATCATTCCGGCGTCGCCCATGGCTCCCAGGTTTTTCGTAGGATAAAAGCTAAAACAGCCGATCTGGCCCAAAGATCCCACACGCCGTTGATGGTACTCAGCCCCAATCGACTGTGCCGCGTCCTCAATGACAAAGATGTGATGCTGTTGGGCCAGCCTCAAAATGGGTTCCATTTCCGCAGCTTGGCCAAAAAGGTGAACAGGAATAATCGCCTTGGTGTTTTTATGGATCAGTCGGGCAACTTCTCGGGGAGAGATGTTGTAGGTTGCCGGATCGATATCCGCGAACACGGGTTTTGCGCCCAGTCGGGTGACCGCACTCGCTGTGGCAAAGAACGTAAAACTGGGAACGATCACCTCGTCGCCTGGCCCAATTCCCAAGGCCATGAGGGCAAGCAGCAGGGCATCGCTCCCCGAGGCACAGGCAATAGCGTGCTCGCAGTGGCAATATTGGGCGAGGATCCGCTCCAGGTGTTCGACCTCAGGTCCCAACACAAAGGCCCCGGAATCGCAAACCCGTGCCAAGGCCTCGACGATCTGATCTCGCAAGGGTCTGTGACTTCGAGCAAGATCCAAGAATGGAACCGGAATGCGATGAGATTCGCTTTCGAAACTCGGTGTCGCCGCTCCCTGCTCTGGCTGCATAAAAGGACCCTTCCTTGGTTGCCGGCACAATTTCTGCTGGATGATCAGTTTAGTGCGTTCGCTTTAGCGTAGAGTTTTGGAGTCGCGTTCGTCAAGACAAATTTTTTACCCAAAGTGGAGAGGTTCCCCCTAAGGCCGTCCGGCTTCACTGCTGCTCAGCCGGACAAGGAAAGGACATTACACATAATAGCCCGGGATGCTCAGACGATGATAAGTCTATCAGATGGCAATAGACCACCTTTATAGGGGATCGCGCCGCCCATGCAACAACGATCTTTTGTGAACATCTTCGGGTTGATCTTCCTACCCTGGGCGATTGGCTGTCTTCTGGCATCAGTGGTTGGCTACGTCGGTCTTACGTGGCAGGAGCGATCACTGAAACAGGCCCAGGCCGAGGAGTGGGAGCGATTTATAAGCGGTCTCATCGAAGGGGAGATCGGCTCGCAGCCCAAAATCACTGACTTACAAGAGAGCAGGCTCTTGCAATCCCTGATTCAGAACACCCGTTTGGAGCTCGCGGTGTTCACGGCCTCGGGAAAATATGTGGTTGGGAGCGTGACCAATCCACCGCCCAACATCCCGTCAGAAGTTCAAATGGTCTTAAAAACCAGCCAGCGGTTCACCACCTGGACAGAGAAACGCGGGCAAGGTCGCCCTCAGTTGCGCATGGCGTGGCCAAGACAGGTCGAGGGTAAGACACACATCATTTGGGCGGCCATTGACCTCGGAACGGTGACCGGCAATGGTCCTTCCCTCCGCAGTCTCTTGGCGTGGAATGTTGTCTTTTTTGCGATAGGGCTCCCCTTTGCGTGGGGGCTGACATGGTGGCTGAGGCGACGGTTGGACGTCGTTACAAAATCCGCCCTAGAAGGCGAACCTTCCCTCCGCCCATGGGACTTATGGGAGTGGCACGCCCTTGCCCACCGCCTCCGTGACTATGTGGCACAGCAGCGCCAGCAGATCGAGGTTTTGCAAGGTATTGCACGAGACCATCAAGCAGTCCTGGAACATCTCCCAGATGGTCTCCTTTTCGTCACGCCGGCAGGTCGTGTCGCTAAGCACAATCCGGCAGCAGGCCAACTGTTGCGATTTCCCGGTACTCTGGCCGAGGGTCTATCTATCCGAGAATGCTTGCGTAAACCGGAGTTCCTGACCTGGGTCGAGAATCTCTTGTCGCTAAAGCGCCCCCCTGTGCTGTCGCTTCACAATGACGATCCCGAGCAACACTTGGAAATCCGGGGAGCTGAACTTAAAGGCCCTGACCAGCGCGTTCACGGCTTCCTTTTGATCATTCGCGACATGACACGGACTTGGGCAGCGGACCGTGTGCGGCGGGACTTTGTGGCCAACGTGAGCCACGAGCTACGCACCCCGCTGACCTCCATCAAAGGGTTTCTCGAGACACTACTGGACGGCGCCCTTGAGGATCCACCCCAAGCCAATCGATTCGTAAGGATCATCCACGAGCAGACCGAACGTCTTGAACGGATCGTCAATGATCTTTTGATTCTCGCCCGACTAGAAGGTGAACACGAGCAACCCATCACAAGGGAACCTGTCCGCGTTGAGGAACTCGTTCTGGGTGCGGTCGATGCCTGCCGGTA
>JAKPII010000137.1 GCA_029549885.1 Planctomycetota bacterium
GATCGCAGCGAGGAATAGCAAGAAGAAGAACAGACATCCAAAGAGCCAGCCCACCGGCATCTGATTGAAAACGCTGGGGAGTGCCATGAATCCGAGGGCAAACGGGTTACCCAATTGTTGGCCGATTTGGGGACCGAGAAAAACGAACGCGGCCGGCACAACCATAAGTCCGCCCAGGACCACTTCGCAGAACTCGTTCCCTGCTGCGGCAGTAAGACTTGACAGGGCAATATCGTCATCTTTTTTCACATAGCTTGCATACGTGATAATGATGCCGAAACCCACGGAAAGCGAGAAGAAGATTTGACTGGCCGCCTTCATCCACATTTCCGGATCGGCAAGTGCCTGCCAGAACGTCATCCCGGGTTTAACCGGGTTCCACATATAACCAAGGCCGCTGAGGACATTTTGCTCCGGCTTTGTGGGGTCGGGTGTCCCCAACGTTAAAACGCGAATTAATATGATGATGGCACAGATTACCAAGGCGGGCATGGCCCAGCGGCAGAACCACTCAATGCCCTTACTTAACCCCCGATAGATCAAGACGAAGTTGAACAGAAAGCACACGACCAAAAAGAAGACAGCCGAACCGAGAAGCCCTTCTCCTGGAGTGGAAATCGCCTCTCCGTGGTTGTGTATCCCCACGAAATGCTCAAAGAATTCCCGATATCGGGCCGCATCGCTGCCGAAATTCATCGCCCCGGCTAAATACCGGCAGGCATAGGCCAGGCACCAACTTTCGATATACACGTAATACATGTAGATGCCGACCGGGACGATCATAGCCAAAATGCCAAAGTAGGGCGCTGCCCGGCTTTTCCAAATGACTCGATAAATGCCTGGTGATGAGTTGTGGCCGTGCATCCCGCCATACCGCCCCATGGCCCATTCGGCAAAGGCAATGGGCAGCCCAAGAAAAAGAAACGCGCAGAGGTAGGCTACCATGAACGCGCCACCGCCGTATTGAGCGGCTAGCCCGGGGAATCGCAAAAAGTTGCCCAGTCCGACGGCACTTCCTGTGACAGCCAGGATCACGCCAATGCGGGTTGTCCAAGTCTCACGCTGACCATGTGGGGGCATGAAACGTCCCTCGCCTTATCCACTGGGCTTGGTTTGCCGGGTGGTCCTCTCCAGCCAAACCAAGCTCACACAGATACGATTCCATGGAAAAGCAACGAAAACTCCACATTATCCAACACGGGATCACTTCTCAAGAGACTTGGGGTGTGTAAAGCCATCGGCGGTGTCGTCTTCCAATGTGTGCTGTGACTGATGGTCCAACCGAAATGAGTTCCGACGGTTTTTCCCGCGTCCTATAATCGACAGTATGGCTGCCATCGAAATTAGGGGATTATCAAAGACATACCGTGTTACCCGCAAGAAAGAGGGGCTTGTGGCCACTCTCCGGGCGTTATTCCGTCCCGAGTATGAATACGTGCACGCGGTTCGGTCAATTGATCTCACGATCGAAAGCGGCGAGTTCGTTGCGTTCCTCGGGCCAAATGGGGCGGGAAAGACAACAACCCTCAAGCTTCTTTCGGGAATCATTACGCCCACCTCGGGCGAGGCCCGCGTCCTTGGCCACATCCCCTGGCGACGGGAGAACGCTTATCGACGGCGCTTTGCCCTGGTGATGGGACAGAAGAACCAATTGTGGTGGGACCTGCCAGCGGCTGAATCGTTCCACCTTCACCAACAGATTTACGGCATCCCGCCAGACCAGTTCACCCGAGTGCGCGATGAACTAACGGAGATGCTAGGAGTTCGCCAGCTCCTCCACCGTCCTGTGCGGGAGTTATCCCTGGGGGAGCGCATGAAGATGGAATTGGTGGCCGCACTGTTGCACTCGCCCCAAGTGCTCTTTCTCGACGAGCCGACGATCGGCCTGGACGTGGTGGCCCAGTACACGATCCAGCAGTTCTTGCGGGAATATCAGGCCCGGACCGGGACGACCGTCATTCTGACAAGCCACTACATGAAGGACGTGGTCGTACTGTGTCGGCGAGTTGTTGTCATTTTTGATGGACAAATTATTTATGATGGTTCCCTAACCAACCTTGTGGATCACCTGGGGGATTACAAAATCATCACAATACGGTTTTCCGATGGACAGGTTCCCACCGATTTGTCCCGATTTGGAAAAATCATCCTTCGGGAACCACCGCGGGTTAGGCTGCGGGTTGCGCGCAACGAGGCGACAGAAGTCATTCGGGCTGTCCTTGCCCGATATATCGCGGAGGATGTTAGCGTGGAAGACCCGCCCCTTGAGGAACTGATCGCCGCCCTGTTTGCCTCCGCGAGAAATTCTCGGTTATCCCAGGAACGGGGAAATTCGGCAGTACCGGAAGACACGACCCACTCGGCAAACCACTAGCATAGGATTGATAGCACGCTCTCTTGGTCCTAAACCTGAGCGACTTATGACGTACCCCAGCCCTGCTATCGTCGATACCATTTTCGCACCGGTTTACCGGTGGCGCTTATGGATCACGATTCTGCGAATCAGCATCCAGGAGCGAATTATTTATCGAGGGGATTTCATGCTGGGGACGCTCATGCGGTTTCTCCCCATCATCACACAGATCTTCCTCTGGGGTGCCGTCTTCTCAGCCTTGCCCACTGGTAACGGTAGTGAAGGACGGATTGTGGGCTACAGTTACCACGACATGGTGGCCTACTACTTGTTGACGATGCTCAGTCGGGCGTTTTCGAGCATGCCGGGCTTGGCGTCGGGGATTACCCGCGAGATTCGAGAAGGAACGATCAAGCGGTTCATCGTCCAGCCGATTGGGCTGCTCGAATACCTTTTCTTCTATCGCCTGGCTCACAAGCTCGTGTACTACAGCGTGGCGATCGTCCCGTTTGCGGTGGTCTTTTATCTGTGTCGGGGTTTCTTTCAGGAAACACCGCATGGGCTTGTTTGGGCGACGTATATTGCGTCGCTTGTTTTGGCATTTCTGCTTGGTTTCTTCTTGGAAGCGACGCTCGGACTTCTTGGCTTCTGGTTCCTCGAGGTCAGTTCTTTCTTGTTCATCTATATGCTTCTGAGCTTCTTTTTTTCGGGGCACATGTTTCCGATTGACATGCTGCCGGAGCCCATGGCCACGGTGGTGAAACTGATACCCCTTCAGTACCTCGCCTATTTTCCGGCGGCGGTCTTTCTTGGCAAGGTTCAGGGAGCGGCCTTAGTGACCGGGTTATTGGTCCAGGCAGGTTGGGTCATCGTATTCGCCTTCCTTGCGCAAGTGGCGCTTCGTCGTGGACTTCGGCACTATAGTGGTTTTGGAGGCTAAACCGTGCCGCAGCCTTTACGGTACTTGCAGATCTTCGCCACCTTTGCCCGAAACAGCCTCATTCGGGACATGACCTTTCGCGCCAATTTTCTCATCGAGTTCATCTCGTCCTTGTCATGGGTCTTCATGAACTTGGGCTTCTATATCCTTATCTTTCACTACACGCCATCACTGGGCCGCGACACCGGCTGGGGTAAGTACGAGTTTTTCGTCTTCACTGGCACCGCACTGATGATTAACAGCCTTGCCGGCATGTTATTCATGACCAATGCGGATAATTTCGGAGAACTCATCCGACGGGGCGGCCTGGACTTCGTCCTCGTCAAACCGGTTGACACGCAGTTCCTCGTGTCGTTGCAACGCGTGGATTGGTCTTCGAGCGGCAACTTTTTGGTGGGGCTAGGATTAGCCGTCTATTCCTTGCGATGCCTCGGGGTGTGGCCCTCGCCGGTGACAATCGTTCTTTATGTCTTTTACCTGCTTTGCGGTGTCGTCATCCTTTACAGTTTGATGTTCCTTTTGGCAGCGACGGCCGTATGGTTAGGCCGTAATGAGACACTATTTGACTTTTGGTTCTACATCGTCAGTTTTGGCAGGTATCCCATGGAGATTTACGAGGGACGCTTCGGGCGGCCTTTTCGATGGTTTTTCACCTTCATCATTCCGGTCTTGGTTGCCATCAACGTCCCCTCGCGCTTTTTGGTCCAATCGATTCGACCGCAGTCCTTGGAAGAATGGCTCCTACCCCTTTACACCATCGCTGCAACGGTCATTGTCTTCGCGGTTTGTCGAGCCGTTTTTCAACTTGCCCTCCATAGTTATCGCAGTGCGAGCAGTTAATCTGCCGCGACCCTTGCAACATAGTCTGGTCTCACGCGTCAGCGGCGGCTGAAAGAGGGGCTTTCTTCAGGTGGGGGAAGGTGAATTCTCTGCCAGGTCGATAAGGATGACGTCGAGGCGAGGTGTCACGGCTAAGAGGTGACCATCGGGAACGGGTTCCCACGCTTCGTCACCGAGTTTGTCTGTCGAAACCAGAATGGCGCTCTCGTTGGCCAGGATGGTGCTGGAGATCACCGCATCCACATTGGGCACACGGATGACGAACGTCCCGGCCGATGTGGGAAACCGACGTTCGTGGTAATAAAGCTTTTGCCCACGAGCATATGCAAAGAGCCATCGCCCGTTGCTGAGGAGAAAACTCAACTTGTTTTCTGACACGTCACGCAACGAATCAAGAAGGCTGGGAACCAGGTCCCGCGTCTTCTTGATGTTCTGCATAATCCAGTGAAAAAACACCTCAGACCCGCTCTCACCATTGAGCGACTGGACATGCGCGGGTTCCAGGAGGTGGACAAATGCTTCGCGATCGAGCTCGCCCGTATGGCTAAATAGCCAATGGCGATAATGAAACGGACAGAGATCGGTTTCCTTTTCCCCGCCGGAGACCTTTTCCTCAAAATGGACCAAGAACAATCGCGATGCCCCTGGGGTAAACTCACTCTTGTCGCAGAGGGAACCACCTGCCAAATGAATTTGCTTAGCTACCCGCGGTCGCGATCCTTCATACCAACCGATGCCCCAGGCTGCCGCCGGCTTGACGTTGGGATGATCCGCGCTCGGGCCCCGCAGGGAAAGCGCCAAATCTGCCGGTTTATTGGTGATCAATCCAAACAGCGAACTCATCGATGCGTTTTCCTCCAAAAATCAGGCGACGTTGCCCTTTTTCTGCCCTCCATCCTTCACGTTCGAAAGCCCCCTGGACATCGAAAAACCTCGATGCGCAACAGACGCTTACCCCAGGGTGTGGACCGCCGGTTTTGCCCGTGCACCGGTCCACAGGCTGGCCCGGCTGTGATGCGGCCTCCTTGGAGCACCACGGCAATCTATTCCAGTTTACTAAGGGGACGGCATTGCTGAAAGCAATTTACTTGCGGAACGACCGTATTATTCCCCTAAAACGCGCAAACTGCATGGGTTGGCCGTCAACCAACGTCGTCAAACACCCCACGGATAGCTCTATGGTGGGGGAGAGACGAACTCTTTTTACCACCGACGTTGGCGGGCGTCCTTAGAACCTATCCCACAACCTCCCCTCTCCCGTTCGGCGAAAGAGGGGCCGGGGGTGAGGGTGACTCGAATCGCTGCCGGTTTTCTCGATCGACTGCGACGATCGCTCGCCCTCACCGCGAACCTCTCCCAGAGGGAGAGGGAACTTTGGGATGGGCTTTTGGTTAAATCCCTTTTTTTCGCCATTTCTCGAGATGACTCCGAAGGTCCAACCGGCCCGATAGCTCCTACAAGCCCGATCATTTCCGGCCTTTTGGTCACTTTTGTGATCTGGGACATTATTCCAGAAACCTGGAGTTGGACGGTTACCGAAAACATGCGAACCGCGCTCGCCCCGAAGAATGCACGCGAACGCTGAGCGTTTTGCTGAACATGCCGTCCGAGCGGGAAGACTCGCCTCGGGTGTTACGCGCCAGGAGGTGTCGCCCGATCGTCACCCTCGAATCCGCACGACTTATGGGCACCGTCGCAAAACGGTCTTTTCTGCGAGGCCCCACAGCGACACAGGGCAACGGGCTTGGAAGGATCAACAGGATATTCGTTTCCGTCGGCATCCACGATACGAACATTTCCTTGCACAAGATAAGGGCCGCGGGGCCGAACCGTGATCGTCACTTCCGCCATTGACAGGGTACCTCCCGAATTGACGCTTTGTATGGGTCATTCCGAATAATCCAGCCGAAGGGTGTGGCCCTCAGCCGATCCTCAAGTCTATGAGGGCGGTCAAGGTCCCACGACGAAGACACGCCTACTTTTGCAGTTCGAACACCCAAAAACGTCACCTTGTACACCCCAGGCGCATGAGTTTTGGTAAGATATAGTTTCCTTGGCGGGTCTAGGATTCGGTGAAAAGCCGGGTGGCAAGTGTCCTTTCCCACAAGATGACTCCGTTTGTGACAGTGAGCGATTGACGACAGAAAGGAACCGAAAGATATGGTACCCGACTCTCAGGAACGCGCGCCCTGGATTACCTATCGTCCGGAGTTAAAGGTGCTAGATTGCACGATTCGCGATGGGGGACTTGTCAACGACCATCATTTCTCGGACGAATTTGTGAAAGGGGTGTATCAAACGTGCGTGGAAGCGGGCATCGACTACATGGAGATTGGTTACAAAGCATCGAAAAAAGTCTTCCAGCGCGACCGTTTCGGGGCGTGGAAATTCTGCGATGAGGATGATGTCCGGCGAATTGTCGGTGACAATCCCACGTCATTAAAACTCGCCGTCATGATGGATGCCGGTAAATCGGACTGGAAAACGGATCTGCTGCCAAAGGATCGAAGCGTTGTGGACATGGTCCGGGTGGCTTTCTATGTCCACCAAACCGTCGAAGCTTGCGAGATGATCAAGGCTGCCCACGAAAAAGGTTATGAGACGTCGGCTAATTTGATGGCGGTCTCACAAGCCACTGAGGTCGAAATCGAGCAATGCCTCGGGCTCATATCGCAGACGCCTGCTGAAGTCGTCGTCGTAGTCGACAGTTTCGGCGCACTTTATACCGAGCAAATTGAGCGCCTTGTTAAGATTTATTTGAGTTATGTCAAGGACAAAGGCAAAACCGTGGGAATCCACGCCCATAACAATCAGCAACTGGCTTTTGCCAACACCATCGAGGCGATCATTCATGGAGCGAACCGCGTCGATGCATCCATGGGTGGTTTGGGGCGGGGAGCGGGCAACTGTCCCATGGAGCTCCTGATCGGCTTCCTCCGCAATCCTAAGTTCCGGATTCGCCCCGTGCTCCAATTCTTGCAGGATTACATTGAGCCGCTGCGCAACGAGGTGGAATGGGGGCCTTATGTCCAGTACAACATCACGGGCCAACTTAACCTGCATCCGCGATCAGCGATTGAAGCCCGAAAAAACCCGGAAGACCGAAACAAGTACGTCGATTTCTTCGATCGGGTAAGCACTGAGGCGTAAGACGCTATTTGTCCGGTCAGCGGTGATAGCTTTCTGACTAAAGAAGGAAGTAGGGACGGACCATTGTACGTCATTCTTTTTATCATCGGCACAGGAATCATCAATTTCGTAGCCGGGTTCCTCCTCGCAATGGCGATCGGCTATGGGCCAGCGAATTGGAACGAGGTGCGGAAATTTCTTGCTGGCTGAGTTTGCGATTAGGTGTCTTGAAATTCGACCGACGATCGTGTCAAGAATCGCTCGCAATCTCGGCTAGTCCACATAAAAAGATACCCACCGCCCGATCAAGTAACCGACGACAATACCGACCAAGCCGGCAAAAATACTGAGGCCAACGTTGACGGCGGCCACAACCCAGCGGCCGTCGTGGATAAGCCGGACGGTTTCCCATTGGAGAGCCGAAAACGTTGTAAATCCTCCGCAGAATCCGGTGCCCAGGAAGTTCAGCCATCCGGTCACCCGATGACTCCCCTGTTCGAGAAAAACCCCAATAAGCATCCCGAGGAAAAAGCATCCCAAAACGTTGACAACCAGCGTGCCTATCGGAAAGACATTTTCTCCACTTCCCTCGTGGATTAGCTTTCCCACGAGATAGCGGGCGACCGAACCAAGTCCACCTCCCAGACCGATCAGGACGACGTCGGAAGATAGCAACGTGACCAAAGCAAGGGTGCCAAGCAAACGAAAACGCTCCATGTTGCGAACCCAGATCCCTTTACAGTGTGAGACCAACCGCTGCACGAGGATTCTCGGTGGCCGGCCGTGAGATCCCCGCCGAGTTAACCACTTCGGTAGGGCAAGGCCAAAAGAAAACCCCTACCGAAAACCAGGTAGGGGTCATCAGTAGCTAGCATGCGAAGCTACAATTAGTGGCGAACCCCATCGCCATTATACTTTCTTTAAATATAGCTTATCCCGTCCGCCAGGGAAGAGGGGCTGGCCCAAAAAACTTCCGCGGGCGTGGCGGTCGCCAAGCCTGGTAACCTTTGACGATTATTCCGTTACATCGGCTTAGCAATCCCTGAGACGTAATATTTTCGGCTGGCTCTCCTTTTGCTTGAAAGGCTTAATGGCTCCCGATTGACGGCGTCCAAATCAACCGATTACACTTTAAGGACGACGGATATGGGTCAGCGAGGGCGTTTTTTGCCGCCCGGTTGGCCTTTTCTAATGAGTTAACGCCCGGGGCGTAGCTCAGCCTGGCTAGAGCGCTTGGTTCGGGACCAAGAGGTCGCTGGTTCAAATCCAGTCGCCCCGATTAGATGAGCGAGAGATGTGACTCATCCTACGTTTCGCTTTTCGTCGCTGAACATCGGCCGACACGCGACCGTAACTAGCCGCCGGAAGGGGGATTTACCTGGTCCTTTTGTGGTACTCCTTCCCGCGACTGATGCGGCTGTTTAATTTCCTCTTTGCCGCTGTGGGCCTTCCGCCTTACAACGTCATATGGACGTTCGGCCGCCTGAGCTGTCTGCTCTTCGTCATACTCATCGTAGACCGGCGGGACGTAACCCGGCATTTTCGAGCGGGCCTTTTCCTCTTCATAGGCCTTAATGACCCGGGATTGGATCATTTCGCGGGCCTGGGAATTGATGGGATGGGCAATATCAGCGTAAAGTTTTGCCCTCCCTTCTTCGTCCCGGGCGATCGGCGGCTCCTTCAAGCGGATGCCGCACTGATTGCAGTATTGGGCCCGCAAGTGATTCTTCGTGCGGCAGTTGGGACAGCGCGCGGTCAGTTTGCGGCTAGGCATGGCCACAAAAGGACCGTTCGCCCCTTCGATAATTTTCAAGTCCCGGACGACGAAACAATCATCAAACGTGATCGAGCAAAAGGCCTTCAGCCGTTCTCCTGGCTCGTCCATGAGCTTGATGCGGACTTCAGTGATTTGCACGGCCGACCTCCTTTCCCAAGGGGCACGCTAGGCCACCGTGTGCACGACAAAGACGGCTCCCACCTTCTCAGCCATAAATCTCCGTGCCACCGCGATGGCGTGTTTCCGATGCCAATACAGCGCGAAGCAACACGACCCACTTCCCGTCATACTCGCTCCCAGACAATCGGTTTGCCGCAAACGGGCACCCACCTCATCAACACTCGGTGCGATTCTCTTTGCGGCTTCCTCCAAACGGTTAAACAGGAATTCGCCGAGTCGTTTCCGGTCCCCCGATGACCACGCGGCAAGGATCGCCTCAATACGCTGCGGTACTTCGGGGACACGACACGCCGCATAAACACTGGCCGTGGATAGGCTTACCCTAGGTTTGACGATCACCATGTCAAGCCGGGTAAACCCATTCACGCGGTTTACGATCTCGCCGCGTCCGCGACAGATGCAGGGGCCTCCTTCCAGGAACAGGGGTACATCACTTCCCAGGCGCGCAGCCCACGCTCGTAGTTCCGCCATCCCGGGAGTTAATCCCCAGAGACGGCACAAACCCAACAACGTGGCTGCCGCGTCGGAAGACCCTCCCCCCAACCCTGCGCCTGTCGGAATCCGCTTCCACAAACGGATCTTCGCACCTTTGCGGGTGCCGGTTTCTTTCTTTACCAGTTCGGCGGCCCGATAAACCAAGTTGCTCGGGCCGTCGGGAACCGTGTCAAAACCACACTCCGGGAGCGACGCCCCTCCCGTGATAAATTGTACACTGAGGACCACGTCGTCATCCGGATTTTCCTCAAAAGCGAGGGTATCGTAGAGGCTGATAGGACAAACCAGCGTCTCGACGAGATGGTATCCGTCTTCGCGGCGGCCGTGCACCTCGAAGAAAAGGTTCACTTTTGCAGGGGCATGAACGACCCAAGTTGTGCCGCAACGCTGGACATCCATTCCGTGTCGGCCCCGGCTTTAGATTTCCCATCCGCTTGCCAACGCGATCCCCCCAGCAATCGGGATTTTAATGGTTTTGCCGTCCCTGTCAATATCGCTGCGGGTGATGAACACGTGTGTGGACGAATTGAGCCTTCTCCCCGGTCCGAAGTTCCGAGCGTGCGGTTCCTTGACGGTTCGAACTGATGGCGATTAGACTGCAACTCTGGAGCTGTTCTAGACGAAACTGGCCGTGGCACGGAGGGGACCAGCGGTTCTAGCCGCGCAAACCACAAACGCGCGGGCTTCCGCTCGCGCTTGTTTTCGGAATTTCGGCCTTTGGGAACGGCATAGGTTGGACGACGGACTTTCGTGATCGTGTTGACTAACAAGAGAAAGGTGAATCTCGTGAGCGCCACCGCTGTCATTGGTCTGCAATGGGGCGACGAAGCAAAAGGGAAGATCGTCGATCTCCTTACCGAAGACCACGAAATTGTGGTTCGGTATCAGGGCGGGGCCAACGCCGGTCATACCGTCGTGAGACAAGGTCAGACTTTTAAGCTGTCCCTGATCCCTAGCGGAATCTTTCAACCCAACGTGACGTGTGTCATCGCGTCCGGCGTTGTCGTCAATTTGAAGACGCTTCTCGATGAGATTGCCCTGCTCCGCTCAAGAGGGGTCTCCATCTCGAACAATCTTCTTTTGAGTGATCGCGCCCATGTCATCTTCCCATGGCACTTGGAGGAGGATCGTATCCTCAACGAGTGCCCAAGCGGTGAGGCTATTGGCACGACGCTTCGAGGCATTGGGCCATGTTACCGAGACAAGGTGGGACGGTCGCATGCCATTAGGGTAGGGGACCTGTTCGAGTCTGGTTTCAAAGAGCGGATTGAGGCCATCGTGCAGGCCAAGGCCCGGTTTCTGGTCCCCCTGGGGGTTTCGCCAGATAGCCCGTCCCTCGATGCGGCCGCCATCTTCCGTGAGTACTCCGGTTACGCCGAGGCCATCCGACCTTTTGTGTGCGACACGACGGAGTTTTTGTTGACTGCCGCGGAACGTGAGCGGCGGATCCTCCTAGAGGGGGCACAAGGAGCCCTCCTTGATGTTGACCATGGAACCTTTCCCTATGTGACGAGCAGCAATAGCTCCGGTGCGGGGATTTCGGCAGGCTCGGGGATTCCGGCCAAGTATATAAAAAAGGTTTTGGGGGTAGTCAAAGCATATACAACACGTGTCGGCGGTGGGCCTTTCCCGACAGAGCAGGACAACCCTATCGGTCAGACCATCCGGGATCGGGGAAACGAATACGGAACGGTCACCCGCCGCCCGAGGCGCTGCGGCTGGTTCGATGCCGTTGCCGTGCGTTACACGGCTCGACTGAGTGGCGTTGACGCTATTGCCGTGATGCTCCTGGATGTTCTGAGCACGTTGCCCGAGCTAAAGATTTGCGTGGCTTACGAATTGGACGGGGAGCGGATTACCCATTTCCCCAGCCATGTCGAGCAACTGCGACGCGTGAAGCCTGTGTATGAGACACTCCCCGGATGGTCCGAGGAGATCCAGCACGTCCGCCGCTTGCAGGACTTGCCCAAGGCAGCGCGGGCATATCTCGATCGCCTGGCAGAGTTACTACGGTGTCCCATTGAGATGGTTTCTGTGGGCCCCGACCGCGAGCAAACGATCATTTGCTAAACGGGCTTCGTCCTTCAGAGTGTGTGCTTCAAGCCTCCACACCCGACGGCTATTTTCAAGGGAAATGACAGGACTTGTGGCAAACCCCACATGGTCGCCGGGCGAATGTTTTTGCTAAACTGGATGTTAGGGCAAGATGTCAGATTCCCGATTTGAGGCGACGCTTGATTCCCAAAACCTGATGTGTGGAGAGCTGCTAAAAACGTCCGACGCTTTAGATGTCCCACCGGAGAAGCGGCCCCGGCATATCGCTGCCATTATGGACGGCAACGGTCGCTGGGCGCAGCGGCGGGGGTTGCCTCGCATTGAGGGACACCGTCACGGTGTGGCGGCTGTTCGCCGGACGGTCGAAGAGTGCGTCCGATTGGGAATTGAACAGCTCACTTTGTATTGCCTCTCCAGCGAGAATTGGAAGCGGCCCAAGTTCGAG
>JAKPII010000003.1 GCA_029549885.1 Planctomycetota bacterium
TGGTCACATAAGGGGACTCCTATCTGTGAAGACATCGATACAAACGCCCCTAAAGAAACCTACCTCCGTGTCGGGAACGAACGTTCTCACCCGGAATCGTGATGGTCAAGTTCACTTCGGTCAGGTGTGACGTTGACCAAACGGGCGTTGCGGAACCGATCTCGCCTCAAGGGCGAAGACCAAAGGTTTACGCCTGCGGTCGAGGGTGGTGGGGTGCAATTCGTTGAAGGCATGTAGTAAAGCTTGGGCGGCCTCCCGGTAGCGAGGCATGGCCGGTGCCACCAGGCGTATCGTGTCGTGGTCCATACCGAATTCGTAGCTCCCGCCAGCACGCAGGAGGACATAGAGAAACTTTGAGAGTTCTCGCGGATCGGAGAAAAATTTTGCCGCCATCTCACGCATCTGTTGGCGTACATGATATGCCACCATCTTGAGTCCCATGATTACACGATGTCGATGGAAACGAAACACGTTGTATTCTTTCTCTTTAAGCTGCTTGTATGATATATATTCCGGCTCTTGTTCTACTTGACTCTCCAATTTAACGAGCTCTGAGCTGATAGCCTTATGTGTAGCCAATAATTTCTGGTTTTTCTTGGATTCCATCCATCGTTCAAACCCAGGTTTGCGCTTGAGATCTTGGTAACGCTTTAGTAGCGTGTCTACTTGCCGTTGTATCTTCACTTGGCGTGTTCGTAGCTGTTCGATACGTTGCAGAGCATCATGGTACTTCGGATTCGGCACCAAGTACTCTTCGTCTCCCATGGGGCTGATGTCGAAGCCCATGAGGTGGTCGATGTCTTCTCCTGTTTTGGCTACCTTAAAGAAGTTCTCCTCGCACCAACGGTCTTTCAATCCACCGATCAGGAGCATGGGATCGCAAGCCTCAGGATACAGCCGATCCAAGTTGGTGATCAAGGTGGCTTGAGTATCACGGTTAGGATTGTAAAGCGCCAAGGCATGCACATCGGTGCGATAACCGGTGATAGTCACCTGTTTGTGCTCGTACAGGGTGGTGAACACCTTGTCATTGGAGCGCAAGATCTGCACCTGAGATGAGAAGAACTCAGGCTTATGGTAGACATTGCCCTTCTGGTAGGTAATCCATCCCACACCTAACTCGTCAAGCTGCGCAAAAAGTGTCGCAGAATAGGCTCCACGATCGAAGACCAGGATGAGGTGTTCCGTCTTGCCGGCGGCCGCCAGTTGGTCTTTGAGCTGCTGAGCTATTTGTACAATCATGCGGGGGAACGCGATGAATGCCTGCTCCAAGCGACAAACAATAGGTCTACCGCGATGGTCTGTAGCCCAGAATTGCTCAAATCCTTTGAAGGGGCCTTGACGTTGCGGCCAGTATCCCTTGGCTACAGGCGCTTTGCCGTGATAGGGTACGAAATGACCGTCGAGGTGAACCAACCCTACCTCAATGTAGCCCAAGGCAAGCAGTCGCTCCAGCAGGGATTGCTCAAACACTTCGGGAAGACCGTGGCGACCCAAAGCAGCCAGATTGCGGCGAAGCGTATCGCAACAGGGTCCTCGTTCCTTGCCCAGCACAACACCGAATTCCTCCGCATGAATGCTCTTCACCTGCTCAGGGCATAAGGCACCTTGGAGCGTATAGACTGTGATGGCCGCCATTATGTCGTCGATGCGGTACTGTTTCCA
>JAKPII010000107.1 GCA_029549885.1 Planctomycetota bacterium
AACAAGGCGCGTGTTACTTGCACAAGGGCTACAACGTTCAACTCAAAGAGTTCGCGAAACTGTTCCGGTGTTGTATCGCAAATTGCGCCCCGCATCGAACGCCCGGCAGCATTTACCAATACATCGGCCGCCCCCCAGGCCGAATGAATGGCATCGCGGCAGCGAATGACATCGACCTCGTTCCGTATGTCTGCAACAAGCGGCAGGACTTGCGTGTGTTTTTCCAATTCGCTTCGTGCTTGCTCCACGCCGTGTTGTTCGAGGCCAATAATGGCTACCCTCGCGCCACGTCGGGCAAACGCCCGCGCAATTGCCAACCCCAACCCGCTCGAGCCTCCTGTAATGACTGCATTTTTGCCAGTCCACATCATATCATCGCTCTTTCCTCTTGACTGTGTGCAAATCGTCCCTGAAAGACCAAACAAAAAAGCCAGTACCCGTTCGAGCACGGAGTACTGACTTTGATTCCACCACCCCAATCACCCCATGTCTAGGTGGGGCTTCGGTCCTACCTCAGCACGTGGAACTAAATGGCTTACGCCTCAATCGTGTACGGTGCCCGTTGCGGCCGGCTGAGGAGAGCATTTGCTTGTTCGTCGCCGACAAACACCTCCTTTTCAGGATCCCATCGCAACGGCCTTTTCAGGAGCATAGCGATATTGCACATGTGGCAACTGCTGAGGTGCCGATGATGGCTTGCGACATCCGAGATCGGTTCGCCGCGATCCCGCACGCATTCAAAGAAGTTCGCCATATGGCCACGGAGCTCCCGTCCCTTGCACAGCTTGCGGACCTCTTCTTCCAACCAGGCTTTCTCCGCATCTGTTAACTGTTCAATTGGGCTGCCCGTAATTCTTCCACGGTTGACGAAAATTCGGCCATTTTCTCCTTCGAACCACACGCCGTTGTCGGGGCCATGCTGGACGATGATCGTGTTGCCATTGGCAAACTTCAACGTGCAACGGAATGTCGTTGCCGTGTTGTAGGCATTGGGAAGCCGCACCTTTCCGGCAAAAAAGGCTACAGGATCAAAGTTTTCGGGAATGGTGGGAAAATTGCCCTCCCCGCTTACTTCCACAGGACCCGTAGTCTCACAACCTAAACCCCACTGAGCGATATCGACATGGTGTGCCCCCCAGTCCGTCATTTTTCCACCAGAATATTCAAGCCACCAACGGAATGTGCCATGGCATCGTTCCTTGGTGTAAGGTACCAGCGGCGTTTGCCCCAGCCAAAAATCCCAGTTAAGCTCGGCCGGCGGCTCACTGGTCGGGAATGGGCCACCTTGCGGTCCGGCCCCAATTGAACAGGTGGCGACCAGTTTCTTTCCCAAGCGACCACTCCGGGCCAACGCAACGGCCTGGAGAAACCGGCGATCGCTTCGCTGCTGTGTCCCGACTTGAAACACCCGCTTAGTCTCTGCCACGACCCGTCTGAGAATTTTTCCCTCGTCAATCGTCAGTGTGAGAGGTTTCTCGCAATAAACGTCCTTTCCAGCGCGCAATGCCTCCACGGCAATTTTCGTGTGCCAGTGGTCTGGAGTTCCGATGGTAACAACATCGATATCCTTTCGATCCAGGATCTTCCGGTAATCTTCGTAAATCTCACATTTGCCCCCGTAACGTGACGCAAATTTGCTTGCATGATTGCGGTCAACGTCTGCACAGGCGAGCATCACACCAAAACGGGCTGCCTCGTTCCCAATTCCTGATCCTCGCCCACCGACACCAATGGCGCCGATCCCAATCGCCTCGTTGGCCGATTGACCGTAGGTGTATCGGCCAAGAAAGAGCATGGGAACCGCTACACCTGTTGCAAGAAAATCGCGTCTGGTTGTCACGTGCTTGGCCATGAAAACTCTCCTAAAACCCGAGACGGCTGGCAAATCAGGGGAAAGCGAAATCGGAACATCCGCATTCTAGCGAACGGCTTTGTCTCGAGCAATGATTGGAAATGTGTGACACCAAAAAGGGCGCGACGGAGTCACATGACCTCCGCCACGCCCGAGCACAAATCACGTCAATGGTATGAGTTAAGTGATTTGCCTTGTTATTCTTAGAGCGTAATGGTATAAGGCTCTCGTTGCTTTCGCTTAGTCAAGGCGTTCGCTTCGGGATCGTCGACGAACTGATACTTGGCGGGATCCCAGCGGACCTTCCGATTCAGAAGCATGGCAATATTGGCCATGTGGCACGCGTTCACCGAATTGCAGTGGGTGAAAACGTCCGAAATCGGCAAACTACGGTCTTTGACACATTCGAAGAAGTTTCTCATGTGGCTGCCCGGCTCCTTGCCACGATAGAGCTTCCGGACCTCCTCGTCCAGCCACTTCTTGTCGGCCTCGGTGAGCTCTTCAATAGGACGGCCGGTGAGGCTCCCCCGATTAACACGAATG
>JAKPII010000049.1 GCA_029549885.1 Planctomycetota bacterium
GCAGCATGTAACACGTCAGTTTTTGGAATCATGATCCAGCGTCCGTCCAGACTCCCCAACAAGACATTTTCTCCGACGATAGTCGGACCAGTGCAGCAAGTCATACGGAGGTTGATTCGGTTCACCACCGTGCCGCGAGCGAAATCAACACAAAAGACAGATCCCTGTCGTGTGGCGAAAACGAGATGGTTGTTGGTCACAACCGGCTTACCCACGGGGAGCTCACCTTCTAAATTGACCTTGGTGAATTCGAGCTGGGGTGTGGAAAGGACCAGCGTGCCATCGGCCGTGGCAAAGCATACGGCGGTGGAGAGACTCCACGGCCCCCACACGAGGTCGCTATCCAGCGGTTGTGTCCGCTGCGTATTAAGGTCGCTCAGTGAGATCGCCAAGCTCCTCATCTTCGAGTCAACGGCAATGATGGTATCATCCAAGATCGCCAATGGTGAGGCGATTGCCGCATCAAAAAGGCGACTGTGTTCTGCCTGGAAATGTCCGTTGGGTTTCTCGGCCCAACGTAGCTTGAGGAGCCACCCGGCCGAGTTGGCTGCTAAGAGGGTCGTCTCGTCCAGGGCAACAAGATCACTCCACGTGACCCTTGCTCCGGCTGCCATTTCGCATTGGTATGGTTCACCTAGCGGGCGCCCGGTGGTCACGTCGAGGTTGGCCAGGGTTCCGTCCTCCAAAGCGACGAGAACGCCATTTCGAAACGGAACGGGAGCGGAACCGAGCCCTTCTGGCAAAGGAAGTGACGCAACACGCATGCGATCGCGTTCTGGTTCAAGAACAGTAAGTTCTCGATTTCCCAGGATGCCGATTACCCGCGTTTTCGATGGCAGGACACAACCAATGGGCGCCTTGCCTTCCGAAAGTCCCGGAAACCGCAGAACGCGGTCAGGTCGAATTCCGGCCAACATCGATGAAGCCGCATTAGGCTCAAAGATGTAGAGGTTTCCACTTTGTCCAATAATCTGGGCCTTTTGACCGTCTTCGGTAAGGTGTGCCTCCATCAGCGGAGGGTCGGCCACCTGGCTTTCCCAAAAAACACGGCCACTTTCCACGTCAACCGCTGTTATGAAAACCCCTGGCCGATCGGGATAACGATAGATGTAGAAGATAGTTGAATCTTGAACGACGGGGGACGAGAGGGCAAGCGTTTCCTGACAGGCGACCCACCGAGGAACGAGCTTTCCGGCGGATGCCTGTAGTTCGAAGAGCGTCAAGGCCATGTCGGCCGCAAGCACCTGGTCCTTATGAAAGAGTACGAAACGAGGGACCGCCCACCCCTTCTGGGAAGCTGTAGGATCCGGCGTTTTTCCTTCCGCAAGCAAACCGAACGGTTGCTTTTCGTCCCCGCCGCGGAGTTGATAAACCCGTAACTGCCCATCGCTTGTAATGACCACAAATCGCGTGCCGAGGACCTGGAGCGGACCGGCCACCGGGCGGGGCAAGTCGATCGTTTGGACGACCCGCAGACCGTCCGTCGCACCACCTTGAATATTAACCACCCGAAGTCGTCCTTCGGTAGAACCTCGCCGTTCGGGTATCACGAGGAAACCGGAAACAAGGGCAGGCGGTGCGACGATTTGTCCACGTTCATGGCCAAGATAAACGACTTGCTCACACTCTCGCGAATCAAGCCGAATGACGAACAGATGGGAATGTTCGCCCAGGATAAACGCCCGGCGGGTCACGGGATCAACAGCGGGAGGATAGGCCGCCGGTTGTGGAAAGCGAAATGTTCCCACTTTTTGGCTTTCAAGTGGGTTGAGGATAAGGAGATTTCCTGACCGGCCGAGCACGAGTAGGTAACTTCGCTCAGTCAGCACCCAACTGGCGGGTGGCTCGCCCAAGCGAATGAAGCGACTGATGTGCCCCGTTGCCGCGTCAACCAGGATCACGCCCTGGGAAGATGGATCGGGTACGGCGACCGTTTCCTGGCCGCCCACGGCAATCCGTGGATACGTGTTCGAAGGATACTCTGCGAAGATACCACCGACAAACCGCTGCCAGAGAACTTGGCCAGTGGCCATCTGCACGGCATAAACGCATTCCTGATCACCGAGGACAGCGATGGCACTCTCTGAACAGGGGGCCCGACCGCCGATCCAGGATGAATAAAGACCAAACTCCCGGAACGGCAACACAGGCAAAGCCGGAGATTTTGTCTCCTGGGCAGGTTCAAAGCGAACCCGCTCTTTCTCGGCCTCCGCCAGTTCAGACATTGCCTTCTGCAATTCGGGATCATTCCTGGAGCGGGGATATTCACGAGCAAAGCGTTCAAAAATCGCATAGGCTTCATCGAGTTTGCCACTGGCGCGGCATTCTGCGACTTGTCTGACCGTGGCTGCCAAGGCATCTTTTTCCGAAATACTTCGTTTGGCCAGTTCAAGCGTCGCTTGAATGTCGGCCAACTTTGCCGCGGGGAATCGTTCTTTGGGGACATATCGGTTACAAAGACTCAATGCCTCCTCGCCCACCGAGACAATCGCTGGATCCCGCTTTTCCAAGGCTTGCTGGGCGATTTGTTGGGCCAGCCCAGGCAGAACCGCCGCCATTTCGGCATCGGCCTCAGCGTGGAAGTCTGGCAGCGCGGCGATTTCGGGCACGATTTGCTTCACGGTTTGAAAGGCCGTGATCGGGTCGCTGCTCTCCAGTGTTTGACGGATTCGGGCTAGGCCACTCCGGACCCGTGCAAGTCCGGCTTGGGGATGTTGGGGGAAATCCTCCAAGAATTTGCCGTACTTATAGATGGCCTGGGTGTAAGAACCGGAATGAAAATCCGCATCGGCTTCGGACAGCAACTCGTCACCCGTCCGGCGGTTAAGTGACCAGAGTAACACAATCCCGACGAAGACCAAAAGGAGAAGAACGCCACCTCCCAAAAGAAACAACGGCGATTCCCAGGGGCTTTTACGGCGCCGTTCCCAGGTCACAGGGGGGGCTGCAGCGGGGGCTGTTGTCGCCGGAGTTAACGTGCTGAGCAAGTCATCAACTTGCGACTTTTCCTCATCGGGAACGGGCGGTTCCGTTTGTTGCGGTTTCGCCTCGGCAGGAGGCTGGGCCGTTGCGGCCTTCTGCGGAACGGGCGGGGGTACAGAGGCGTCGTCCTCCAAGGCGATCAAGTCGATAACAGGCTCTTCCTCGTCAGCCAGTCTTATTTCACCCTCAGCCGGGCTGGGTGTCGCTGGCTTGGGCTTTAAGAGCAAAGGATCCGGTTTTTGGCGATGCGTTTTCTGAGCCCAATCGCTTTCCAGTTTGGCCATCAACCGCTGTGCCGATAGTCGCGAGAGGTACCCCTTGTCCACAAGGATTTTGGCAAGGGCCGCGGCATGGATCGGTTTGGGCCCCTTCCGCGACATCGCCACTTGGTTGCGCAACTCCTCTAAGACCTCAGGGGCCACGAGGTCTTTTTCTGCAAGCAGTTTAATCAATTCTTCCGCAGGGATATTTGTCATGGCCAGTGCCGGAACTTCAGGACGACCATCGGTCATTACACTCAATCAGATTCGACAGAAAACACTGTCCGGGACATGCCACGGTTGATGTTAATTAGCGTCTCGAGTGATCATGAAAACGGTCACGCGTCGAGCACCTCTTGGCTTTCCAGAACACTCTTAGTTACTTTTCGGCTTTGACAATCCACCTCATTCTCGTCGTGCCATGATGAAACGACTTAATGTCGGCCTCGTCACTTGCGGTCTTGTAGAGTTAAAACATTGTGTCTTCAACCGTGGCCAAGCGGACCCGTTCCATGCCCACCGCGTTGCCTGCATCGAGGACCATCACGACTGTCTCGTGACGGCATTCCGGATCGGCCAACACGAGCATGCCGGTTCGGGGGGCTTGTCCTGTGCGGGCTATTCCCCCCTTGGCTTCCCTGAGTTTGCTGAGCAATTCATGTTCACTCGGGGCATCTTGGCCGTCAACGGTAATGTTGTTTTCGTGGTCAATCCGCACGATGACAAAATCGCTTTCGTTGTCCAGATCTTCCAATGTCATGCTTTGAGCCGTGGGGTCCTGTGGGCTTGATGGCGGTAGTTCCAAAGACTTTTGAAGGCTAAAAGCTGCCGTCATCATAAAGAAAATGAGCAATTGAAACACCACATCGACCATCGGGGTCATGTCCATGGCATCTTCCGGGACATCGACTCGTTCGAAAGATAGGGTGGTCTCCCCTGGCTCAGTGGCTCCTGAACTATCGATCAATGAATCATCACTCTGAGAATGGCCCATAAATCGAATGGTTTCGCCGCATTTTGGGCAAATGATCTCCCGGTCGCGTAGGGTGTCCGCGACCGCTATTTTTGTTCCGCATTGTTGGCAAACGACATGATGCATGAGATTCCGCGCTCACGCGTATTGTCTTCTTTTGCCCACCGCTCAATCCCGTTCAAATACGGCAATATAGGTACTCACGTCGGGTACCTCATTGATGATCTCTAGGATTCTGGCGATATCCTTATGTTTCACCTTTCTCTCGGCTTTCAGCAGGACGCGGGGCTTTCCCGCCGAAACGCTTTCCCGAACGGCCGCAAGAATGTCGCTCCGCTGTTGCTCGGCATTCTCCGAGAGTGGGCTACCCACTTTGCCGTCGGCAAGATAAATCGCCGGCGGAGTTGCCTCTCCTTGATAGGCTACCGTGATCACCAGGGCCAGCGAGGGATTCATCCCTTTCCCAAATCGGGCGGGTGGAAGCTCGACTGCCTTTCCGACATCGATTGCTGACGTAACCAAAAAAAAGATCAGCAGTAAGAAAGTCACGTCAATCATTGGCGTAATGTCGAAATCGACCGACTCTTGCAACGGTCGGCGAAAGACAATCGCCTCGGCCTCCTCACCGGCTATCTTGTCCCAAACACTCTTGGGCATGGCACACCTGTCGTCACAGCCAAGTTTGATAGACGCTGTTGACCAGCAATCGTCGTGTGGACTTTCTTCCCAAACATGCTAAGCGGTCGCACAGATACCGTTCTCTGGGTTTACTCTTTGCGGAAGGTCCTCTCGGCGGGCGTGCGAGGGGCACCGCTACCGACCGCCGGACCGACCGGCGGAACCGGAGTGATTTCCTGCTTAATGCCCGCGGTTCGCAAGACATCCAAAACGCGATTAAGTCCAGAACTGACATAATCCTCCAGTTTTTTGATTTGAATACTGACCGAAGCCGTGCAAAGGACTAGGGGAATGGCGATGGCCAGACCGATGGCCGTGGTAACCAGGGCCAGGCTGATGTCATCGGCCAATTTTGTGGGATCGACCTTTTCGCCGCCGGAGAGTTTGGCGAAGGCCCCCATCATTCCCAACACAGTCCCGAAGAGGCCGAGCATGGGAGCGCTCTTGATGACCGTGTAGATCCACGACAGGCGATACTCCAGGTCGCTTAGTACGTCGCGTTGAAAACGCTCCGCAAGCAATGTCCGTAAACGCGATAAACCGAGACGGCGATGGACGATCGCCAAACGTGTCAACTGAGAGAGTGCCCGAGGGTCTTCCTCGCAGAATCTCGCTACGGACTCAAAGTCGTTGCGGAGAATACCTTCTTCCACGCGCGTCAAGAATTCCTCCTGCAATTGCTCGTTGGCGAACCGGACACGATGAATCCTTCGCAAGACCATGACAACACAAAATGCTCCCCACAGGGCAACGACGGCAAGGGCGATATAATCGGCGGTTCCCAGGTAGGTAATGATGGCAGTCAAATCCAGTTTCATGGTTGTTCCGTCATCTGCTAGTCATAGTTTCGAAAGGTTCGAGTGGACACCCTTAACGTTCCATCGCACCGGCATAAGGCGGACAGACGCATTACCGATATTGTTGCGAGATCACATAGAACGCGAAACCGTTGCCCTCTCGGCGGATTCCAAAACGCGTGGAGCTCACCTGATCGGCCCTACCCCCGGCGTAGGCCCGCTCCAAAGCGGCGAGACGTGCCTCGACCTCGGGCGGCAAGAACTTAAGGATCAGACGATTGCCAGCATCAATCCCTGCGCGGGCCAGCAGTTCACGATCAGCCTGCTGTAACTCTCCCCGTTGCCACGTCAGATAGAACCGCTTTTCGGCGTCGGCCGGTCCCACCCTCACCTGAGGCCGAGGTTGGCTGAAGCCCGAAACGTACTGCACTTGGTTGCCCGGCAAGAGGATACCTAGTTCAATGCCAAAGTAGTCCAATTGACGGGCATAAGTCTCGAGGGTGTTCCCTTTGTCGAAGAAGATTTCCCAGCGACGGCGAACACCATTTCCACCTGTGCCCGAACCACGGGCTAACTCTCCCTTTGTGCCCCCAGCCTCCACCGAATCAGGGTCACTGAGCACGGGGTTGTCGAGATCGGCCAGACGCGTGGCCACCACGTCGGCAACGGAGGCAAGAGCGTCTCGCAATAGGGGTTCTTCTAGGTCCTCCAGTTGTCCGGGATTCTCCGTGTTGATGTCCAAATCCGAGCCCAAAGGAAGTCCTCCCTCGCCGATGGGCTGCAGAACGATAGGAACGGCCGTTTGTGCCGAAGAGTTTCGCCCCGTTACCCAGATGATGAATAACCCAATGACACAAAGTCCGAGTAGGATCAATAGCGCCAAAAGCATACTGACCGCCCGATCGAAGGCCGTGACCCGAAGGCCATAACTCGAGTCGGTCCAGGGCTGACGGTAAGTAACTTCCATATGGGTCATTCACCCTAGAAAAATGGGTGCCACACTCTCGCTCAGATTCCTTTATTTCTTGCCGCATTGCCGATCGCGGAAAACAGTTCCAACCTTCTCAATCCTCCCAGTCTGCCGAAGGGCCGATCTGACGGTACCATTTCTTCCATTGTTCAATCGCTGCCTGTCGCTCCGTTTCAGAGAAACCCGGCTGCAATCCGGAACCGAACGTCCGCGTCAGACGACGCAAGGCTCGATCCGCAGCGATCACCACGTCAGGATTCGAGTCTCCAAGGGCGTAAATCAACGTGGGCACATAGCTAAGATCGCCACTTTTCCCCATGACCGCGATCGCTGCGATCTTGGCAGAGGGCTGATCGCTGCCCGCTAATTGCCGCAACTTTTCAGCCTGATCGGAAATATAGAGGCGTATCTCTTCAGGAGGCATCGCCTCGACAGCCTCGATCGCCGAAACAAGATCGGACATTTCGGGAGAGTTTAGCACCGCTGCCAAATCCTCGGCAGATGTTCGTAGAGGTAATGCCACCACTTGACCATTCTTAACAATTACGTTGTCCGTCTGCTTGGGTAATCCTCGAGAACCGACCAAAACACCGGGACCGTAGTCGCGCACGCCCTCCATACTCTGTTTAGTCGAGCGGACAAGGAATAGGACGGCGAAAGACGTGTCCACCACCTTTCCGCACTGGTGCATCCAGCTTCCATCTTGTTGCTGGGTCTTTAAGAGATACTCGGCGCAGGCGGTGTACCAGTCGAACAAACCGGGCTCCGGACCCTCGACGGCTTCGCGAAATGTGAAATATCGCTCTAGAGTGTAAATGTAGTAGTAGCGGTAGCGGTCAGGTGCGACTTGGAAATGCTTGGCGATATAGGCGTTTCCGCGCTGTATGGCAGCCCGCAGTAGTTTGGGATCAATGGTCAATCGCCCACGACCCGCCTGACGGGCTTGTGCGATTTTTTCCAAAGCGGGAGGAAGGTCGCTCCGCTCCAGCGTGCCCCGGAAACCAGGTAAGAGTGAAGCCAACACATATGCGGATCCCGTTCCGGCCACCGCCATCCCAATGCGGACGTCAGATTGGGGGATCAGGGTAGGTGTCGGCGGGAAGTTCCCTTGGTAGCCGTAGCCTCCGCTTGGGTCCTGTGTCCAAACAAGCCATAGGGCCACCTTGTCTAAGACTTCACTCGGGACGGCAAAGCCCGCGCGGATGGCTTCCCACAAGCCGAGAACCTGATACTGAGTCTGCGAAGTGTCCCCGGTCTCATTGGAAGGATAGCCCCACCCACCGTGATTCTTTTGACGGAAGAAGCTGTATTGAAGGATTAACTGAATCTCCTGCCTAAACTTTTGTGGGTCGTAATTGCAGAGGAAAATCAGCGCCAACCCGGTGCTGTAGTTGTCCCAGTTGCTCATGGGAAAGTCCTTGGGCAGCCCACTGGGTGGGATTTGTTTGATGATCTCTTCGGCGGACTTGACGATAACAGGATGATCGTGGGCATGACCGGCTTTGAGGAAGGCCAACCCCCTCAAAGCCCGGGCCCCAATCTGGAGGTAGCCCTCCTCGGCTTCTCGGCTGGCAAGATAGGCCAGAGCACGTTCGACCGCCTGCCGAACAGCAGGGTGCTCTGGCGTTAGCTGGGCTTTGATAGGAGAGAATGCACTCGCCCAAGCCCATATCAGGCTTGCTGCCCACACGAACAGTGGAAATCGCCGCCGCCAATAGCAAGAATAGAAGAGGAGCTGTTCCGCCACCCGGACCATCCTATTTCTTTCTTAACGACCTCGCCCTTGGCAAAAACGCAGCCCAATAGTGATCTCGATGACAAGCAGCGGGGGCTGCGAACCGGCCCAAATGTGATCCTAGTCCCGAACCGTGGGAATGTCAATGACGTCCATAAGTCTCAACGTTCGGAGCGGTTGCCCGCGTCATCGGCTCTTGCCATGGATGATCGTTATCAGGTAGTATTCCACACATTCGTAACGATGGGTAAACGTTAATTTCTATTATGGCGGTACGAATGTGGTGAATGTGGAGGAGGACGTAAAGAGGTACCCTATGAACGTCTTGATTGACGAAGCAACACTTCAGGCTGGGCTGGACCGCTTGGCCGCGGAGATCGAAAAACGTTACCGGGGAAAGCCGCTGACATTGGTTGGCGTTCTTTTAGGAAGCATCGTTTTTCTGGCCGATCTCATGCGGCGGCTAACGATTCCCTACGGCGTGGAAATGATCTCTTCGCGACAGGTGGCGACGGAAAGTAACATCCAAGGGCCGCTATTCATTCAGGCCGATCTTCTAGCCCCAGAAGTTGCCGGGCGTCACGTGCTGATTATCGACGATATTTACGATACGGGTGAAACCCTCTGGGAGTTGATACCTCAGTTTGATGATTTCAAAGTGGCCTCGGTTCATGCTGCCGTCTTATTGAAAAAGAAGAATCGGCAGCGCGTCCCGTTGGGGCCAACTTTGGTGGGGTTTGAGATTCCCGATGTGTATGTCGTCGGCTACGGTATGGACTACCGGGGCTACTATCGCAACCTCCCTTACATTGCCTCGCTCTCTCCGGAGGAAATGAAGAATCTCGCACAGAACGGTGGGTGAGGCGAGACCCACTTAGCTACCAAGACGGCAAGATGCGTCACTACCTGGCGCGGTGATAACGTCATTGTCTATTTCCAGAAACGGTCAACCTGTAAATGGTAGTCGCCCAGCCTGATTGGCGTGATCATCAACAAGCTACTAGCGTTGCAGAATACCCTTGATATTGAAGCCGATGAAAATTGTCCACGTCATTCCCACCCTGGATCGTGCTGGGGCCGAAAAGCAGATGGTCTATCTAGCCACGGGGCTGAAGGCCCGGGGCGTGGATGTCCATGTCTGCGTCTTGACCCGTGATGGTCCGTATCGAGAAGACCTTGAACGGGCTGGGATTCCCATCACGTTAATTGGCAAGCGGGGCAAGATTGATTTGTTCGCTTTGAGGCATCTGCAATGGGTTCTCACAGAAATGCGACCCGACATTGTGCAAACGTGGCTTTTCGCAGCCAACGTTTACGGTCGGTTCGCAGCACGGCGGGCTCGCGTTCCCCATATCATTGCCAGCGAACGGTGTGTGGACCTTTGGAAGAAACCATGGCATTTTTGGATTGATCGCCGTCTGGCACGAGTCACCGATCGCATCATTGTGAACAGTTCCGGCGTCCGGGACTTTTATGTTCAGCGTGGGATTTCACCAGAGAAGATCGAAGTTATTCCCAATGGGATCGTAGTTCCCCAGCGGGATACCACGCCGCGGCAGTCGATCCTCGCAGAATTGGGGCTGCCGCAGGATGCCCGGTTGATCGGATTGGTTGGACGGCTTTGGCCGCAGAAAGGTATCCGCGACGCGATTTGGGCTGCGGACCTTTTGAAACGGATTCGCAATGACGTCCATCTCCTTATCATTGGCGATGGCCCGGAGCGCGAGGCCTTGATTCGGTATCGAAACAGTATTGAGATTCAAGATCGGGTACACTTTTTGGGACACCGGAATGACGTTTTGCGAATCATGCCCCATTTTGACGCCCTATGGAATACGAGCCGTTATGAGGGACAATCGAACGCGATCCTGGAGGCCATGACCCTGAAGGTCCCCGTGGTGGCATCGGACATCCCAGGGAATCGGGACCTGGTGGTAAACGAGGTGACGGGCTTTCTTGTGCCATTGGGTCCCCATTTTCGGGCCGGAGTTGCCCGATTTACGAAAAAAATCCTCGAAGATCCCGACCTGGCCCGCCGCCTGGGTGAAGCAGGCTATCAGCGTGTGCTCACAGAATTTACCGTGGAACAGATGGTAATCCGGCACGAAAAGGTGTATCAGGAATTGTTGGCCGGCTCTCCGGCGAGGGATTTCAGAATCGCATGAATGTAAGAGCGAGGTGACTCCATGTGTGGAATTGCCGGTGGCGTTTGGTATGAACCCACCGCTGCGATAAGTGCTGCAACGCTTCAGCGAATGACCGAGGTGTTGCAGCATCGCGGTCCAGATGATCAAGGCTTTTACCTGAAAGAGATTGCAGCCGACGGTCATGCTCCGGCTTGTGGCGTGGCCCTAGGGCACCGACGATTGTCCATCATCGACCTGGCCGGTGGTCATCAGCCGATGTCCAACGAGGATGAGACACTTTGGATTGTCTTTAATGGTGAAATCTATAATTTCCGGGCGTTACGGCAAGAGTTGGAAGCCGCCGGTCATCGTTTTCGCAGCCGTTCCGATACGGAAGTCCTGCTACATCTTTACGAGGAAAAGGGACTTCATTTTCTCGAATTCGTCAATGGAATGTTCGGATTAGCCCTGTGGGACGAGCCCAAGCGGCGTCTCATTTTGGCGCGGGATCGCTTGGGGGAAAAGCCCCTTGTCTATTATGCGGATTCCCAACGGCTACTCTTCGCCAGCGAACTAAAGGCCCTCATGGAAGTACCCGGTGTTCCCCGGGAAATTGATCCTTTTGCCGTCGATGCGTACTTTCTCTATCAGTACGTGCCCCATCCGTGGACAATCTATCGGGGAATCAAGAAGATTCCTCCCGCAACGATGGCGATCTACGAGCCAAAAAATCTTACCCTCCATCGCTATTGGGATCCGGACTTCAGCCGCGTCGAAAACGGAATGGCGCTTGAAGAAATCAAGGAAGAACTGCGCTCGCGATTGGAAAAGGCCGTCACGATGCGGTTGGAGGCCGATGTGCCGCTCGGGGCGTTCCTCTCCGGGGGCATCGACTCGACGATTGTAGTGGGCTTAATGCAAAAGAACTCCCGGGAGAAGGTCCGGACCTTTTCCATTGGCTTTCCTGTGGCCGAATATGACGAGACCCATTACGCGCGGATTGCGGCCGAGGCCTTTGGGACTGAACATCGAGAGCATCGCGTCAATCCAGATGCGATCGGAGTATTGCCTTCCCTTGTTTGGCACTACGATGAGCCGTTTGCGGACAGTTCCGCCATTCCTACGTGGTATGTGGCAGAAAAAACCCGACAACATGTGACAGTGGCCTTGACGGGTGACGGCGGCGATGAGCTGTTCTGCGGTTACACGCGGTATTGGGCAACCGCCTTCGCAGAAGGCATCGCGTCCTTGCCGCGTTGGATTCGTTGGATCTTTAATGAGCGACTATGGCGTTGGGCACCCCGAACGCGTCAGCGATCATTCTTTGGTCGAGTCCACCGCTTTACAGAATCTCTGCCCCTTGCAACACCACAACGCTACATTGACTGGATTGCTATCTTCAACCGAGCCCGCCGCCTGGCCCTTTACACCCCAGAGTTTCAAGAGCAGTTGACGGCCGTGCCGGAGGATTTTTTTCTGGAAATCTACTCTCGGTTCGCTTCGCGGGACATTGTTTCTGCCATTAGCCTGGCCGATCTCTTCTCCTATTTACCCTGCGACCTCCTAGTTAAGGTTGATATCGCAGCGATGGCCCATAGCTTAGAGACCCGCCCGCCGTTCTTAGATCATGAATTTGTCGAGTTCGCTGGGCGACTCTCCGGCCGGTTGAAGCTCCGGGGACGGAAAGGGAAACACGTGCTGATTGCGGCATTTCGTGATTTGATTCCCCCTCCCATTCAAAAGCGGGGCAAGATGGGTTTTGGCGTTCCACTGGATCACTGGTTCCGCGGCCCACTGTCGGAGTTGACTCGCCATATCTTGCTCGACCCACGGACGCTGGCTCGCGGTTATTTTCGCCGTGAGGCACTAGAACAATTGTTGAGTGAGCATAACAATGGCTTGTGGAACCACAGCCACCGCATTTGGGCACTTCTCTTTTTCGAGCTCTGGCAGCGAAAATGGACGGATGGGGAAGACGTTGCCGATCTGAAACGCTGCCTGGCAAGTGTCGTCTGAGGACTGCGCTGATCAATTGACTACGCGGTCGCTGAGATTTCACCTTGTTATCCAGCGCAAAGCTAACCGCGTCAACGAGGTGGGCCTTAATTGTCTGACTGTTGGGCTTTGGCTTGATATTTCATACAATAATGAACGACAGACGGTAGATGGTGAGTTTGTAAGCACTGAGCCGGGAAAAAGGGAGCGGCATAAAAGAGACCGGCTTAAGAGTTGTGCCGTTGCGTTCGACGGGATAAAGGGGCTGCGCGGTGAAGATTCATCGCCCTGTCAATTTGGACAGGTGAAAAAGATGCCGCATAGAAACCTCGGAACCACACCAGGGGGTTCCGCGACAGCAAGTTTGCTTAGAGCCTATCTCAAAAAGTCGCCCTCTCCCTCCGGGAGAGGGTTGGGGTGAGGGTAAACGAACATCGGAATCGATTGACAAAAGCGGCAGCAATTTGAGGCACCCTCACCCCCGACCCCTCTCCCGCCGAACGGGCGAGGGGAGATTATGGGATAGGCTCTTAACAGGGTCAATCCTCGAATAGCAGCGTCTCCTGAATGGTGATGGTGCACTGGTTAGCGGTTCGTCTGTCAAGGAGGGAGATGATGGCCACGGTAAAGAACGAACAGATTGTCACGGTCATTTTGGCAGGGGGAAAAGGGACGCGACTTGATCCTTTGACTCGCGACAGGGCAAAGCCGGCCGTGCCATTTGGCGGCGCTTATCGGATTATCGATTTCACGATGTCCAATTGTCTTAACAGCGGGTTGCGAAAGATTCTTATCCTAACGCAGTACAAGGCGATGAGCCTCGACCGGCATATCAACATGGGTTGGCAAAAGTATTTTTGTCGGGAACTGGGTGAGTTCGCCGATGTTGTGCCACCTCAGCAGCGGATTGACGAGAACTGGTACCAAGGGACGGCCGACGCTGTTTACCAAAATATTTATGCCATTGAAAAGGAGCAGCCCGAGTATGTGGTTGTCCTAGCGGGGGACCACATCTACAAGATGGACTACCGAAAGCTCGTCGATTACCACATCGGTTGTGGGGCCGATGTGACGATTGGCGTGTTGAAAGAGCGATGCGAAACCGCCCGACGGCGTTTCGGCGTCATGGAGGTCGATACCAACAATCGCGTCCATGGTTTTCAGGAAAAGCCGGATAATCCAAAACCGATTCCCGGCGAGCCCGAATACTGTTACGCCTCCATGGGAATCTACGTTTTCCCGTCGCGATTTTTATTCGAGATACTCTGTCAGGACGCCACTCGGCGAGGGAGCACGCACGATTTCGGCAGGGACGTCATTCCCTCCTTGATTGAGGGGCATCGGGTATTCGCTTATCCCTTCATGGATGAAAACCGTAAGAAAAACTCATACTGGCGGGATGTCGGCACTTTGGATAGCTACTACGAGGCCAATATGGATTTGGTCTCGGTGGAGCCCGAGCTGAACCTTTACGACGAACTCTGGCCGATCCGCACCTACCAGCCCAACCTGCCGCCACCAAAATTCGTCTTTGCCGATCCGCACCGCAGAGGACAGGCACTGGATAGTATCGTATGTAACGGCACGATTGTCTCAGGGGGCACGGTTATTCGTTCGATCCTCGGTCACCGAGTGCGGATCAATAGCTACGCTTATGTCGAGGACTCGATCCTGTTCACTGGGGTGGAGATTGGCCGCCATGCGAGGGTTCGCCGCGCCATCATTGATAAGCGGGTTCGTATCCCGGAAGGGATGGAAATTGGCTACGATCCTGCGAAGGATAAGGCACGGGGATTTGTGGTTACGGAAAGTGGCGTAACGGTCATTGCAAAGGCTGAGACCTCCAGCGACTTGTGGGAGGAGGTCAAGCTGTAGCGCGGCCTGGGTGAGCGCAAAAAAAGCCCCCGGAAAGGCCGTGTCCCAGGGGGGAGGACAGAAGTCTCTTCCGGGAGCCATGGGAGGCCAGATTCGCCACTAGGCAGTCGTCCTCCTGACGTGCCGATCTGTGGTCACACTTGCGTCGTGCCGTCCGTGGCCCAACAACGGTGGGCGTTATCGGCCCGTGTGCGAAAGTCTTCTCCAAACCGTTGTTTTACCCGCAAATGATCGTTGGCCTCCGAACACAAGTTTCATTCTTGAGGATAGAATACCTAGAGGTCTGAAAGAGGGTCAAGGCCAATTCTCAAAGGAGAAACCGCGCGGTTTTGCCTGCCGGCGCGATTGGTTCTGCAAAGATACGCGAAATAGGAAAAAGGAGATGCCCACTGGGACTCACGATTTGGGCGGTCGGCCGTACTCGGGAAAGCGATCCTGGATCGCTTCAACGTCGAAGTCCCGGTCTTGGGCCATTGCCTCCATAGCCTTGACGGCGGCCTCGGCTGCGGAAATCGTCGTGATACAAGGAATACCTGCCGCAATGGCTGACGCCCGAATATGGCCTTCGTCTGTTCGCGCCCCTTTGCCGCTGGGGGTGTTGATAATCAACTGGATATCTCCATTCAGGATGTAATCGAGGACGTTGGGATGGCCTTCTTTGATTTTCTTGAGACGGGTCACAGTGATACCGTTCTGTTCCAACCGATCGGCGGTTCCTTTTGTGGCGAGTAATTCGAAGCCCAAGTTCTGCAGGCGGCGAGCCAGCTCCACAATTTGATGCTTATTTCGATCTGCAACACTAATGAAGATTCGACCAGACCTGGGCAAAGCCGTCCCGGCGGCGATTTGGCTCTTGGCGTAGGCAATCGAGAAGTAGCGACTGACTCCCATCACCTCGCCGGTGGACTTCATTTCCGGTCCCAGCACAATATCAACACCGTAAAACTTGACGAAAGGAAGTACCGCCTCTTTGACCGAGACGCGCGTCGGCGTTGGGGCTTTGGTCCAGCCTTGTTCCCGCAGTGGAATCCCAACCATCACCAGCGATGCAGACTTCGCCAAAGGCCAGCCAATGGCCTTCGACACAAATGGTACGGTACGACTTGCCCGTGGATTAACTTCCAGAACATACACCACCGGTCGGCCGTCTTCCTTTTTGACGGCATACTGCACGTTCATTAGCCCCTTCACATTCAAGGCCTTGGCCATGAGCTGCGTTGCCTGGCGGATCTCTTCGACCACAGGTCCCGGCAAGCTATACGGTGGAATAGCGCAGGCCGAGTCACCTGAATGGATGCCTGCCTCTTCGATGTGCTCCATAATCCCGGCCACAATCGCCAAATCGCCATCCGCGATCGCATCGACATCGACCTCAATGGCATCTTCCAGAAAGCGATCGATGAGCACAGGTTGGCCTTCAGCGGCATCAAAGGCCTTTTTCACGAATTCTTCAAATTGGTTCATGTCGTAGCAAATTTCCATAGCGCGGCCACCGAGCACAAAACTCGGTCGCACGAGGACCGGGAAACCAATTCGTTGAATGGCCAATTGGGCCTCGGAGAACGTCCGCGCGGTAGCATTTGGAGGTTGACGCAAGTTCAATCGCCGCAGGACCTCTGCGAATTTTTCTCGATCTTCGGCATCCTCAATGGTGTCCACACTGGTGCCGATGATCGGGACCCCCGCCACCTGCAGGGCCCTGGCCAAATTAAGAGGTGTCTGACCTCCAAACTGAACAATTACGCCATCAGCCTGGACCCGATCCTGGATGTTGAGGATATCCTCACACGTCAAAGGTTCAAAAAAGAGGATGTCACTCGTGTCATAGTCGGTACTGACCGTCTCCGGGTTGGAATTGACCATGATCGTTTCCATCCCCAACTCACGGAGAGCGTAACTGGCGTGACAACAACAATAGTCGAACTCAATACCTTGTCCAATTCGATTGGGACCACCCCCGAGAATCATGATCCGCTTTTTGCCCGGCTTCTTGGGTGGGGTCTCATCTTCATCCTCGTAGGTCGAATAATAATAGGGCGTGTAAGCCTCGAACTCGGCCGCACATGTATCGACAGCCTTGAATGTGGCCACGATCCCCCGGCGTTTTCTCTCTTCTCGAATCTCCATCTCGGCCCGCGACCAAATATGGGCCAATTGACGATCCGAGAATCCGTACCGCTTGGCCTCCCTCAAGGTCTCATCACTGACCTCGCTGATGTCCCGATATGTTCGCAAATGGTTTTCAAAGTCAACGATTTCCTTGATGTTTGCCAAGAACCAGGGATCGATGGATGTCAACTCATTGACTTCCTCGACGGTCATTCCAGCCTTAAAGGCGTACCGGATGTACCAGATGCGCTGGGGATTGGGGTGGGACAGTTGGTAGCGGATCTCGTCAATACTGGGCTGCTTTGGTGTGCCCCAGAGGTCTTTTCCGTCACAACCTAGTCCAAATGAGCCGACTTCCAACCCTCGCAAGGCCTTTTGCAAAGATTCTTTGAAGGTTCGCCCAATGGCCATGGTCTCCCCAACGCTCTTCATCTGCGTGGTGAGGGTTGGATCCGCTTCGGGGAACTTCTCAAACGCGAAGCGTGGGACCTTCGTGACGACGTAGTCAATGGTCGGTTCAAAGCAGGCCTTGGTCTTGCGCGTAATGTCGTTGGCCAGTTCATGGAGGCGGTAGCCGACGGCCAATTTGGCGGCAATTTTGGCAATGGGAAAACCGGTGGCTTTTGAAGCCAAAGCACTGGAGCGGCTGACGCGGGGATTCATCTCGATGACAACGATCCGGCCGTTGTGCGGATGGATCGCAAACTGAATGTTGGACCCACCCGTATCGACGCCGATTTCGCGAATCACGGCAATAGCGGCGTCCCGCAGTCGTTGATACTCCTTGTCGGTCAGTGTTTGGACGGGAGCGACCGTGATCGAATCGCCCGTGTGAATGCCCATGGGGTCAAAATTCTCGATCGAACAGATAATGATCACGTTGTCGTCCGCATCGCGCATGACCTCCAGTTCGATCTCTTTCCACCCCAGGAC
>JAKPII010000059.1 GCA_029549885.1 Planctomycetota bacterium
GCTCTGGCACTGGAATCTGCCTGGTAGTCCGGCTGACTTGGAACAACGTGAGGGCCGGGTCCAGCGATACCACAATCACGCGGTTCGTCGTAACATTGCCACCTGTCAGGTTGCGGCTGCCCGCGAAACCGATGGCCCCGCTTGGCCGGCGATGCTCGCTGCCGCAGAAGACGAGGTCGAAGACCTGGGCATGTCACGTCTGGGGATGTGCCCAAACTGGCTATATACGGGAAATCTCGACGCCCCTGCCCTCATCGAGTCTATTCTGCCTTTGCCTCCTTTTTCCCGCGAAGCTGGACTTGCGCCCCGGTTGATAAAGACCACGGCACTCTATCGGCTTGCCTTTGGGCAGCCGCGTCAATCAGACCTGCTCGCGATACTCGAAACATCCTCTTCCCAAGATATCCAGTCGCTAATGATCCGCTTGGCACCCGGAGATTTTACGCAATAGCCCGATAGCGGTTGCACCAACCTGCATGGAGACAAACAGCATGAAACACCGTGAACATGACGACCCGGAGATCTTCAAAGAATGCGTTTCTGCCATCACGTTGAAAGGCCGCCCGGAAGGACTTCTGAAAGAGTGGCTTACAGAAGCGGACGTCGACATTACTGTTGCCCCGGGGCCGAAGAAAGGCCCGAGAGCGGCCCGGCCATGGCTTAGCGTTGACGCACTCGATGAACTGCCATGGGCCAGTAAAATCCGCGATGCCGTGATTGAATCCGACCATCTCGAAATATCATCCGGACTGTTTATGCTGAGCAATGTGCAGGACCTAACGATAGTTGTTCTGGGGGATTCTTTTTCCGAAGACGATATTCAACTCTTCCAAAACGCAATTCTTAATTTGCCGAAACTGCAACACCTTCGGGTGGTGGTGGCCGCAGGCGCACTAAACACGGCAAATGAATGCATCGCAGTCCTTGCCTCAGGACTTGGCTCAGGCGTCACTACTGAAATAATCGCAAACACCAACGCACACGGCAGACGACGTCTGTAGTTGGGACCGATATAGAAAGGACGCGATCTCTTTCACTCACATTCTGCTCGATGGGGTCGCCCGCTGTGAGGCGGGGGTCGGCCCGCAGGACTTCGCACCCTCTTGCTTCCACAGTGCTTCCACGAGTTTTGCAAACGCAAACGCCACCCCGGAGGGCGGCGTATAAGCGTTTGATATCTTTATGGAATTTGGTTGCGGGGGCAGGATTTGAACCTGCGGCCTTCAGGTTATGAGCCTACCCCGGAGGTTTTCTCAAAATCACATGAAATCAATTACTTGCGAGGCAAGACTTTGAAATCCCCAGAGTTCCATCCCGACGTTCACCGGCTTTCACCACGTTTCGAGTGCACTGTCCGCGCGAAACCGACGTATCTCGGTTGAGGTGGCAGGCTGGGATCAAGATCTGCGCCCAACGATCCTCCCCGCAACCCAGACCAGATTCCTCCCGCTCGCGACCACGGCCCCTTGCACAAATGCCAAGGCCCCGCCATATTGTGCCGGTGCCGCGCATGGCCATTCCGGTCCAGGTTTTCCCAAGAAGAACATGCGCATCGACCATCGCAACTTGGCATCCTTACCCAGGGTCTTCGTGGCGGTAATGGACCGAGCCCTCGATCTCGATGACCCTTTTCGGGAATGGAATAGCCATGTCTTCTCAGAACCTCGGCCTCCCGGCCACCCCCGCCATTGCCAAAGCCCAAGCAAAACGCTTGCGGACCGCTCTCGCGCCTGACTACACAGTCGGGCACAGCCAGGCACTCGAACTCGTCGCCCGCGTCC
>JAKPII010000097.1 GCA_029549885.1 Planctomycetota bacterium
CCCGTCGAACCGGAGGTGTAATGGAGGATGGAAGGCGTGTCCGGCGGAGTTGGAGGTGTGCTAAATTCAGGAGAAGCCGCATCCATCAATTGGGTGTAACTGAGGACATCGGGGCTTTGATGTTCCTCGCCGTCGACGAGAATCACGTATTGCAAGGCCGGCATCCGGTCGCGCACCCGGTTGATTTTCTTGAGGTAGCTTTTCTTGGTGATGATCCCTTTCGCTTTCGCGTCACCCACGCGGTCGAGGATGGCTTCTTCTCCGAAGTTGGAAAAGAGCGTGCCGGTGATGACCTGCGCCTTCAGGGATCCGAGAAAGGTGGAGAATTGTTCCGGCGTTTTGGGCAGGAAGGTGAAAAACACGTCGCCGGGGGAAAAACCCAGATTATTCAGCACATTGGCGAAACGGTTGGACAAGCCGTCCAGATCCCGGTAGGTGAAATCCTTCCGTTCCCCGTCCGCGGCCACCCAGCGCATGGCTGTGTGCTCCGCACGGCCGAGTTCGCATTGCCGCGTGGTGCAGAGGTAGCCGATGTTGTACTGCTCATTCTCGATTAAGGTTTCGAGCATACCGTCTCTTCCTTCCTATGAATTGGAGAAACCCGCGCTGAAGGCATCCGATTCGAATGAATTCAAACAGTATCACGATTTCCGGGGGCGGGAAATATCCCGAAATGAATTTCCGATCGACCACTGGGCTTTAATTGACAACGGAAGAATGGGTATGCAACAATGTCTTATCATCATTCATTCCTTGATACGTGGACTATCAAGACTAAAACGAGGTTCATCATGGATTGTCCCATCAGCCGCAGAGGATTCATTGGCACAACGACGGCAGGAATCGGCACGATGCTGCTGAATGCCCAATTCGGGCGGACGGAGGAGAACGGGGATTGGGCGCCAAAGCTCCCGCCCGTCAAAATTTATCAAGTCTATATCGGGCGGACCGGTGGAATCTACTTGTCCCGGCCCACAGGCGAGATCGATAAATTTCAAAAATACCTGGCCGGCTTGGAAGCGAAGCTGGGGGATGTGAAATTCGTGGGCGGGGATATCATTCCACCGGCCGAGGTCGAATCCGTGCTTCCCAAGATCAAGGAGGCGGACGGCGTGCTGGTGTTCCATCTCCAGGCGCATGGAGGCGACGCGCCACTCCAGGCTATGACCGACATTGTCAATGTGGGCGTGCAGACCGCTGTATTCAGCCAGCCGTTCAGCGGCCACGGCTGGATGTATTTCCCCCGTTGGCAAAAAGAAGGCCACAAAGTCGTTCTGATGCCTTCCAGCAATTGGAGCGATATTGAGAAAGTCGTGAGGTTGATGCGTGTCGGCCCGCATCTCAAGAACACCAAGATCCTCGTGGTCCGCGGTCCCGTGGGCACTGCGGCGGCCTGCAACGCGGATCTAATCAAGGAGAAGTTGGGCTGTGAACTCGTGCCCGTTACAGTAGAAGAAACCCTGAAAGAGCACGAAGCCGTGCCTCTGGCGGACGCCGAGGCCGAAGCGGAAGCGTATTGGTTCAGTCAAGCGAACCAAGTCGTGGAGCCGAGCCGTGAGGAGGTCATCAACTCGGCCCGTTTTTACCTGGCCTTGAAAAATATCATGCGGCGCGAAGGCTGCCGGGCGGTCACCAGTTCCAACTGCATGGGGGCACCCGCCAAGGGATGCCTGGCCTTCAGCAAACTGAACGACCTGGGATTGGTGGGCGCGTGTGAGGGCGACATGGATTCCACCCTCACCATGCTGATGTTCGGCTACGCGTTCGACGTGCCCGGATTCATCTCCGATCCCGTGTTCGACGTATCGCAAGACGCGTTGATCCATTTCCACTGCACTTCGGCGACCAAAATGGACGGCCCGCAAGGCGAGCGCCTGCCCTTCACGATCCGGACCCAGACGGACAGCGGCCAGGGTGTCTCGCTGGACGTGGAAAA
>JAKPII010000108.1 GCA_029549885.1 Planctomycetota bacterium
CACGCGCGTTGGTCATGCGGACGGGGGCCTTTCATCCTGAAGTCCAGCATCGGTTGGAAAATATGGAGCAAATGTTGCGAACGTTATGCCGCCGCAACAATTCCCCCGTCCCTTACGATTGGCCTGAGCACCTCTTCAAGGTCTATACGGATCTGATCGATGCCGACCTTCGAGAAGAGGACGCCCGAGAACTTCTGGAACGTGTTCGGCCAGAGTCGGTCCGAGATCGCACGGATGAGCCGATGCTCGTCAAAGCCCGCCTGGCGCGTATTCTGGAAAGCGAACTGGCCGCAACGCAACCCATCCGGATCACGCCCGGCCGTTGCCGCGTGTGCGCGCTCGTTGGTCCAACGGGTGTGGGAAAGACCACAACGATTGCCAAACTTGCAGCCAACTTTCGGCTCCGCGAGAACCGGCGCGTCGCTCTGATCACTGTGGACACGTACAGAATCGCCGCTGTGGAACAACTGCGCACCTACGCGGATATCATTGACTTGCCGATGCACGTTGTCTCGACACCGCGGGAAATGCGCGATGCCGTAAAGGACTTTACGGGATTTGATCTTATCCTGATCGATACGGCTGGCCGGAGTCCTCGCGATGAGATCAAGATTCGTGAACTCCGTGCGCTCCTTAACGAGGCGCACGCAGACGAAATTCATCTCGTACTTAGCAGCGTTGCCAGCCCTAAGACTTTGTTGCAGACGCTGGAGCACTTCCGAACGGTCGGCCCGACGGCCCTGGTCCTCACCAAACTGGACGAAGCGCCGTCGTTCGGCGGTTTGCTCCCAGTGTTGCGGTCCGGTGGGTTGCCTGTGAGTTATCTGACCAATGGGCAAAATGTCCCAGACGATATCGAGATCGCCCAGCCCAGCAGACTAGCCCGACTCATTTTGGGAATGGATAACGTTCTTCGGGATCCCTCATAACCCAGCCTTAAGGAGTCAGCCTCAATCAAGCAGGAGCGTGGAGTGATACCTTTGGTAAATCATATCGGAGCATGGATCAATCTGGGGTCATGTACGACCAGGCCTATCACCTGAGGCAGTTGGTTTCGAGGATTCGTCCGACGACGGTTGACGATCGGCAACCAACGCTTCAGATCCGTATTTATGGAGTTCGGCAAGGCGTTGGTGCTTCCACGGTTGCCGAGGCCCTCGCCCACTATTTGCATCAAGTCGGCTGGAATGTCTGCCTTTTCAACGGTGTCCCAAAGAATCTTGGAAAACCACCCGCTCCCTTCCGAGTTGAGCACCACGGTCAATGGGTGGAAACCGCGATGTCCCACGGTGACCGGGAACAGCAAATACCTACGGCCTTCACCACTCGCGGAGGAAGAGAAGCCCTATCGGGTACCGAAAGCCGAAAAACCTTGGTCTTGCGAGATTGTGGTGTTCCAAATGATCCCAAAGAGCTTGTCAGCGATTCCTCGCGGCGGTGTGTCCTCGTGACCACACCCGCACCCACAGACATTATGAAGGCCTACGCCCTGCTCAAACGGACCACAGGAGTTGCATCGTCATTTCTCCCGACGATCGTGATCAACAAGTCGGCCGAGCTTTCGATCGGGCAAGAAATGGCTAGCCGACTCCAACGGGCCTGTGCGAGGTTTCTCAACCGAGACCTGACCAGTCTCTTTATTTTGCCGATCTTACTTAGCACGGAAGGCGAAAGCACGCTTCCCGAAGAGTTTGAAGAAGGCACTTCGCTGAAAAGGACCGGCCGAAGCGCCCAACATGGAAGCAATTGCCGCTGTCGACGCGAGTGGGAAGACACGATTCAACTGCTTGCGAAAGCACTTACAGAAGGCGTGACATAGAAAAGCCGAGGCAAACCCTTGGCAAAACGTCAGCCCAAGAATAGCGAAAATTCCAAACAAGTAACGTTGGCAAAGTTTACTAACGTCGCAACACGTTTCGATAAGGAGAAATGCAAAAGCTCAGGAAAACAGACTCAACGTTACCGAACAATCAACCGATATTATTGGAGCACTGCGGGTACCTTAAGCCCACGCTTCAAAACAGCCTCGGTTGATTATCTCGGCAAGGGACCGAGCGTAATTGAAATCAATCCACACGAATTCCGTCGGTGACGTTCAGGACGCGATCCCGTGGCACGTATCTACGCCGTGGTGTTCGGTTCGTTGGGTTTGTGCACAGCATTAATCCGGGACATGATCCACGGTGTTAGTCCGCAAGACGCATTGCTTCGGGGATGGATCGTCCTGCTATTTTTTTCCTTTGTTGGAGCGGCCATCGGAGCGGTCGCGGAGCAGGTCCTCCGTGAGGCCGTCGAACAGCGACTACGCAGCCAAATGGCAGAAAAACTTAACGGGGCTTCGGAGAGTCAGGCTGAAAGGAATAAATAGGTTACGGATCGATGCTCTAGCATCTGAAACAACACCGCAGTGACGGTGCGAGCATTGAGAAAATACACGTCCGTGAGGACCTTTTATCCAGCAAGAGGGAGACACACGGATGAGTCGCCCGAGAGCTACGTCATCCGGTCGAACGGTCACGGGAACGGCATCGCAGACGAAAACACCCATTGCAAAACCGCAGAATTCTTCTAAGGATCGCAGCATCAGGGAGGAGTCTATGCCGACAACAATCGCTCCCGAGGATGTGGAGCAGCTCTGGATCGAATTCAAGAAGAACCCTCAGAATCAGGAATTGCGTAACCGTCTTGTGGAGATTTATCTCCCCCTTGTGAAGTACAATGCGGAACGAATCTGGGCCCGCCTTCCCGAAGGCGTGGACCTCGATGACCTTATTTCCGCTGGCGTCTTCGGACTGATGGATGCCATCGATGCCTTTGATCTCTCCAGGGGGGTCAAGTTTGAAACATATTGCGTTCTCCGAATTCGGGGGGCCATGCTCGACGAATTGAGGACGATGGATTGGGTCCCCCGCCTAGTCCGGTCTAAGGCCAGCAAGTTGAACGAGGCCTGCAAGACGCTCGAGGCCAGGTTAGGACGCCAGCCCACCGACTCCGAACTGGCCCAGGAGTTGGGGCTAACCATCGAAGAACTGGAAAAGATGAAGACCGAGGCCAGCGCGATCAACCTGATCAGCCTCAACAAGAAGAGGTACGAAACCGACAGCTATAAGGATGTCAGGGAGATTGACATCCTCGAAGACAAGAAGGGCGAAGACCCGACGCGACGCATCGAAAAAAGCGACCTGATGCGGCTAATCACAAAAGGCCTGAATCGCAACGAGCGATTGATTCTCATCCTGTACTACTATGAAGAATTGACCATGAAGGAAATTGGTGCCACGCTGGACCTTTCCGAAAGCCGTGTGAGTCAGATGCACAGCGCCATCGTCCAGCGGCTTCAGCAACAACTTGCAAAGCGACGTGCTGAGCTAGGGACCTAGATTGAGCCACCGGTCCCCTGGCCTCTGACCAAGCCATAGCAGTGTCAAGACGACCGCCCCAAAGGGGCGGTTATCTTTTTTTGACTCGGCCGTGGGGCAAGCACCGCTTTCCCTATCGAGGAAAATTTTCGGGCCTCATTGGCACTTAAAATCTATCCCGAAAAGTTCCCCCTCTCCCTCCGGGAGAGGGTTGGGGAGAGGGCAAGCGATCGTCGGAGTCGATCGAGAAAACCGGCAGCGATTCGAGTCACTCTCACGCCTCGACACCTATCCCGCCGAACGGGCAAGGGGAGATTATGGGATAGGCTGTGAAATGGCTCCCAAAACCAATCCCTTTTGTTGTTGACCTCCCCCCGCAAAGATGGTAAATTGCCAGCATATCGTAATTTGCGCAGTCGTATCGGGAATTCGAGAGGCCGGCGTATAAGATTAAATTAAGCAAATTGGTGCCATTTGTTCGTCGCCCATCCCCAGGCGGCCCGCGTGGATTCTCTTATGAGAGGCTTAGCCCGTGTCTTTTGCTACAGCCTCAGTGGTTGGTTGTGTCTTCATGATACCGCTCGCATCTCCCCACTGATGATGGTCTTAAGACACAGCCCATGCACGCGGAGCCGTCACCGGATCGGTGCTTGAGGTAACTAAGAAAACAAACAAAACTTGACTGGAATATCAAGGGCCTTTGGAGAGCCATGGAATTATTGGAAAGAATTTGGGAAATCGTCTCGGACACCTTCGTCGTGGTGGGTCAGGCCGTGGACCGCGGCATTACGTCGCTGTTTGGCTCGGCCAACGCCCGCTATCTGCGACGCCTTCAGCCGAAGGTCCAGGCCATCAATGATCTAGAGCCCCGCTATCAGCGTATGACCGACGCTGAATTACGGGAACAAACGGCGAAGTTTCGCAAACGACTGGAAGCGGGCGAGACGCTGGATGATCTCCTCGTTGAAGCCTTTGCCGTTTGCCGGGAGGCCTCCCGCCGTGTCCTGGGGATGCGGCATTTCGATGTGCAGTTGATGGGGGGAATGGTTCTCCACGCCGGGGCAATTGCCGAAATGGTTACCGGCGAGGGTAAAACCCTCGTGGCCACGCTGCCCGCCTATCTGAATGCCCTCGAGGGCAAAGGCGTGCACGTCGTCACGGTGAACGACTATTTGGCCCGGCGAGACATGGAGTGGATGGGCCCACTGTACATGTTCTTGGGCCTAACGGTGGGGGCCATTCAACACGACATGGGTGCCAGGGAACGGCAACAGGCCTACTCTTGTGACATCACGTACGGGACGAACAACGAGTTCGGTTTTGATTACCTACGGGATAACATGCGGTTGGCGGCAAAAGGCGACAACCGGTATCCCCCCGAGTATCAGCAGGTCCAAGGTCGTCTTCACTACGCCATTATCGACGAGGTGGATAACATCCTTATCGACGAGGCGCGAACCCCGCTTATCATTTCGGGACCGGCCCACGACGACATCTCCCGGTACAAGCGGGCAGATCAGATCGCTCGACAACTGATCCGCGACGTCCATTTTGTGGTCAACGAGAAGGATCACACGTGCCACCTCACCGAAGAAGGGATCAGAAAAGCGGAAGAACTGGCCGGGGTCGAGAGTTTCTACACGGCTGGTAATCTTGAATGGCCCCACCTAATCGACAATGCCCTCAAAGCGCACCATCTTTATAAGCGCGATGTGCATTATGTCATCGAGAACAACCAGGTGATCATTGTCGATGAGTTCACCGGGCGTCTCATGTACGGTCGTCAATGGAGTGATGGTCTTCACCAAGCTGTGGAGGCGAAAGAGGGCGTCCCCATCAAGGAAGAAACGCAAACGTTGGCGACAATCACCATTCAGAACTTCTTCCGGTTGTACGACAAGATTTGTGGTATGACCGGAACCGCCATGACGGAGGCCAACGAATTCTGGAAAATCTACAAACTCGAGGTCGTGGCAATCCCCACCAACAAGCCCCTTCGGCGGATCAACCATCCCGATGTTATCTACCGGACGGCGCGAGAGAAGTACAAGGCCATTGTGGACGAAATTGAGCGGATGCACAAATGGGACACCGTTTGGTATTCCCGTTATGAATATGAGGTTGGTCGAATTGTCGAAGAAGATGATGAAAGGGTTGTGTTCGTAACGCGAGAAGGTGATCGCAAGGTTATCCCGCGATCGCAAATCCACAACATCGAAAAGAAGGGCCGCCCGATTCTCGTGGGAACCGTGTCGGTCGAAAAGAGCGAGATGCTTTCCGAGATGTTGGACCGTCGCGGCATCCCGCACCAGGTCCTCAATGCCAAGCATCATGCGCGGGAAGCCGAGATTATCGCCCAAGCTGGGCGTAAAGGCGCGGTAACCATTGCCACAAACATGGCCGGGCGTGGGACCGACATCATTCTTGGTGGAAACCCCGAGGCCAAGGCCTGGTCCATCCTTCAGCACAAGTATCGCAGCCGGCTAGATGTCCCGCGTGATGAATGGGACGCCTTAGTCAAGGAAATCGAAGAAAAGGAACAGATGAAGGCGGAAGGCCGGGAGGTCGCCGCCCTAGGGGGCTTGCACGTCATCGGTACGGAACGGCACGAGGCACGCCGCATCGACAACCAGCTCCGCGGCCGTGCAGGACGCCAAGGGGATCCAGGAAGTAGCCGGTTTTATCTCTCGCTAGAAGACGATTTGATGCGGATTTTTGCGGGAGATTGGGTCAAGAATATCCTCACGCGGCTAGGGATGGAGGAAGGCCAGGCGATTGAAAGCCCCATGGTGACTCGTCGCATTGAAGCCGCCCAAAAGAAGGTCGAGGAGCGAAACTTTGAAATCCGCAAGAGCCTCCTCGAATTCGATCAGGTCATGGATGAGCAGCGAAAGCGTGTTTATGGCTATCGGCAAAGCATCCTGGAAGGGGCGGATTGTCGTAGTCTTATTCGCGATATGATCCGCCAAGAGATCGACAAAAACTTAGACCGTTTTCTGGACAAAAGCTACGGGGCAGAGACGTTTGCCCAGTGGATCAGCAAGCAACTGTCCGTTGAATTTCGGGCGCGAGATTTTCGCGGCATGGATTTTCCCACAGCCGAGGCCTACGCCAGGGATCATGCCGAACGGATGGCGGAAAGTCAAATCTTTGATTTGATCGAAGAAAACTTGCCGGAAGAGGCTGAGAGAACAGACTGGAATTGGGAAGCGCTGACGAAAGCTGTCAACACCCGCTGGCGGCTCGATCTCAAGGACCGAGAGTTGAGAAAAATCCCCCGAGAAGATTTGTCGGAGTACCTCATCGAAAAGGCCCAACAATCGATCCGCACCATTGATCTAAGCGAGGGAGCGAAGTACCTCGATCCCGATTTTGGCCTCAAGTCAGCCATCAATTGGGTTCGCAGCAAATTTGGCATTGAACTCACCGTCGAAGAGCTGCGTGATCTCGAACCTTCTGCCATCAAAGACCTTGTTTTTGAAAAGGCATTGAAGGCCTATCAACAAAAAGAGATCGAATTTCCGGTGCGGGCTGCCTTTAGCCATTACACAGGCCGCGACGCCACAGGGCGACGGGTTTATGACCGAGAGGGTATCATTCGCTGGGCGAAGGGACGTTTGGGTGTTGAATTGACGGAGGAAGACCTTCGCACTAAGACGGGCCAGGATATTTGGAACCTCTTGGTGGAGGCCAGTGAAAAGGATTATCTCAAGGCAGAAGCCCTTCGCACTGAGGGAGAGGCCCTTTTGGCATCGCTCTATGAGGGGCTCGGCGACGACCCTCGCGTCAAATGTGATCGCAACCATCCTAAATTGGGCGAGTTCTGCCGGTGGGTAGCAGAGCACTTGGGCCTCGAAATGACACCTGAGAGTGTCGCCCGTATGGAACGCCGTGATCTCCAATGGAAGTTCCGTGACGCGTTTAATGATCGCTATTCACCAGAAATGCGTCAGATGGAGCGATTCCTCCTTCTTCATACTCTCGATAGCGCCTGGAAGGAGCACCTCCTTGTGATGGACCATCTCCGCAGTAGTGTTAGCCTGCGGGGTTACGCACAGGTCGATCCCAAGGTCGAATACAAGCGAGAAGGAATGCGGCAGTTTGAACTGATGTGGGAGTCTGTGGGGCGACGAGTTACCGATTTGGTATTCAGAATGGAGCAAATGGACGAACGATTCGTGGGCTCCATGTGGAAGGAAACAGCCGCCGAGCGCCCCGAGGCCTCTCCGGCCGTCACTGCTAGCGTGGCAACCCTGGGAAGTCAGCAGCAAGAGGCGATCGAAAACAGCCAGGCGGGTTCTAAGGCCAAGCCTATCCGCAAGAGTGGACCCGAAATTGGTCGAAATGACCCATGTCCTTGCGGAAGCGGTAAAAAGTATAAACATTGCTGCATGCGGAATCGCCGGCCGGCGTAGTGTGGTTGCAGCCGGGGTTTCTCGGGTTGGAGTCAGCGAGGAATCTGCCATGTGACCCCTTCCAGCGATCGAACCCAATTCGGTTTGAAACCATGAGGGAAAGGATTCCTAATGTTTTGGTTGATGGATCTTGTCTATTTTGTCTTACTCCTTGTGACGGCACCCATTTGGGTAACTCGTCTGGTCCTCCATCGGCGAAAGTACCAGCATGGCTGGGCTGAAAAGCTCCTCGGTTTGGTTCCTTGCCGCAATTCAAATGCACCATGCATTTGGTTTCATGCCGTTAGTGTTGGAGAGGTCAATCTGCTTGCGACGTTGCTTGCCGAAATGCGCCGGCGTCTTCCCAATTATGACATCTGTCTAAGTACCACCACCCAAACTGGGATGGAGGTCGCGAAGAAAAAATATCCGGAACTCCTCCTCTTTTATTGTCCCATGGATTTTAGCTGGGCTGTCCGCCGGGCCATGCGACGGATTCGCCCGAATCTCCTTGTCCTGGCCGAACTGGAACTCTGGCCCAACCTGATCCGGGCAGCCGATGAATACGGGGCGCGCGTCGCCGTCGTGAATGGACGACTGAGCGATCGGAGCTTCCGCGGTTATCAACGGATTCGCTGGGTCTTCGCTAAGACTCTCCGCCGGATCGCGCTGGTTGCGGCCCAAGACCCAACCACGGCGCGACGATTTATCGAATTGGGAGTACCGCCCGACCGCGTCGCAGTCACCGGATCCTTGAAATTCGATGGCACGGAATTCGACCGTAACAACCCACGAACACAGCGGCTCCGCGACCTGGCCAGGATTCGGACCGATGAAATTGTGTTTATGGCGGGTAGCACTCAAAAAGAGGAGGAACTCCTGGCACTTCAGGTCTTTCAGGAGTTGCGTGACGCTTTTCCCCAGTTGCGGCTGATTATCGTGCCAAGGCATCCTGAACGTTTTGATGAAGTTGCTAAGATGCTTAGCCAAAGCGGCCTACCCTGGCAACGTCGGTCACAACTGATAGACCCGAGCGAGACTATCCGAAATCGCGCACAAGACCCAGACCATTTTTACCGCGAAGTCACGCCACAGCAGGATCATTCAGTCCACTCGTCAACCGGTTTCCCCCGGGCACCGGTTCTTCTTGTCGATACGGTGGGAGAGCTTACAGCCTGGTGGGGAACGGCCCACATCGCCCTGGTTGGTGGAAGCTTCGGCTCTCGTGGTGGGCAAAACATGCTGGAACCCGCAGGTTATGGCGCCGCTGTTTGCTTTGGTCCTAACACGTGGAATTTCCGCGACATTGTGGCCCACTTGCTCAACGCCAAGGCAGCCGTAGTCGTCCACAACTTTGAGGAACTCCGCCAATTTGTCCAGAGATGCTTGGAATATCCGGACTACGCCGCCACACTCGGGGAGAATGCGAGGAAGTTAATCCTTGCGCACCGCGGTGCCACTCAAAGAACCGCCGATTGCCTTCAAAAGCTTCTTGGCCAGAGCCCGGCTTCAGCCACCCCTTTGCGATTGAAACGATCAGCTTGACGGGTCAATAAATTATTCGCTTTGAACCTCTGAACGGAGATTGGCAGACTCTCCAGCCTCTTTCGAGAATTCGAGTTGCCAGGCCTCGGGAATGGGCCGGACCTGGCCCGTTCGATCAACGACGGCCAACGTCACTTGGCCTCGGCAGAGGAGTTCCTCACCGCGGAAAAGATGGTACTCGTGCTCGATCTTATAGCCGCTCATGCGAGTCACGCGTGTTCTCAATCGCAACAGATCGTCATAACGTGCCGGACGATAGTAGCGACATCGTGCCTCGACTACAACCACAAATAGTCCCTGTTCTTCTAACTGGCGGTAATTGCCGCCTGATGCCCGTAGTAACTCCGTTCGGCCCATCTCGAAATAGACAAAGACCCGGCTGTGATGCAACAGTCCCATCGGGTCGCATTCGGGATAGCGAACACGAATTTCAATCTCGTGTTCTCGTAGCATGAAATCCTCCTGCCATTCCTGTGGGGCCAACCCAAGATGCCGGGCCTACCGCATGTCAACCACCGGCGAAACAATCCGACCCGTGTAATCCTCGATCCGGCAACGGAATGGTCCGTCTTCCGGTCGCCACTCTTGGATGATAAACATGAGGTTGCCTTGTGCATCCAGTTTCACCGGTAATCGATAGACCTTTCCCGGCCTACCTTCGATGACCCAAACGTAGGAACTTTGCGGAGGGCCCGCTACGCCTTTCAGACGGTAATCCACACTGAAGCCCATCATTGTCCCCTCCGGCCCAGTCATAGGAAGGGCCACGGCCGCTGAGAGATCCACCTGGACGTCGGTTCCAGCTTGTTGGTGAATTGGCGCCGAGGGCATCGGTGGCGTCGCAACCGGCGAATGTGTGAAACCAGGCTCGACCTGCGGCATCGGAGGAGGCGAGAGAAAGCTTTCACCGGATCGCTCCGGAGGAGGCAGGTTCGGCGGCCCCACCTGGGTCGTTACCTCTCCCTCGGACGAAATGTGACTCGCCAAGGGCGGTACCTTTGATTCGGGTGTCGCCGGTTGAACGGCCGATTGTTTTACACGAAAGGCTTCATGATCTGCCGATTGCGAACAGCCCAGAATTGCCACTAGCACGAGCGACATACAGGCTAGATTGCGTACCGCCATGACTGCGTCTCCTTGTGGCCATGTCGGCATGCCAGGACACGCCAACAAACCCAGCTTCGCCGAAGCAATTGCGTCTTCGGATCAGTGTAAACCTAGAATCATTTGCCCGCCAAGAGGCTCTTTGGGTGCGCAACGTCGCTTGCAATCCGATGTCGCAGGGGCCAAAATGGACAACGTGCCGGCAGACTTGAGAAAACACAATCGGAGTCACTGGGGAGGAACATATGCGAAGTGTGCGACTATTGATTTTGATGATTGGGGGATGCACACTTTGTTTACCGAATTTGTATCCCGTCTTGGGAGAGGAGAAACCCGTCCAACCGCTGACTGGGTTGGTCGGCTGGTGGCCTTTCGATGAAAACGGAGGCAATACAGCGGCCGATCTTTGTCCCACGCCACACCCCGCCACTCTGGAGGGCCAGGCCAAATTTGTCGCAGGTCGCATTGGTAATGCTATATCCCTTGATGGGAAAGGAAGCCGTCTCCGTGTTCCGGGTTTCAAGGGAATCACAGGAACCTCCCCACGAACGGTCTCTGCGTGGATCAAGACGAGTACGGCTTCGGGACAAATCGTCGCCTGGGGGAGTGAAGAACCTGGCAAGATGTGGATTTTCGGGTTTGTCCGATCCCGGATTGGTGTTACGCCGCGGGGTGGCTATCTGTATGTGAAGGAGCCTCTCCACGACGGGAATTGGCACCATGTGGCTGTGGTTTTGGAAGAAGGGTCACCGCCTAATCTTCATGACCACGCCAGAATCTTCGTAGATGGTGAGTTGGCTGAGATTCATGACATCGGTTTGCTGGATCTGTGGCCTATTGAGACGGGCGACACCTTGGATGTAACCATCGGTCAAGGGTTTAATGGCCTGATTGATGATCTTCGCATTTATGCC
>JAKPII010000109.1 GCA_029549885.1 Planctomycetota bacterium
TCGCTCAACCGTGGGCACAATTACGGAAATTTACGATTTTCTGAGGATTCTCTATGCGCGGGCGGGGACGGCATACTGTCCGCAATGTGGAGAGCGGATTCAAGCCCAGCCGCGGCAACTGATCGTCGAGCAGATTCTGGAGTCGTTTACAGGAAAGACAGTTTTGGTCCTCGCGCCGCTGATCCGTGGTCAGAAAGGCGAGTATCAGAATCTGCTGGCCACGTGGCGCCGGCGGGGTTTTTCGCGTGCCCGGATTGATGGTGAAGTCGTCCGGCTGGATGAAGATCTCCGCCTGCGCCGACATATGCGGCACGACATCGAGCTGGTCGTTGATCGGCTGGAGGTTAGCCCCGCGCACCGGAGTCGCTTGGCCGAGGCCGTTGAGTCGGCGATAGGTCTGAGCGACGGCGAGGTGATGGTCGTTTGCGAGGGGAATGAGGCGACAGACGGTTCGCAGCAACGCGGAACCGCGAGGGGCCTGGTCCGGCGGTTTTCTTCACGATTTGCCTGTCCCAACTGTCAAATCAGCTTTGCCCAACCGACGCCACAATTGTTTAGCTTTAATAGTCCCGAAGGAATGTGTCAGCGGTGCCAAGGGTTGGGACAGGTTGAGACGGTCGATCCACGGAAATTCATTGAGAACCCCCATCGCTCCATTCAGCAGGGCGTCATTTCTGCGTTGGGAAGGTGGAAGGAGATGTTGCCGGACGTCCGCTACCTTTTGCGGCGGTGGGCGTCAATCCTTGAGGAGGAGTTGGGTTACGAAGAAGGGGCAATCTTGGAAACGGCCTGGGAGGAATTGCCGGAACAGATTCAAGAGATTCTCCTTTTCGGCGAGAATGCCCGGAACGTCCCATGGGCGGTTAAGGAGAAATTGGTGTGGAACTCTCGCATAACGGGCGGGGTTGCCGGCATTCTTGAGGTGTTGCCCGAAACGCTGGTGCAAGCCTCTGCCAGGGAAAAGTTGCAAGAGGCGCGACGTGTGTCGGTATGTCCCTCATGCCAGGGATCTCGGCTTCGACCGGAGGCACGATTCATTCGCTTGCAGACGTCGCATCCGCGATTTGAAGATAACCCTTCACGATCACTGCCCGAGGTTTGCGCTTTGCCGGTTGCTGACACACGCCTGTTTTTTACCGATTTGGTTTTGGATCAGATCCAGCAGAAGATCGCTGAAGAGCCCCTCAAAGAAATCCGCAATCGTCTCGACTTCCTTTTGAACGTGGGGCTGGATTATTTGACGTTGGATCGCTCCGCGCCGAGCCTTTCGGGCGGGGAGATGCAGCGGATTCGCTTGGCCAGTCAAATCGGTTCTGGCCTGGTGGGCGTCACCTACGTTTTGGACGAACCATCCATCGGGTTGCATCCCCGCGACAACGACCGGCTCTTGGCAACACTGGCCAAACTTCGTGACCAGGGCAACACAGTTGTCGTGGTGGAACACGATGAGGATACAATTCGGGCGGCAGACTATATCGTGGATTTTGGTCCTGGGCCCGGCAGTCGCGGCGGACAGATCGTGGCTGCTGGCAGTTTCGAGGATATCGTTAAATCACCCGACAGCCTGACCGGCCAGTACCTGACGGGGAAACGCTGTATTCCTGTGCCCACCAAGCGTCGCCAGCCCACGGACAAAAAGTTGATCATTCGCGGGGCACGGCACAATAACCTGAAGAACATCGACGTGGAAATCCCGTTGGGCTTGTTTGTATGTGTCACGGGTGTCTCCGGGTCGGGCAAGAGTTCTTTGGTTAGCGACATCCTGGTGGAGGCCCTTCATCGGGACCTCAATGGTGGAGTGGGGCAGCCCGGCGCCTTTGACCGGATCGAGGGGCTGGAACATCTGGACAAGATGATCGCTATTGATCAATCACCGATCGGGCGGACACCGCGTTCCAATCCCGCCACTTACACCAAATTGTTCGATGACATCCGCAAACTGTTTGCCAGTTTGCCGGAGGCGAAGGTCCGCGGGTATAAGCCGGGGCGCTTTAGCTTCAACGTGAAAGGCGGACGTTGCGAAGCATGCGAAGGTCACGGGGCAACGAAGCTGGAAATGGACTTTTTGGCCGACATTTGGGTTACGTGCCCCGTTTGCAACGGACAACGCTTTAATCGGCTGACATTACAGGTGCTTTACAAGGGGAAGTCGATCGCCGACGTTTTGGAAATGGAGGTCCGCGAGGCCCTAGAACTGTTTGAAAATATCCCTCCCATTCGGCACAAATTGGAAACCCTCCACGCCGTGGGGCTGGATTACATGAAATTGGGGCAGCCCTCGCCAACACTGTCCGGCGGCGAGGCCCAGCGAGTCAAATTGGCACGAGAACTCGTCAAACGTAGCACCGGACGGACCATCTACATCCTCGATGAGCCTACCACGGGTTTGCACTTTGCCGACATCGAGATGCTTCTCAAGGTGTTACACAGTTTTGTCGAAGCCGGCAACACCGTGGTGGTTGTGGAACATAACCTGGAAGTAATCAAAACGGCCGACTGGATTATCGACCTGGGACCCGAAGGAGGGGAGGCCGGGGGTTGGGTTGTCGCTGCTGGGACCCCGGAAGACCTGGCTAAGGTAGAGGCCTCGCACACAGGTCGGTTTCTTCGGATGGCCTTAGCCGGAGAAACCCTGCAGGGTAACGGCGAGGAAAAGAAGCGTAAGGCCTTCTTCGAAAGCCTCAAAACCCAAAGGCAACAAAGTAAACCTATCACGTCGGTTAGTGTTTGGGGTGCCCGACAGCACAACCTCAAAGGAATCAACGTTGAAATCCCGCGGGATAAGTTGACGGTTTGCTGCGGGCGAAGTGGATCGGGAAAGACCTCCCTGGCCATGGACACGATCTATGCCGAGGGCCAGCGGCGGTATGTGGAAAGCCTTAGCACCTATGCCCGACAGTTTGTCAGCCAGATGCAGAAACCCAAGGTGGATCGCGTCGAGGGCCTTTCCCCAGCGATCGCCATTGAGCAGAAGCACGCGGCCAACACACCGCGATCCACGGTCGGCACAGTCACCGAAATCTATGATTACTTCCGCGTCCTGATGGCCCGCCTGGGACAACCCTACTGTCCCGAGTGCAATGTTCCCGTCGGTACGCAAACGGTCGATCAGATTGTGAGTAAGGTCCTTGATCATCCCGAGGGCACACGCATTTACATCTTGGCGCCTTTGGAGATTCAGGACGAAACTGATTTCGGCGAGATATGGAACCAGTTGCGGGCCGCAGGCTATAGCCGGATTCGGGTGAATGGTGTCATTCATAGCCTGGAAGATCCACCCCGCCTTGATCGGCGGCGCCGACACCAAGTTGAAGTCGTGGTCGATCGGTTGGTTGTTCGCCCCGACCAACGGAGTCGGATTGCCGGCAGCGTGGAGAACGCCCTTACCCTGGGGAAAGGCGTCCTGGCTGTCCTGTATCCTCGGGATCGCGTTCCCGAGCCCCTTTGGAAGGTGGTTACTCACAGTCAACATTTTGCCTGCCATCGTTGCGGTCGAAGCTTCAAACCCCTATCGGCGAACAACTTTTCGTTCAACAGTCCTTTGGGGTGGTGTCCGGGATGTCAGGGCCTGGGCGTGGAAATGGGGGCCGACCCGGCGGCCCTGATCCTCGATCCGAAAAAGGGTCTGCTGGATCAGGCCTTGGTGATTTGGCCGCGGACCAATAAACCACTGGCCCGTGCCATGGTCGAGGCCTTTTGCCGCGACACCGGCATCCCTGGTGACGTGCCGTTTGGGGAGTTACCTAGCCATGCCAGGAGGCTCATCTTCCACGGGACAGGGGAACGTTGGTTCGATGTTTACGTGGAGGATTACGCACGGATTGCCCAGGGATTGGACGGGACAAAATCCTCGCAACAATCCCCAGAGGACGCTAGTAGTCCGCAGTTGTTGTTACGGTTTCAATATCGTGGTCTCTATCCTTGTTTGGAGGCTGCCGCCAGTAGTGTGCCGAGTTTGCGGACGGTGCTCAGCAGTTTCATTACGGAAGTCGAATGCACCGCCTGTGCCGGCAGCCGTTTGCGGGACGATGCCTCGGCGGTTCGTTTCCGTGGGCGAACCATTGACGAGTGGTGTCGCCTCCCACTGGGACGTTTGATCGCGGAAATCCGCATGTGGCAGTTGGATGAGCGAGAACGGCAGATAGCGGGTGAGGTGGTCCGGGAAATTGAGAACCGTGTTCAGTTTCTCGTTGACGTAGGATTGGATTATTTGACGTTGGCGCGCTCGGCACCGACCCTGTCGGGTGGTGAATCGCAGAGAATTCGCTTGGCTGCCCAAATTGGCAGCGGCCTCTGTGGCGTCCTGTACGTGCTGGACGAGCCGACGATTGGCCTGCATCCCCGCGATAACCGGCGGCTACTGGACGCCCTTCGCAAGTTGCGGGACCTGGGAAACACATTGTTAGTGGTCGAGCACGATCGGGAGGTCATCAATTCGGCAGATCATCTCTTGGACTTCGGCCCGGCGGCAGGAGAAGATGGTGGCCAAATTGTGGCGGAAGGGCACCCCAGCACCATTGTCCACGACACTCGATCCGTCACGGGACCTTACCTATCTGGTCAAAAGGCGATCCCCGTTCCCAAAAACCGTCGGATGCCTTCCTGGTGGAACGAGAAGGTAGCGGAGGCGGCGATTCTTGAAGATGCCTCTCGCCAGGACTCACCGGGGAAAAAGATTTGGCGGTCTTTGACGCCGCCAGGCAAGGGTTGGTTGGAAGTCCATGGGGCACGGCATAACAATCTGAAGAATATCAACGTGGCCATCCCCCTGGGCACGTTCACCGTTGTTACGGGCGTCAGCGGGAGTGGCAAGAGTTCCCTGGTGGAGGACATCCTGTATCCGGCCTTGGCACGGGAACTCCACCGAAGCCAGGCGACGCCGGGCGCCCACGATGGACTTGGCGGCTTAGAAATGATCAACAAGGTGATCCGCGTCGATCAACAGCCGCTCGGTCAAACGCCCATGTCAACCCCCGCCACATACACAGGTGCCTTTGATGCCATCCGCGATCTGTTCGCATCCTTGCCGGAAGCCCGACGCCGTGGGTTTACCCGTCGCCGTTTTAGCTTCAATGTCCCCGGGGGGCGATGCGAACGGTGTGAAGGTGCGGGCCAGCTCAAGATCGAGATGCACTTCTTGCCCGATGTTTGGGTCGAGTGCGACGCCTGCAAAGGACGCCGGTTTGATGCCGAAACCCTCTCTGTTACCTATCATGGCAAATCGATCGCCGACGTCCTGGAGATGTCATGCGAGGAAGCCCTAGCCCTCTTTAGCAATGTCCCCTCAATTGCCCGCATTTTGACCATCTTGTGCGATGTGGGACTCGGTTACCTTCGCCTGGGGCAACCTGCCAACACCTTATCGGGCGGCGAAGCCCAGCGGGTGAAATTGGCGGCGGAACTGGCCCGACCTGACACCGGGCGAACCATCTACTTGCTCGATGAGCCAACCACGGGTTTGCACTTCGACGATTTGAAAAAGCTCCTCGATGTCCTTAATCGCCTCGTGGATTTGGGAAACACCGTGGTGGTCATCGAACACAACCTGGATGTCATCAAGTCGGCGGACTGGGTCATTGACCTTGGACCGGAAGCCGGTGATTACGGCGGATATGTGGTGGCAGTTGGTACGCCGGAAGACATTGTGGCCTATTCCCGCTGGTGGCAAGCCCGGCAAACTAAGACCAATGGTCGCAAACGTGACAAACGGAGGGCCACACTTCCGCCGACGGCCGAAACGCCGGAACCGGCTTTCCCTTGGCGTTGTTACACAGGCGAGGTCCTGGCACCCGTTCTCGAAGCTGGCCCTCATGTCGAGATCAAGCGTTTTATTCCGCCCGGCAAAACGCAGCCCACAGGGCAGCCAACACTTCCCTTGGAGTTTGCCACGCCGGAGACCTCTACCCAAGAGGTCAAGATGCCCTGGGAGGTCAACGGCCGAGAATGGCATCTCACACGCGAATGTGCGGTGAACGGCAAGCCTATTCGCTGGAATAGGCAGATACTCGAACTTGTGATGACTACGATTGATGAGATCGGACGGTTTTCCGAGCCTGATTGGAACTCCCAGAATGTCGTTGAAGTCCGCCCATCCAAGAAATCGCTGGGCTGGTTTCTTCATGCCTACACCGGCGATGACAGCCAATTGCGATTAGTTTTTCGCACCTCCGCCCGCGCTGCCAAAGCCGCCAGCCCGAGCATTTTCAAGCCGACACATGTGACCCAGCCTCGCAGGGCGAACTCATGGCTCAGCGACTTTCCTGAACCTTCGGAGAAGCTTCCGTCGCCAGTTTTGGAAAGGCGTGTCGTCCGGCCTTGGCATGAGGTCGAAATCCGTGTTACGGAACTGACACAGCTCGATAGAAAGAAGTTTTGCGACCTCATTGGAGACTTGGCCGAGGGCTTTTTCGAGCTTGCCGAGTCCTCGGATAGGGGAAAAGCCGCATACGACGTAATGTGGCACGTCTCTTCGGAAGGGTTTTCCGGGGAGCCTCGGTGGAATCCCCGCATCCTATTGCGACTGACGCAAGTGATTCGCCAGTGCGATTCCAACCTCAAGCTTATGTATCACCAGCGTCATGCTGTAATAGTCGGAGACGACGTCACCAAACACGTGTGGGCCAAGATTTTGACGAAGGATCCTGAAGCCCTTCGCGTCATCGTGCGTGCCCCGCGGGACGCCTTCACAGTGGGGGAACTGGTCAAGATAGGCGGCACTTGGACACTCGACCAAACCCGATCCGATGAGGCCCGCATTAAGCTGAGTATCGTAAGTCTGGATGAACTGAATGTCGGGTCGTTGGCGAATTTTATGAAGACTGCTCTCACAGTCTTTCGGGAGTTCGTCTCGAAGACGGTATGAGACAACACAATGATCCCGTGTTGAGACCCCAATTGCGGACAACAGCTAGCATGTCAAAGTTAAATATCCCAATCCCTGTTCGTAGCCTATTCCACTTTGCGATCCCGTGCTATTATCAGCAGCCCTTATGGGGCGACGAAGGGGCTTTGCTTTCCGAGGCACACAGGCTCCCGGACCTTAGCCAGGTGGAGGGAGAGTTCAATGGTGTGGAAGTGCGGGCGGGTTGGAATGAAGAGGCCTTCGCTGCCCAGTTCCGCGTGTTCAATCCGAAACTCTTAGTCTGGACTGCCAAGGGCACCGGGTCCGTGTTCATCTCGGTCTGGATCAACACGCGGGCGGCTCAGGATATCCATCGCGCCACGCGGTTTTGTCACTGGTTCGAAATTGAGGGGTGCAAAGGTCGCACGGGCGTCGAAGAAGCGCGGGTCACCTGGCGAGCCATCCCCAGGGCCAAGGAAACACCGAATTCACCCCCACCCCAAACTGTGATTGCAAAAGCGAAACTCGACCCGGATCGACGGCACTATTGCGTCAATGTCCTGTTTAAGAGGGAGTCACTGACCGGGTATGATCCCCGCGAGTATCCGCAAATCGGCTTCAACTACGAAGTGATGCGCGCCGCGGTAGAGCCTATCACCTTTTCCGCAGGGGCTCCGCTTCGCTATCAGGATGACCCCAGTCTTTGGATCACACTGGACCTGGTCAAACCCTGAGTGGCGACAAGCCGCCGGTTGGTCAAGTCGTGCTCCCCGAAGGGGCAGGCGGCTGAGCCGGTGTGCTGGGGCTTTGCGGAGCGGACTTTTCCTCCATGGGGGCCGGACCGGGAAGCGGCTTCTCCTCCGCCGGTCGTTGCGTTTCGCGCGGCAAGGCAGGTGGCTGGTCGGACGGGCTTGGTGCTCCCGCCTGGGCTGGGGTCGGTGTCGCGCTTTCCGTCGAAGGTGCCGGAGTGACAGAGGTGCTCACCGGGGCCGGGCAGGAAGTGATCGGCACCAAGCAGGGATCCACCGCAACACGGCAGACAACCGTCCGCGGGCGGTAACAAGTGTACGTGACGGGCACATACTTCTGTACCGTTCGAGGAATCGTTATCGTGTGTTCTTCAGCCACCGTGCGGCAGACTTGCACCGGCACTTGCTCGACTCGCTCTTCGGTAACCCATTTGTACGTCGTGACGGGAATCTGCCGGACCTGCTCTTCCGTGACCATGCGGCAAACTTGGACGGGGACCTTCTTTTCCACACGCTCCACCACCGGCCGCATCACTGTGACCGGCACCTTTCGCACGATTTCTTCTTCCACCATCCGGCAGACTTGAACGGGGACCTTGCGACGCACTTCCTGCGGCTGATAACTCACAACTTCAACGGGCACCTGTTCGGTCACAACCTTCGCCACGTACTGGGTTTCCGGAACCACTTGGGCCACCACATTGGGCTGCCATACCTGGCGGAACTCGTAGCGACCACGGTTATTGGGGACCCAATAAAGACCACCCGGCTGATAGGTCACCGCCCCCGTCACGGGATCAACTACCGGTCGCCCCGACTGCCAGGTTAAACGGTTGGGGAAGAGTCCCGGCTTGAGAACGAGTTGATCCACATAGTGGCCCTGGTCCACGTATTGAGTGCGGTAGGTCACCACGGGCTCCGTCACTGTCCGATACTGCGTGCGATAAACGATCTGGCGGACGGGCTGCATAACGGTGTAGCATTCCTCCCGTTCACTGGTTTCCCAAACCGGTTTTAGGACCCGAACCCGCTCCTCGCGCTCGGATGTCTCCTGCACATAGCGGATGACGTTGTAGCTTTCGTCGCGGTAGGTCGTCTCCCACACCGGCTTGTGCACTGTGACGCGTTCCTCACGAAGGGCCGTTTCTGCCACCGGCCGACTCACCGTGTAACGGCGTTCCCGATACTCGGTCTCCCACACCGGCTTATAGGTCACCACCTTCCGCTGTTCGTACTGAGTTTCGCATTCCAGTCGGTAGGCTGTGACCTCGACGGGTTCGTACACGGTCTGATACACCAGCCGGTATGAGACGCCCTCGTATGGCGCAATGATGGCCGAGCTGGAATAGACCTGGCCCCAGACCATGGACCCACTCAAGCAGGCCGTTACAAAGGCCATCACTCCGACCAACCAATGCCAAATGTTGTTTGCAAGGCGACTCATGTTCCACCCTCAGCTTCGAGAAATCTCTTTGTTGGCCCGTGTTCCGTCGCGATCGCGGGCAAAATGCTCCTACAGTTATCCTCCGAAAAACCTTAGCTTACAAACCGAGCGCGGTGCCCCATGCGCACGGTACCCTAATCAATTTTGGGGCGTGATTCGTAGGATGCAAACCGTTTTCCTGTTAAGATTTGCGGCCTTGCGACGTAAGTGATGAACTGGCGAAAAGATATTCTTTCGGGATTTTTTCAAGTTCCGCCTAGTTTCAGCCGACAATCGGGCCCCACTTCCAGCACCGTGGAGACCACGCCCCCATGTTTTAGGGGGAGCGGCATGCGCCCTCTGCTCGGGCCAATCCGCCTATCAATGTTTGATAAAGAACCTCGCAAACTGGCCCGTGGCGGGCAGCCGCCGTGTATCCACCGACTTGATGTACCCTTCCATTTGCTGGCAAATCTCGGCAATGAACTGGTCCAATTCCCGGGGGTCTCCCTCGGCCACCAGGTGCACACGGCCGTCTGGCAAGTTCCGCACATACCCAGTGACCTGGTACCGGCTTGCGATCCGCTGTGCCGTATAGCGGAAACCAACCCCCTGCACCATTCCCGAGAAGTAAACCTCACGCTGCTCCACGTTGATCCTCCCGGTTCCACAGTATTGCCGAACTGTGGCAAAAAGCGTTATCACATCGAATCCCTTTCCACCTAAAGATTGTACCGATTTGAACCTTTTCGCGCAGGCCGGAAGTCGCGGGGCAAACATAGGAAGCGATGACGAGCACGGGAGCGATGGGCACGAAGCCCACCCTCCACCGGTGCAGATCGGTTAACGCCAGCGTCTCCCAGGGCAAGCTTAGTGGTCGCCCAAATGTTGAAGTTGATGGGTGATCTACACATTCCCGGTCCGTGGGGTATTTTTTGACCCCCACCCGGTCGCGAGCTATGTTTTTAATAAGGACTCGGGGACGAAGATAAACGATTCTTTTCCGATAAGGCCATTGACCATGCTCCGGCTGCTCTTTAACGATCGGACGAAACGTCTCTTCTCGAAGTTCAAGCGTCTGTTTCGTGACGAAACGGCCGCCACTGCCGTGGAATATGCCGTGATGTTAGCCCTTATCATCGCTGTGATGATGGGCACCATCAGCCAGTTCGGCAGTGAAACCCACGGCCTATGGTCTGGTTCCATTGACCGTTTGACGGCGGCGGGCTTCATGAAATAGACGTCGTTGAGGCGAGAATCCGCCAGTTGAAGCGGCTTCGCTCAAGCGAAGCTGATGTGCGCTACGTTACTTGACAAGCGTGTCCCAGCAATTGGCCGGAGAAGGGATTCCTCTGTATGGGAACACTTATTTGGTAGGCTGTGCCTCGGAAGGTCTTGACGCCATCTTGTCTGAGAGCCGGCACGAGCCTGGCGAGTCGCAAACCAGTGGGGCATGCGAAATGGATTCGGAGAAGGTTGTAGGGGGGCACGGCGTTTCGGCACGAATGTGTCGAAACCATAGGGCTCCGGCCAGTAGGGCCAGACCAATGGCTATGAGAAAGCCGTAAAGAATCCCCTGGCCCATCTGACCAGAGGGTGAGACCGGTGGGACTTCGGGGTTGGGGCCTTCGGCCAACTTGACGAGTTTTTCCTCGGCCCAGCTTTTTGCCAATGTGCGGAGCTGATGATGGAGGGTCAAGTATCGGCGGAAGATTTGGCGGGCTTCCGCTTCGGCTAAGAGAATGGCTTCGAGACGCCGAAACTGCTCCTCGGAGATCGTTTCGTTGAGCAGCGCGTCAAGCAACCGGAAGAGTTCATCGCGCGTATTATGGCACAACATGTTCCGTCTCGCACCATCATTAATCGGCCGCATGACGCCCGCTCCTTGCAGCGCGCTACGACATCACCGGGATGCCGTAGCGAGGGCTGGACTACATCACTGCATGGGAGCTTGGCCGTCAGTTCTGGGCCAGGGCCTGTTGGACTTCAATGAACAGTTTTCGGCGGATGAGGTTGAGGCGATTATACAGCGTCTGGGCTGCCTTTCCGCGTCGTTCCGCGATTTCGCGGATGGAGCGACCTTCGGCATAGACTTCCATCAGCAACTCCCGCTCGTGCTGACGAAGCTGCGCCAGGCAATCCCGAAGGACCTCCAGGCGCGCGTCGCTCTCTTCGTCCTCGTCATCCCGTTCTGTTGCGAGCGTATCCAAAAGCTCTTGATTAAAACAGAGACGGTTGCGTGAGGACGTGCGGAAATAATTCCTCACCTCATTGTAGGCCACACCACAGGCCCATGCGAAGAAATCCGCTTCCTGATCGAACGTCTCGAACTTTTGCCACAGGAGCAGGCTGACCTTTTGAAAAATGTCCCGCGCATCCTGCTCGTTGTGGACAAGACCGAAGATATATCCAAAAATCCGCTCGTGATGTCGGGTGAATTGCTCTAGAAACTCCTTCGTAAGTTCATCGGTCCCTGCCGCAGCAAGTTCCACCCAATCCCTTGTCTCCAGGGCATAGCTGTCGTATCCCATCGCACGGCTCCTCGTTCAT
>JAKPII010000113.1 GCA_029549885.1 Planctomycetota bacterium
GAGAGGGAACTTGCGGATAGGCTCTTAACGCAACTTGTTGTGCCAGTGGTCCATATAAACTTCGTTGAACTGTGACGTTGGGGAGGTATTGGCAATGTTGATGATGCGGAGTGAATCTTTGTGCAGAGGCAAACAGTGTCACGTGATTTGGTCCCTTGTTTTGATCATCGGCACTGTTGGTTTGCCGCTGCTAGGGGCCGAGAGTCCGCCATTTCCAGGAGAACGTGGCGAACGACTTGACCTGGCCTGTCGTGAGGATATTTGGACGCGGGAGCCCAAGACATTTTTGGAGAAGTTTGTCCGCGTTCCCCGTGACCAAGTCGTGGGCTTTGCTCTTTATACGCATGATCATGGCGTCCTCAAGATAACAGCCCAGCTCTATCCCTTGAAGCCAGAGGAACCGCGAGAGGTCCGGCTGGAGTTTTGGCAAGACGGTGCGTGGCACGAAGTAGCCCGAGCTCCCGTTATTTACCCCGGTTGGTCAGCCCATTTCCGCATCGCGCCCTGGGATCAAAGGCGCCAAGTTCGTTATCGCGTCTGTCACGGGGCCGAAGCGAGTTTTGAGGGGGTGATTCGTCCCGACCCGATTGACAAAGACGAAATCGTTGTCGCGTCGCTGTCGTGTAATTCCAACGCCGACCGTGGGGACCGCCAGGAAATTGTGGCCAATCTCCTCAAACAAGACCCGGACCTGCTGTTTTTTGCCGGTGATCAGAGTTATGACCATCAAGAGCACACGGCGGCCTGGCTCCTTTGGGGCTGGCAATTTCGCGAGGTCATCCGCGATCGCCCTACCGTCACCATCCCGGATGATCATGACATTGGTCAGGGCAACTTATGGGGGGAGGGAGGAATTGTGGCCGACTCTCCCGCTGGTGATTCAGGCGGGTATTTTTATCCACCCGAGTACATCAACATGGTCCATCGTTGCCAAACCTGGCATTTGCCGGATCCCGTGGACCCAGCACCGGTTGAGCAGGGCATTTCCGTATATTTCACGCGCTTGAGGGTCGGTGGAATAGACTTCGCAGTTATCGCAGATCGCCAGTTCAAATCGGGACCGAAAGGTAAGATTCCCCAAAAAGGCCCTCGGCCCGACCACATTAATGACCCCAGCGTTGATCCTAAATCGGTTGATATTCCTGGGCTTCAGCTCCTTGGCGAGCGTCAAATGGCTTTCCTGCAGAATTGGGCTCAAGATTGGGAAGGTGCCGTGATGAAGGCCATGCTTTCGCAGACGGCACTGTGCGGGGCCGTCCACTTGCACGGGTCGAAAAACAACCGTCTGATCGCCGATCTCGATTGCAACGGTTGGCCTCAATCGGAGCGAAATCGCGTGTTGAAGATTCTTCGTCAGGCCGCTGCCTGCCATCTGTGTGGAGATCAGCATCTGGCGGTTGTCGTTCAGCATGGGATTGAAGAATTTCGGGACGGACCATTTGGATTTACCAGTCCGGCGATCGTCAACAGCTATTATGCCCGTTGGTGGTGGCCTGCCGATGAAAAACCAGGGCTTCGTCCAATTACCGGCAGTCCCTTGCCTTGGACGGGGGATTACTTTGACGGTCTGGGAAACCGCATTACAATGTTCGTTTACGCCAATCCGGAACTCGACACAATCGGTGAACTTCGGAAGGCCCAACGGGACCCGTCGGTGAATCGCGGTGATGGTTATGCGCTCGTTCGTTTCCGCAAGTCGGATCGAACGATCACCTTTGAATGCTGGCCTCGCTTTGCCGATGTCTCCAAGGGTCATGCCGGCCAATATCCAGGTTGGCCAATTACCATCAAGATGTTTGACAATGATGGCCGAAAGCCCGTCGGCTATCTGCCCGAGTTGCGGTTTCAAAACATCGCTGATCCGGTGGTTCAGGTCGTCGATGAGTCCAACGGTGAGATACTTTATACTCGGCGGATTATGGGCCATCGTTTTAGACCACCTGTGTTTTCGCCGGGGTCGTTCACCATCAAAGTTGGGCGGGATCGTCCCGAGCGTATTGTGGCCGAGCATGTTAAGACGACGGAAAGTGAGGCAATTATCTCCGTCGGATTTTGAACATGAGAGAACGCAGGCAAGAGGTTTGTTTTGATCGGAAGGCGTGTTTCGGCGGCTTAGGTTGAATTGAACTGTGCGTCAGTGCTGAGGTAACAATTTACGAAAAAAGGAGGACGTCAACGATGTGTCAAGAACCGACCCGTTTACCGTTAATTGGTGACCGCGCTCCGGAATTTCGCGCGAAAACAACTCAGGGCGAAATCAACTTTCCCAAGGATTTTGAGGGGAGTTGGGTTGTTTTCTTTTCCCATCCTGCCGATTTTACGCCTGTATGTACCACCGAATTCATGACATTTGCCTCGATGCAAGAGGAGTTTACAAAACGGAACTGCAAGCTCTTGGGGCTTTCCATCGACAGCATTTACGCTCATATCGCCTGGCTGCGGACGATTTACGAAAAAATCGAGTACAAGGGGATGAGAAATATTGAAATCACCTTCCCGGTTATTGAAGACTTGAAGATGGAAGTCTCCAGACTCTACGGAATGCTTCAGCCCGGAGCGAGCACGACACAAGCTGTGCGGGCCGTTTTTGTCATCGACCCCAAGGGTATCGTGCGTGCCATCCTCTATTATCCGCTGTCAAACGGTCGCGACATCAATGAAATCCTTCGCCTGCTGATAGCTCTTCAGACATCTGACGAGTATGGTGTGGCCACACCCGCCAACTGGCGTCCGGGCGAGGACGTGATTGTACCGCCCCCCGGCTCCTGTGGCGTGGCCAAGGAACGCGTGACAAAACCCGATCCCGACGTCAAGTGTCTCGATTGGTTCATGTGCTTGAAAAAGTGTCCACCAATCAAATAACACGGATTTTTTGTCACCAGGGGTTGCCTCCTTCGGCACCGTGACGCGCCACACGTAGTGACGGTTCGGGTACCCGGTGGAGTGCTCCGGTGACCGTTCTTTCGTTTTCCCTCGCGATCAGACAAGTAGCGAGAACAATGGATACTGCGAACGCACGTATTACCGTCCTGGTCGAGAATACGGCCAAGCAACCAAAGCTCCTGGCAGAGCACGGACTGGCGTATTGGATCGAGTACGGCGGTCATCATTTTCTCTTTGATACCGGGCAGGGCTATGTCCTTCGGCATAACGCCGCTGAGCTAGGTATCCCGCTTTCGCTGGTTGAGGCCGTTGTCCTTAGCCACGGTCACTATGATCATACGGGTGGGCTTGGGCAAGTGCTTTGTGGTGAACGTCTCGTGACCGTTTACGCACACCCGGCGGCATTCCAGCCCAAGTTTGCCCGTCACAGCGGGGTCCGCCCAATAGGAATTCCGCCAAGCGCTACCGAGGCGCTCCGGCGACCCAACATCGTGGTGCGCCCCGTCACGCAGCCTACGATGATTGTTCCGGGGGTCATGGCTACCGGTCCCATCCCCCGCACGAGCGAAATGGAGAAATTCAATCCCCGCTTCTTCCTGGATGAACGTTGCCAAACAATAGACCCCTTGGAAGACGATCAGGCCCTATTCTTGACCACATCGAAGGGGGTTGTCATCCTTTTAGGCTGCGCTCACTCGGGTGTCATCAATACCGTTCGTTACGTGGAGAAGCTCCTGCCCGATCAACCGATTTGCGCCCTCATCGGGGGCATGCATTTGGTTGAAGCCTCTGAAGAGCAAATCCAATGGACAATCAAGGAGCTGAAAGATCGCGAAATCCCGCTCATTGCCCCGGCCCATTGCACGGGAATCAAAGCGACGGTTGCGCTGTGGCAGGCCTTTGCCGATCACTGTACGGAAGCCTGTGTCGGTAAGCAGTGGCAGTTTGATTTGGCAGTGCGTTCGGAAGGTAACCGGTAATCTCATCCTTGTCGTTTTTTCTCCACGGCCTCCATGCGTTCAACATGAATAGCCTTGCGCGGCGTGGTTGGGCAGACAGCTTCGCATGCCCCGCAACCTGGGCAGCGCGCGAAGTCCACAATAGGCTGCACCGAGTAAGTTTCCTCATTGAACTGCAAGCGGATGGCCTCATAGGGGCAATGACTGCGACAAATCCCGCATTCGCGGTCCACAGTCAAAAGACACTCATCGAGTTCGACCACCGCTTTGCCGATGACTACGTGAGGCTTCTCAGCCTTGGAAAACGGTGTTAACGCACCGGAAGGACACACCTCAGCACAGCGGTTGCAGGAAGGCTCACAAAAGTCGTCGGTAAATACGAGCCGGGGCGTGAGCCACATTGCCACACCGTCGGTTGATTGTTGGGGACGAATGATGCCGGTAGGACAGACGCGCATACAGTTGCCGCACCGGACACACAGGGCAAGAAACCGTCGCTCGTCCGGCCATGCCCCGGGGGGACGAAGCGGGAGTGTCTTGGACAATGCCGAGGGCCGAGCCAGGTAGGTCCATGCGATGGCCCCCACCACGCCAATGACACCGCGCCGGCTAATGCGAAGCAACTCAGACAGCTCTGGTCCATCGAAGCGGGGCATCTCACGCGATGGACTTGCCTGCCCGACCCTGAAAAGCCTGACGAGCGTGCGAATGATACCCCGCCGGAAGACAAACAAGACTTCTTGGAGGGCCCCTAACGGGCAGATTCGCAGGCACCACGTTCCCGGCAGTAAGAAGCTCACTCCCATGGCCAGCACAAGTCCGCTGATTCCTACAAGAAACGGAAGCGACTGGAGAGGCAATGGTTGCCCTAAACTGCTAAACAGGGCCAGGGGATCAAGCCACAGCAAAATGGGGAAGCCCATCATTGCCCCACCGAGGGTAGCGAAAATCAAATAGTGTCCGAGGTGTGGTACGGAAGGACTTGGCAAGCCTACCCTTTTTCCCAACAGGGTGGATAGTTCGTTGCATGTCCCCAGAGGGCACATCCAACGGCAAAACCAACGAAGTCGAAAAGCCGCCACACAAGCGATGCCAAGCGCCAGCCATCCGATAGCCGAGAAAGTTCCCGCCGCGATCCATCCACAAAGCACAATGCTGGGGCTTAGCCCGGCGGGCAGGGTCGCGAGCCTCGGATCACGCGACGCTTTGCTGAAGAGAAGGCCGACAACACCGATCAAAACGGCAAGACGGATCGCCCAGCGGGCAACACGGAACCATGTGTCCGAAGAGCTGAGGAAAAACTTCATGCTAGGTCCGGGGCCCGACAAAGTCCAGGAATCCTGCTGGGCAGACGCAATACCTGGCTTAGCCTTCTTCTCGCGATGGACCTCAGCCAAGGTAAGCCCCCTGTTCACGAAGAATCTTTTGAACCTTGGGCACGTCCACATGGCGAGGGGCACAACGATCTTGAACTGCCACGGCGGCGGCGACTCCCGCGGCGTGGCCCGTGGCAAAACAGTTGGGGATCAACCGCACCAGATCGGCCATTTTCATCTCGGCACTGATGCATCGCCCGGCTGCCAGGACATTGTCCACCGTTTTGGGAACCAAAGCACCATACGGCACCTGCCATTCGCCGTGCTGACCATTTGTTGAGCCACCAACCGCTACGACATCCTCGAAACGCCGACCGGCCTTCAAATCGGCATAGCGAACGGTGGCCAGACCGTTCAAGACCCGGGTGATCCGAACACCCAATTGCGGGGCGGTTTCGACCAAAAAGAGCGACTCATAACCGGGCACTTGCCGGGCCTGTTGCACATTCCGCCAGATGAACTTTCGGTGAGACATTTCCATGCGGGTCAGGGTGCGGACGTCAAGCCCATCCACTTCCGGCCCTGTTAGATTGACCCAATTGATTCCTGGAGCGGGCGTAGGACCGCCCAATCGTTTGGGACGCTTTTCCGGCGGGACCCGCGAGGGATCGACTCGATCGAGATTGCCCACCCTCGACACCAGCCCCACGTTGTGCGTACGGTGTTCGAACTCCGCCCCTGCCGCGGCGAAGATATCCCCGTCGCCCGTCGCATCTACCACGACGTCGGCAAGAATGGCCTGTCGTCCCGACTTGCTTTCAAAGACGGCCCCACGGACTTTATTCCCTTCCAAAATGGCATCGACACCCCAGGCGTGCAAAAAGACTTCAACGCCCGCCTCCTCGATCATCTCGACCATCACATACTTCAGTGCCTCGGCATCAACGGTGGGGTTCTTCCCGGGCTGACGGTTGATAATGCCTCCCGGCAATTTTTCCA
>JAKPII010000145.1 GCA_029549885.1 Planctomycetota bacterium
CGTTTTATCGACCACCGGCACTGCCTGAGTGGAAGGCATTCCACGTGAGGAAGCTGAAACGGTTAGGCAAACGCGGGAAAGATTTCCTTTAGTTATAGCCGTTGGTGGACCAACTCGCTCAGCTCGCCTGGTCACTCGATCCTCGTCCCGGTTGACGGAAAAAGTTGGGCGGCCCATGATAGATAGCTTAGTCCTCGGCCGCCGACCTGTCATGCTGGCTACGATGTGATCCTGGTTGCGATCAGTCATCGTGGGGACGCGGTTTTCAATTAGATACTATGACTACCCAATCTGGCCGCGTTGATCGCCAAACCGTCGCGGGAATCTTTCATCAAACGTTCGGAAAGGCCCCTGACATCGTTGCTAGGGGGCCTGGCCGCGTTAACCTCATCGGAGAGCACACCGACTACAACGACGGTTTTGTGCTGCCGATGGCGATTGACCGGGCAATTTGGATCGCCCTTCGGCCAAGGCGCGATCGCTGGGTGATGGTCCATTTCAACGACACAAAACAGTATGGTGAGTTTCACCTCGATGCCCTGCGGAATACTGGGGAAGGGTCAATTGAGTACGTCAAAGGAGTAGCCTGGGCGCTGCAGGAAGAAGGCTTTTTCCTCCGCGGCTGGGAGGGCGTCGTGGTAGGTGACGTCCCGGTGGGGGCCGGTTTGTCGTCCTCGGCGGCCTTGGAGGTCGTCACCGCTCGAGTCTTTGCCGCCGTTTCGCACTGTTCTTGGGACCCGGTGAAAATGGCTCTCCTATCGCAACGGGCAGAAAACCGTTGGGTGGGCGTCCAGTGCGGGATCATGGACCAATTGATCTCGGCGTGCGGGCGGGCCGACCATGCCCTACTCATCGATTGCCGCAGCCTTGAATTTCAGCACGTCCCTCTCCCTCCCACCGTACGTGTCGTCATTTTGGATACAGGAACTCGTCGGGGCCTGGTGGACTCTGCCTACAACGAGCGGCGGGCGGCGTGTGAGCACACAGCGGAGCGGTTCCGAGTAAAGGCCTTGCGGGACATCTCACTCGACGAGTTCGAACGTCGTGCGGTTGAGATGGACGAGACGACGCGGAAACGAGTCCGTCACGTCATTTCGGAAAACGACCGAACCCTTCGGGCGGCAGAGGCCTTGCGACAAGGTGACGTGACCACTTTTGGCCGCCTCATGGTGGAAAGCCACGTTAGCCTTAGGGACGATTTTGAGGTCTCAAGTCCCGCTCTTGATGCGATGGTTGAGATTGCCCTTAGTCAACCCGGCTGCCTGGGTGCCAGGATGACGGGGGCCGGATTCGGAGGATGTGCCGTGGCCCTAGTTGAGGCCGAGACCGCCGAAACTTTTGCTCAAAACGTTGCCGAACAATATCGCCAAAAGACCAAACACGAACCAGCAGTTTACATTTCGCGGGCAAGCGATGGGGCCGACATTGTGGCATAATCCAATCGGTCGAGCCGTTGCCGGTTGATTTTGGACGGGCGACAAGTTGGAAGAATGCCTCCCGTTGTGTACCAAGCCCTCGTGCTCAGGCGGGAACACCCTATTCGTTGCCACACAGCCCGGTTTTAGTGGCTCTTGCCAACTTTCAGACATTCAGCCGGGGTGATCACGCCATCCCCATTGAGGTCATATTTTTGGAATTCGCGGAGCTTATCCTGAGTCCATTTGTCAGTGAATTCCGCCATCAGAACTTGACCGTCACGATCCCGGTCCTTTTCCTTGAACCAGGAAGGCAGACCCTCGGGCAAACGATCCCAGGGCGAGCGCTGGATGAACCGCTTGGTACTGACGGGTGTGGCCTTTCCCGACGAAGATGACGAAGACGAGCCCCCCGCCTGGGCGGCCAGGTGCTCGCCGATTTCCTGGAGGGTCAACTCCGAATTCCCGTCCTTATCCGCCTTGGCCCAATCGCTCCCCCGCATCTTTTCCCATTCGTTCTTTTCCAGCTTTCCACTGCGGTTTTCGTCATACTGTCTCATAAGACCCTCGGCGTAACGCCGGATGCGCTCATCCAACGGCTGCGGCGGTGGCAGGGCGAGGACTTGGCCCTGAGGGGCACTTCCCGTCGATGTTGTTGGCGCCGTGCCGGAGGACGTCCCCGGCGTTCCTGAACCGGCTGTTGGAGAGCCGAACCCGGGAACCGTCGGACTGCTGGGACTCGACGTGGTCGGTGTACCGAAACCGGGGACGGTGACGTTTGGACCCAAGCGCAAAATACTTAAACTCTGTTGGGGCTGGGAACTTGTCGTGGAGGACTGGCTTCCCGAAGAGGATTGTGCATTTTGGGAGTCGCCACCGTATCGCTGCTTGTAGTAATCGATAACTTTTTGCCGAAGCTCGTCGATCCGGAACCCTCCTGAGACATCGACCCCAGCGCGCTCTTTCATGCGGGAGACAAGATATTCTCCCATCCGAGATTGGCTGATTTCCTCCTTGGACACTGTCCCATCTTGGTTGGTGTCCATCTGGCGCATCAGCCCTTCGTAAAATTGGACCCGCCGGTCGATCTCAGGGTTACCCGTGATGCTCGCCTGGGATGGCTGGGACATCTGAGGGCCTCCCCACATGCCCGGCATCATTCCTGGTGGTCCCCCACCCATCGCCCAAGGAGGCTGCGTATAGCCGCATCGGGCCAGTGCCACTAGGCTAAATACCCAGGCGATTGCCGCAATCCACAACATATTCCGTTTCATGAGCGGTCCCCTACATGTCTGTTTGCCATGGTCGGATGCAATTGGTCGGTCGGCGGCGTCCGTCCCATCCCCATTTATTTTACCAAACGCTGGCGGTTTCCGCGCGCACCTTCCCCTATAAGAATGAACGATCCGCCGCCCCAGATGTTTCGCCCTCCCGGCACCAAAACCTCGGTTTGCTCGCTCCCCCGCGGCCCCGGGCTTCCAAGGAGGAGAATCCTCGATTCAACCCCGGGGCTGAAGATTTATCTTCGGCATCCTGTGTTGTTTCTCCATTTGGCCCACCCAATTAAAGCATTCCAGGTTTCCCAGACCGCTTTAGTGATGTTCCGGTTCCCCTCCTCTCCCAGGCACCAAAGCTTATTCTTCGTCTTCCCCAACCGACCATCGTCCTTTGCTCACTTGATTCCCCCTTGTGCCCCTTTCACACAGCCAAATGGATGCAATTGACAAAGAGCAACCCCCTAAGACGGGTTATTGACAGGCGGGGTTCTATAGGTAGATTGCAGGAGTCCTCCGTTGCTTCGGGAATCAGATGGAAACTCGAGATTGCGTTCCTGAGCCAGCGCCAGGGCAAAAACAGGTCCCTTGTCATTCTCTTCGTGAGGAGCTGGTACGGTGCGCAATCCATTCACCTCATTCACCCGGGCAACGATGCAAAGTATCCGCGGTAACCCCCGGTTGCGCTGGGGGATTGAGAGACAACGGCTCCAGTGTGAGCTTCTGGAAGACCGCTGCCTCCTCTCTGTGGGGCCCTCGCAGTTTGAGCTTTTCAGTGTGATGCCCGCGGTGTTTGTGGAGAACCAGGGGCAGTGGGCGGATGCTTCGGTGCGGATGTCCATGACGGGAACGGGGTGAATGTTGCGCTGACCGATCGCGGGCCGGTGTTTGCGGTCTTTCGGCAGGGGGCCACTTCCGATAATGCGGGGCCGGAAGATCTGGCTGGGGAAAATCCTGCGGAAGCGCCGGCGACGGAGGTGCTCGCCTTTTCGGCCCAGTTTGTGGGCGCTCGAGAAACAGTACCGGTAGGGCGGCAGCGTGCCGAGACGGTTTTCAACTACTTTGTGGGTCCCGAGGAGCGGTGGCGTTCGGAGGTGCCTAGTTACGAGGTGGTGGCCTACGAGGGGTTGTACGAGGGGATTGATCTGTACACTTGGGGGCAGCGGAGCCGGCTGAAGTACGAGTTTCATGTGGCGCCGGGGGCGGACTATCGGGCGATCCAGGTGCGCTACGAGGGGATTACTGGGTTGTCGTTGGCTGAGGACGGTTCGCTGATTGTGGGCCTGGGGGACGGGTGGGGTCATGTAGTGGATGGGGCACCGTACATTTATCAGGAGATCAACGGGGAACGGTTGGAGGTCTCGGGGCGGTATGTCCTGGTGGATGCCTTTACGTATTCGTTTGAGCTGACCGGCTGGTATGATCCGAGCCGCCCGCTGGTGATTGACCCGGACCTTGTGTGGAGTACATACCTCGGGGGCCGCAACCACGATCAAGGCTACGCCATTACTGTGGATGCCTCGGGAAATGCCTACGTGACGGGGTACACAGGGTCTATTGACTTTCCCACAACACCTGGGGCCTTTGACAGGACGTATAACTTCGAGAACTACTTTTACGGCCAATACGACGTCTTCGTGGCGAAACTCGACCCGGAGGGAGCCGTCCTGGTTTACTCGACCTTTCTGGGGGGCACCTCCTATGATTACGGCTACGCCATTGCCGTGAACGCCATCGGGAATGCGTACGTGATGGGCTACACATGGTCCAGTGACTTTCCCACGACGCCTGGGGCTTTTGACACGACACATAACGGAAATAGCGACATCTTTGTGGCCAGAGTAAGTCTGGGGGACCCGATTCAAGTGGAGGATTTGGGAACGATCGACTTCCGAGCGTTACCGGATTTAACAATGGGGACCGCCGAGGAGCGCCTTTTCCGGATGGTCCCTATGCGGGATGGCGTCTTGACCGTGGAGGCTTTGGGTGTTGGGGCCGGGGAAACCCTGATTGGCCGGGTTTACGACAAGAACCCGCTGACTGATCCCCAGGCCGTTCTGGTGGGAGAATTTTCCACGTTGGGTGGGGAAGCACGACTCGATAGCGAGGTGGAAGGTAGTCGGGAATACTTCCTCTATCTACGGGGCAATTCTGCCAATTTCGACTTGCGGATTGCGAACCTGGTGTCGGAGAGCGGGGGAGGCGCAATCATCTTCGGTACCGCAGGGAATGATGTCCTCCAGGTGAACGCTGCGACCGCAGTGGTGGATATCAACGGAGTGGTGTATGACGTGCCCGACCCGGGCGATATCGCCTTTCTCCGTTTCGAGGGTGAGGCCGGCTGGGATATGCTCATCATCCATGACGGTCCGGCAAACGATGTCATCCGGCTCTATCGTGATGAGGGCACGTGGGACAGCGGCGGAGTCCTTGCGCCATCCAGTTGGCGGCATGAGGAGGAAGTTTACTTTTATGCCACGGCGGGAGGACACGACAGGGCCGAGTTCTACGACCATTACCTGGACGGGACTGGGGAATTGCCCGTGAAGTTCAAGTCCGAGCCGCAGTACAACCACGCCAAAATAGTCGTGCCAGGCACCCTGTATCATCGTGTCAAGTTCCTCGAGGAGGTGGTGTTCTTTGCCACCGGTGAGAATGACCTGGGGGTACTGTTTGGTTCGCCGGGGAACGATCGATTGGAGGCACAGTGGGGTCGCACACGATTCCAGGGGCCGGGCTTTGATGTGGAGCTCCGCGATGTTGCGTTTATTCGGGTGGATGCTTCTTCAGGCGGGACCGACCGGGCGTGGTTTTACGATTCACGGCTGAAGGATGAGTTT
>JAKPII010000146.1 GCA_029549885.1 Planctomycetota bacterium
TCTGCCAATCCGGCGCCGGAACCTGCCAGAATGGGTTTTATTTTGTGCGAGATTCCTGGGACGATTTACCTGCGGTGGGGTTACTCAGCAATTGCTATGCCGAATTTGCGAGCCCAAACGGTTACGTTGGCCCGCCACTCGGCCCGCCGCACTAGACCTGCCAGCGCTTGGTGCGGTTACCACCGGTTGTAGTGAATCCGTTTGGCATCGAAACGGTCAACCTGGGCCGGAGATTCGGCTGGGTAACCAATCAGCACGAGGCTATGGGGAACAACGTGTTCCGGGATGCCGAGCATCTCTCGTAATCCCTCGACTCGGTTTTCCCGGGGATAGACACCGGTCCATACGGCCCCCAGTCCCAAACCGTGCGCTGCAAGAAGAATGTTTTGGGTGGCAGCGGCACAGTCGATGACCCAGTATCCCTTAGAGAGTTCTAGGCTCAGGTCGCCACAGACGAGAATCCCCAGCGGTGCCGTGCGGGCTGGTTGTGCGTTGGGAAATCGTGCGGCAATCTCCATGAGTGTGGCCCGATGGTCAATGACTACGAATTGCCACGGTTGGGCATTTCGAGCGCTGGGGGCGGCCATGGCAGCCCGCAGTAGCGTTTCACGCATCTCCTCAGGGACAGGACGTTCTTCGAAGGTGCGGATACTCCGTCGGGTGAAAATGGCCGTCAGAACATCCATGGTCATTCTCCTTGAGCCAAACTCACGAGACTGATCTGTGCCGGTAAAAAGAGCCTACGTTGTGATGCACCGAAAGCTTCATCTTTGGATAGAGATCACCGCGGACCTGCGCCTGACATCCGATTCGGCGGGCCATTTCGCCTGGCAGACCGCTTGTTTGGGTTGATCCAAAAGCAGACCTATTGCGTAATAATTTAGTTCATTGGCTCACCGGTGGCAAAGGGTGAGCGCAAAGTCTCGCCATAATGCGAGACCGCCCATCGAAGGCGTGACAACCACAATAATGACCGATTACAATAGCCGTGCTTGCAAAGAGTGTGACACCTCAGTGGGAACGCGCCGTCGCGTCCATTCCTAGTTGGAAGACCTCGGCCGGGCGTTCATAGATCGGAAGAATGGATTGGGCTTATGGTCCGAATTGGCGAGAATGGTTTGCCGCAGTGGGATTATCCAAAATATGAGCGCGGGGAAAAGGTAGCTCTTTTCATTCCCTGCTACATCGATCAGTTCTATCCCCAGATTGCCCAGGCCACCGCGGAAATCCTTCATCGGTTGGGGATTCCCTTGGTGTTTCCCCGTGAGCAGACCTGCTGCGGGCAGCCGGCATTCAATTCGGGCTACTGGGAGGAAGCCCGGCGAGTCATTCGGCATTTTGTCAAGGTCTTCCGACCGTATCGGTACGTCGTCTGTCCGTCGGGTTCGTGCTCCGCGATGTGCCGCGTCTTTTTTGGACAAGCGGATCCCGATCCGGCCACCACGGAGGTCGGTTCCCGCGTCTTCGAATTGACCGAGTTCCTTGTGAATATCCTGGGGGTGACGGACCTCGGTGCC
>JAKPII010000161.1 GCA_029549885.1 Planctomycetota bacterium
CACGCGACTTTCAGGCGACAGGGAACGAATCAACTCCTTGGCCTTTTGCTTGGCATCGTCGAGGAGTGACCTTCCCAGCGTTTTGTAGCCCATGCTCAAACTGTTATCAATCATGACCACGAGATGGACCGCCGATGCGGAGGTGGTCGGCCGGTTGCCCCAGTGCGGTCGTGCCATCCCAATGGCAAACAACCAGACGCAGGCGACGCGTAACAAAAATAACAGCCAATCACGGAGTTCGATCATGCGGCGACTGCGACGTGAGGCTTGGAGCAAGAAGTCCATCGCAGCCCAGTGGACTACGCGATAGCGGCGCCGATGCATCAGATGGATGATTACGACGCCCAACGATGCTAAAAGACCCCCTACAAGAAACCAGGGTGCGAGCCACATCAGCGATTTACCACCTTGTTGTCACGGCAACCACCCATCAAGTCCTCCATAAAGCTTTGATGGGTGGAGGGATTCCACAATTTGGCGCAAGGGAGGCGATATACTCTGTTCCGGTTTCACGAAGACGTACACTTTGTAGCGTACTCACGCTAAGAGTCTTACGCAAGGCAGGAAAAATTCGCTACGAGAGGCCCTCGCGGTACGAAAGTCCACAATGATTGCCCCCTGGCATCACACCGGTGCGATTAACTTCCTGTCAAAAAAGATGTCAACGACCTGCGCCGTGGGACATGAACTACTCGGGAGCACCGAGAAAACCTTCGTGGAGAAAGACCGGCCGATATCCCCGTTCGCTGACCCAGCTAATAGCCGTCTCAAGACGCTGGAAGTGATCCGGAATATAGCGGGTGTAGAACGGCCAGAAGTATTGCTCGTGAGTCATAAGGTCCATCACCTCAGCCTGATTTGGATCGCTTTCGGCCGACTGAAGAACCGCGGGAATCTCTTCTCGGGGAACCGTGTTACAAACAATGTCAATTTTGGAAAACGTGATCCCGCTGTCGTAATCAACCCACGCATCATGCTTTGAGAGGTACTCGCTAATTTCATCGCTGAGGCGATAATTGACGTCCCAGCGTCCGCCCATTTGTCGGAAGTAGCCGCTGAGGACCTTGATGCCTCGACTCGCTAATGGCTTGAAGGCCTCCGGCCGGACCATACCCCAATGGATGATCGTCGTGGGGGAGTAGGTCAGCTCGCCGGCGAAACGCAGAATTTCATTAGAGACGCGATCAAAGTCGGCCAGCAGTTTCTCCGGCGGGGCGTCCTCATACGGCCGATCGGGTTTGTCAGACCAGGCATGAAAGGCAAGTTTGAGCCAGTCCGCATTGTCCTGCCATTCGCCCTTGTACTGATCGGGAAACTTGTCGAGGGAGAACTCGTCGCCGGTCGTCCAGTAGATATTCAACACGAACTTTGTCCCAAAACGACGGTGGAGGTGGCGGAGGCCCGCTAAATAAAAGCAATCAAACAGAGATGCATACTTCTTTTGCCAAATATCTCTCAGAAAAAAGCTATTGTCATCGATAGCGAAGCGATAGCGGGGAAAACTATGCCGATCCCATCGTACCCGAATTCTGTCCTCGTGCTGACCTTCCTCGTGAATGGCGCGGATATCGATATCCCGTTGGTCGAGAATAACCTTGGCTGAGAATTGCTCTCCATTTCGTTCCGCAGTGACCCCGTTGACCGTCACACGACCAGGTGGTGCGTGACCGATGACCGAGATTTCTAACCCCTTGCCCAGCATCCGACCATGGCGGCGGTTGAGGACCGCCCCGTGCCGCGGCTGTTGAATCTTCACAGGACTGGTTTCCAGGGCTTGGGCGGTCCTGCGGTTCCATGTCGGCAGTGTTCCTAGACCAATAAGAGTTGCCGCTTGCAAGAACTGACGCCGATGCATCATGATGCTCCTTAACTCTGGAGGCCATGCCACCGCGCCGTGCCCTAGTCCGGCTGCGCGAACCGCTCTCGTTTGTCCGACAGTTTAGCTTCTTGTTATCGGGAGTCGCAATCACCCGGCTAGGGATTTGCGAAGGGAATGTCTCCCGAAGCGAGCAGGCGCCGATTCTCTTGGATACCTGTAAGGTCACAACCATTTCCAGATATGTTCACCTAACGCGTTAGGGCAATTTCACGTTTTAAACCGGTGCCGTTGGCCAACATGGGTGACGGAACTCATTACAATGCTAGTATTGCGGCGAAGCGTCAGTCCGTGCCCCCAGTAAGTGGCGACGAAAAAGCGGACGGCACCGGCTGATTATTCCAAGGACAGTTTCTGATAGCACCGCACACTTCTAATAAGGAGATAAGTCATGGCTAAGCTGCGTCTCACTCGGGTACTGATAGTGGTTGCGTCGTGCGCGGTTATGATGTGTTCGCTCTTATCAATACCGGATTCCAGTGGCATAGCTGAGGAGGAGAGACCGAGCCTGCCCGAACATCGCTTAACGCCCCAGCCTTTCCCGATCGCCGTGATCGACGTGGCAACGGTCCTGGAGAATCTGCCACAGTTCCGCAGCGAGCAAATGGTGCTTCGCGCGGACGTAGAACGGGCCAGGTCCCATTTTCAGGAGCGGCAGAATACCCTTGTGCAGCAGCAACAGGAGCTCCAAAAGGTCTCGCCTGATACGCCCGACTACAAAGAAAAAATAGCTCGGCTTCAGCAGGAGATT
>JAKPII010000163.1 GCA_029549885.1 Planctomycetota bacterium
CCGTTGCCCAAGTGGGTGCTCAGTCGGGCACCGGCGGCAACGGCGCTGCGAATCTGCTCCGGACTAGCCGCCGTATGGCCGATGGCTACGGTGATACCCTCTTTAGATGCCTTTTCGATAAAGGGAAGAGACATCTCATACTCGGGCGATAGTGTTACTAGCCGGATTAGCCCCGTTGCCGCCTCTTGCAAGCGACAAAACTCTTCCCAGTCCGGCGGTCGAACGTGTTCTCGGGGATGGGCACCGCGTGGGCCATCCTGGGTGCTGATGTAAGGCCCTTCCAAATGAATGCCCGGAATGCGCTGTTTGAGAATGGGGAACTCATTGACCGCCTGGGCGATTGTCCGCACGCAATGAATCAGGACCTCATGGGCTTGGGTTATGACCGTCGGCAAGAACCGCGTCGTGCCAAATTGCCATAAGGCATCCGCCACAGCATAGACATCATCAACGGTAAGCTGGGGTGATGTGAAATCCCGTCCCTGGTAACCATTCACTTGCAGGTCGAAAAAGCCGGGCGCAACATAGGGCAAGTCCGCGGGGGTCGTGGTCTCGTTGGTCGAATCAATGGGCCGACAATCACGGAGTTGACCCTCGTGGAGCACCATCTCGACGGGCTGATTCGCCAGTGCGTCATAAGCGCGAATGACATGTTCGTTCATGGGGGTTGTCCTTCATTGAACGCGAATCCTGGCGGCCATCTCTTCCGGGGCAAACGAGTCGTTTCACCCATCTTACTCACTTGACGATGTGGTTTAACTCCCTCAATCGTACCAGGACGTGCCTACGCCCGCTTTTGGGTGCCTCTGGAAAAGACCGCGATAGCTCAAGATCGTTGATGGATCTGAAGCTTGAGCGGAAAACACTATCCAGGCCACAGTTTCCAGAGAGCACCGTTATCGAAGCGATGATCGCTCTCAGCTTTTCGATGTGGAAGACTTGGCCAGCGAATGGGCCGATGTCTTCGGTATGGGACGACGAACGCGCTCCGGTGCTTCAAACGTCGCCTGCGAAGGCCGAAGCTCGAGATAAACCAAGTTGTTGCATGCTTGACTGTCACAAAGCTTTTGCCCACACTAGCTAGGGTTGTTCGACACAGGTGCAATATTGAGTGCAGGCTGACCGGGTTCTATGGGGCTTACGGCGAGGAATATAGGGACCTGCCTCTCGCGGCCCACCAAATCGAATGGGAAAGGGCCAGCCAGTGTGGCCCAGTTCTCAAAAAGAACTGTCGGCGTTCCATGCGATTCCGTCTTTTGTTGTGGGGGAGGAAATGATGAGCAAGTTTGTTTCCGCGGTCGTTCTCCTTTGCGTAATGGTGGGCGTCCTGCCAGCCTGTGCCGAGAGTCCCTGGACCAATCTGGCAGACTTCTTGGTGGTCAGCGACGGCAGCCATGTTCCGGCTGGCGAAAACTGGGCCCGCAGCGTTCCTCGCGACCGCGGTAGCCAGATCGTGTTCTTCGACATCAAGAAAGGTGATAACGCTTCGGGAGAAATCTATTGGTGGGACGGCAAGCGAATTGTTGATTCCTTCGGTAGCGCGACCAATGCCGAAGGGAAGGCCTACGGTACCGATCCGCTCCTGCCCAATGAGGATGCCATCAAACCTTTCAAGTATCCCGCGAGCGATCCGCGACTGCAAAACAGTGAGGGATACCCGGATTGGTTTCTCCTACGCCGTGGACAGACGCATGATTATTTCGAAATCGCACTGACCGGTGGCCGCAG
>JAKPII010000167.1 GCA_029549885.1 Planctomycetota bacterium
TCGTGATGTGGCTTTGTCCCTCGGGTATCGCGTGCTGATTGCCGAAGGTTCACCAATTGTGCTGAGACTCATCCTCTCGGGTGAAGCCGATGCTTTACTGGGCGTTGCCTGCCTCAATTCCCTGGAACGGTCGCTGGAGCGGGTCTTGATGGCAGGCGTACCGAGCATGGCAGTTCCCCTCATTGTCGGCGGTTGTCGCGAAACAGTCGCTGATGAGGACTGGATCTTGGAGATGATTGAAACCCCTTACATCGATGCCGAGTCTTCAGGGCGATCCTATTTGCCTCTCATGCGATTGGCCGCACAGCTTGTCGAAAGTGACCTTGATCGCCTGGCCCCGCGAATCTTTCCCGCCACCGAGCAACGGGAGGACGCTAAGGTCTTGTCGATCACGGAAGACATTGCGTATCAGTACGTTCAAGACGGCGGGAAGTATTACCGTCCGTTTATCTTGTTGAGCGTCTATGATGCCTTGAGCGGTGGAAAGCACGCTCATCGAAACCATGGCGACGCCGCCACCACGATGCCCACGGCGGTTCGTCGCGTTGCCCTCGCTGTGGAGGTATTTCACAAAGCATCCACGATTCACGATGACATTGAGGACGACGATTCCTATCGGTACGGGCGTCCCACGTTACACAAGCGATGGGGTATTCCCGTGGCCATTAATGTGGGTGATTATCTGATCGGGCTTGGGTACGCCCTTCTCGCAGAGACGCAAGATGAAATGGGAAAAGATGTCGTGGCCGACCTCGTCACCCTCTTTGCCCGTGCCCACAGGAATCTTTGTACTGGTCAAGGCTCAGAGTTGTGGCTAGCCCAAAGGCCCGAGCTAGCCTTCACGGTGCCGCAAGTCTTGCGGATTTATTCCTTGAAAACGGGGACAGCGTTTGAGGTTGCTCTCTTGGCGGGTATGCGGTTGGCCGGTGAAATGCCAAGCTGGTGGAAATTGGTGCGTCAATTTGCTCGGGCATTTGGGATCGCTTTTCAGATTCAAAACGACTGTCAAGACTGGCAAGGCCAGGAGCATAATAAACTCCGTCACGGGACCGACGCCGTAGCACTTCGGCCTACCATATTCTCCGCATTGGCATGGCACACAACACCGGGCGAGTTCGCAGCGTTAATCGAGAAGTGTCAATCAAAAAGAGAAGCAAAACACGAGGATATTGCCAGGCTGTTCCAAGAGTTCTTCCGCAAGCATGGGCTTTTCAATACGGTGCAGGAGATGCTTTACCTGGAGCGCACGCGGGCACTCGAAATAGCCGATAAGATTCCGCACGAGAATCTTCGCATCTTCTTGCGTTATTTGACAGAGTCAGCCATCAGACCCACGCTCGAGTGAACGCCGACACGTTCGTTTCCCCAAGTTGTCCTTCCATATAGTTTTGCTGACGGTGTTGATCAATTCTATCGGGCAATAGTGTCTTTGGATGGACAACCGGATTTGAGGTGGAATTTGAGGAAGGGCAGACATTTATGGGACGTTTTTTGAGAGCCGCATAAGCTAAAACGATTTGCTGGGAACCCATGCGCAATAGCATCGATTTGTTCTTCCATTTCGTGACCCGTTCCGCCCATTTGTCCGAGGAAATGCGGCTTAGGCACCGCCAGTGGCTAGTTGGCCAGCAACGACCGGATGGGGGATTTGCAGGGCGAGAAGGTGACAGCAATCTGTATTACACGGGGTTCGGGGCACGATTGTGCGCGATTCTTTGGTCGGATGTGACCGATCCTTGGGTATCCATGACCCAATATGTTGCGATGCAGTTAGAAGCGATTGATTCGGCGGTTGATTTGGCATCGGCAGCCACGATCTACGCCTTGGTTCGCCTCCTTGTTGACGAATCACTCGCCCAATCACTTGAGGATCGACTGCGGGCTCGGGCCGAACTTCTTTTTGCCCGTTTCTATCGACCGGACGGTGGATTTGCCAAATCGGAGCAAAGCGGCTTTGGGAGCACCTACGCGACTTTCTTGGCCTTGAACACCATGAACCTCTTGATGCTTCCGCTTCCCGATCGGGAACAAATTGTGCAGTTCGTTTGCTCCCGACAACGGCCTGACGGTGGTTTCGCTGAGGTTCCCCACGCGAAGAACGCAGCCACCAATCCTACTGCGGCAGCCATCTCGATATTGGCCGACCTCGAAGCACTCGACAAAATCGACTTGCAGCAAGTGATCGAATACCTGTTTCGCATGCAGCGTGCTGACGGCGGTTTTTCCGCCGGGCCCCATGCGCCGGTCAGTGACCTGCTGAGTACGTGCGCCGCGTTGAGCGCGTTGTGGCTGCTCGACCGCTCCGAATTTCGTCGCCTTGACGTGGAGCGAGTCGAGAGGTTTGTCCAAAGCCTTGAAAACGCTACAGGCGGCTTCAGGGGATGTCGTCTTGACGACCAATCCGATGTGGAATACACGTTTTACGGACTAGCCACCCGTGCCTTGCTTCATTCCTGACGCAACACGGGTACGCTCAAAGGTGGTCTTGCTTTTCCACCTGTCTTTACCAAAGAGTCATTTAGTTTCCAGAGGCGGTAACAGTTCCGGGACAGCCTCCTCGGTGTCCATGTGGTAAGGCAACCGGTAAACGCGGCTGCCATCGCGGGAGCAGAAATACAGGCACGAAGGAGAAAACGTGTCGGGATTGCCGTCGGCCCAAAAACCGTAGAAATCCTCATGAGCGTTTACGGGCCGCCGCACGTAGTTGTGATTGAAGGCACTGCCGCGTGTGACGTCACGCACCTTTTGCCAGCTCTTACCCTTGTCATCGCTCTTCCAGATAGCGATTTCGCCACCTGCCCCGATTGGTTGCGGCCCGCGCTCGGTTGGGCCAATGACCCGCCAGACGTCGCCCTCAATATAAAGGGCTCCCGTGCTGTAATTGTGGTTTCCCTGCGTAATCTCCGAGAACTCCCAGTTCGTTCCATTCCAATGTGCAATGGTCCAGTAGCGCGGGTCACCTTCTGGCCCAGGCTTATAACTTGCTGCAGTCGTGTAAAGAATCACGGGATATCCCTGACTGTCCAGATCGACGTCGTGGATATAAACTAGGCGGCCTTCCTTTTCATACTCCCGCACAAGGGCCGGATTGATTGGGTCGGATAAGGGCAAAGTCAACACTTCCCCTTGAATATTTGTCCACGTCGCACCGACGTCCTTTGTTTCGATGTAATACAAATTAGTTCGGCGATCCACATTGCCACCCGGATGATAGTTGAAAGCCGTAAAAACGCGCTGGTCTTTTCGCCCACTTGTTTGATAATGCCCACCCATGCCCGCAAATTTGATTTCTTCTGACCACTGGAATCCGTCGGGACTTGTGGAAAAGTACAATTCCCGTCCTTTGGTGTACTTGGTGAAAAGGTAGAGAAATCCCCGATCAGGCAACCACCACGGTTGCGGATAAGTCATTTCGCCTTCTTTAATCAGTTCGAAATGTTCGATGGAATACGGCTTATCGCTTCGATAAATGAAGCCGGGACGTGAGCGAGCGCGACCACTGATAAATACCCATAGATACCCCTGCGGGTCAATTGCGAGAGCCGCATTGTCGTGAGGATCATCGACACCGTTCTTGTCGTGAACGACCGTCGGTCGGGAAACGACTCCTCTCGCATGATCGAAATAGCCAACCATGTTCAGCAAGTGCCGTTTGCCCTCCTTGGCCCCGCCATAAACGAAAAACGTCTTGTTGACCTCCTTGCAATAAATCGCGATCGGCACATGATTGGCCGTGTAAGTCCCCAGACCGCCGGAGTATTTGTCGCCGAATTCCGTCCACTGGCCCAACGTGAACCAAATCCCGCGATACCCGTTATCGCGGTCAGAAGCAATCACGTCAGCACAAATAAAGGCCACGCACAGGAACCAAATCATTAGCCTGGCCAGCATATTACACGTTTTGTTCATCGAAACCTCCAGGTTACAGTCCTAACAATGAGGCAAAAGAGGCAAACCCGCGCCCACACTCGTGCAGACAACAACGCCGCACGTGTCAATCATCGCTCCCACCCCTGACAACCTCGCGACTTTCATAGGGTACCCGATTGGAAAGGAAAATCAACTCGCACTTCGGCAATCACTGACGAGCCGCACTCGAGTTAGGAATTACACGCAAAAAAGCGGTCAGTTTTGGTGTTTTCGGTTAAAATCTTCACTGCGAGAAACCTTGCCGCACGATTTCCGCTAGTCCGCTTCGATAGTCGGGATAGCGAAGCGACATGCCGAAGCCTTTGACCAACAGCTGGTTGGAGACCCGCTTGGTCACCGGGCTATGGCGCCGAGCCGCATTCGAGACCTGGTCTGTTTCAAAGGCAGGAAGGGACTCAGCAAACCGTGGGGAGGCAACTTGTAGCAATCGAGACAATTCGTTGTAGAAGTCCCGTCGGCTAACCGGGAAGCCATCCACGACATTGACGATGCACGGGGGCTGGCCACGGCTGATGACAAGATCAATCGCAGTAGCAGCATCTTCGACATGGATGAGGTTTAGCATGGCATCAGGGGAAGTCGGCAAAGGTTGTCCCTGAACCAATTGGGAAACGAGCGGAATCCGCCCTGGTCCATAAACCCCGCCAAGTCGAAAAATGTAGGCCCGATCGCCCCACGACGATTCTAGCAGTAAGTCTTCCGCAGCAGCCAACGCGCGGGCAGAGTCCCTTTGGGGATTTCTTGGTGTCTGCTCATCAATCCACCCTTCGGGATGATTGCCATACACGCCCGTTGAGCTGACCAAGCCAATCTGAGAGGTTGTGTGACGAAACCTGGTCAGGATGTTATCTAAGCCCTCTTTGTAAAGCCTCCAACGTGGAACGTCGCGGTGCCCAGTTGGCCCGACCGAGTAAAGGATCACGTCACCGCCTGGCAATCTCTCGAGCGAAGTTGGATCGAGAACGTCTGCGACAACTACCTCAAAGCCTTGGGCCTCAAGGGGCGCAACCCTCTCGGGGGAACTTGTCACCGCACACACGCAATAGCCTTTTTTCAGCCAAAGCCGTCCTACGTAGCTGCCAACATAACCACACCCAACAATTACGGCTTTGTGCATAACATTTCAACCAACGAACGAGCGAACATTGACGTTTTTACAGGAATGGCAACGTCGGTATCGCATGGTAGAACGTGCCTCGTCCAGAACAATTGCGATTCTCTCGTCGTTCAGGGCCACGCTGTTTGAACCACCGAAGGCCTATTTCGCTCCATGTCTCGTGACGTTGAGCAAACGTCATACGGATTCCCCATCATCCAGCGGTGAAGGAGACCACGATTGAGGTGGGCCGCTCGATGGCTTGTAGGTCGCAAGGTATGCCGAAAGAATGATCTGCGCGGAGACCTTATCCAGGCGTTCTCGACGCCGTTTGTGGCTGAGGTGAGCGGATCGCAACCACGTGTCCGCCGTCTGAGTGGAAAACCGCTCGTCCATGAAAACGACAGGCGTTCCGGTAACCGCTTCCAACCAGTGTCCGAATTCACGGGCGGCTTGCGAACTTTCACTTTCTGACCCGTCGCAATGTACCGGCAATCCGACAACGAAAAGGACGATCTCCTCCTGCTTAACCAACTTGCGAAAATACTCCGCGTCTTGCTGCGGGCCACGTCGCTGATAGACCGCCCAAGGTGTGGCTAGCACCCGACCAGGGTCGCTTAAAGCGATCCCAATACGGGTCTTACCGAAGTCGATACCCGCGATGCGCCCTTTCGCAGGAATCTCCGGCGTGCTCGGTAACTGGGGATGCTCATCCTCAAATGAACGCGCCATTGTTGATTAATTCTTTTGGCACTTGGCACTGTCATCGCGCTGTCAGATGGGCCCAGGCCCTGAAGAATTCGCGCCCTCACATGCCTGGGGCAGCCGGTCGTTTTTCCTGGACCCAAACGTAGTACTCGTACAGCTTGAGCTTGGAGGCAGCTTCATCGTCCAGGTACGCAATGGCATCGCGGTGTAACTGAAGGGCACTCGCGGTCACCATGCTTGTTACCGGTCCCTCGATGGCTGCGGCCACCGCATCAGCCTTGGCGTAACCGTGAGCCAGCAAGATGATACGCTTCGCCTCCAAGATTGTTCCCACACCCATGGTGATGGCGTAGATGGGAAGCTCTTCGCCTTCGTCGAATAGGTCCTTGATCTCTTCCAGCCGACGCCGCGACAGGGTCTTGATCCGCGTCCGTGACCCCAATGAACTCCCAGGCTCATTAAAGGCGATATGACCATCGGTGCCGATACCCAAGATTTGGAGGTCAATCCCACCGCACTCTTTGATTCGTTGTTCGTACCACCGGCAAAACGCCTGGTAGTTCTGCGATGTGCCCGATGGCATATAGATATTCTGCGGTGCAATATTGACGTATTTGAAAAAGTGCTCATGCATGAAGTAATGCTGACTCTGAGGATGTTCCTTCCGCAGGCCAACGTATTCATCAAGGTTAAATGTGACCACCTGGGAAAAATCTATTTCGCCCTCGCGAAACATGCGCACCAATTCACGGTACAGCCCCACAAGCGTGTTGCCCGTAGCCAATCCCAGCACGGCGTTGGGCTTCGAATTAAGGACCTGGGCAACCGCCTGGGCCGCGGCCTGACATAACTCCTCGTAACTCTTCTTGATGATGACTTCCATCGTTTCCCTCTGCGAGGTTCGCCACCTGTTTTTGTACGTCAAGACGCTACGCGATATAGACGTCCGTAACCGGTGCAGCGACAGGAAATGGACCGGAACGCAATGACCCTCTTGAAATTACCGTTAAGAAGGTCACACTCAATAACTTGAGTGTCGGCCTAATGGGGACCGCTGTCAAGTTCTGCCAATGGCCTGGGCCACGGTGGGACAAAACAGCTCGGGGCACGAAAACCGTGCCTTAGGAATTTGGTTGATGTGCGTTAGCAATCCCGTCTTGAGGGAGTATGAGATGACCATGAGCAACTCCACAATCTCTACCCAACGCTTGGCCCTTGTCACGGGAGGATCACGCGGCATTGGTGCGGCGATCTGCACGAAGTTGGGGGAATTGGGCTTCCATGTCTTTGTGAATTACGTGCACAATGAGGAGGCGGCAAATAAGGTCGCTCAGGATATCTGCGAGAAAGGCGGTACAGCGACAGTCCTGCCTGGGGATGTTGGCTCCGAATCAGATCGCCGTCGGATGTTGAGTGTCATCCGTGAATATCAACGGCTCGATGTTTTGGTGAACAACGCGGGGATCACCTCGGTAGGACGGCGTGATATACTCGAAGCGACTGAAGAAAGTTGGGAAAAGGTTTTCAATACGAACCTCAAGGGTCCTTTTTTCCTCACCCAAGCCATTGCCAACGAAATGATCCGTTGGATTCGTGAGGGCCGACAGCCACAGGGTTATATCATCAATGTGTCTTCAATTTCTGCCTTTGCTGTATCCACCAATCGGGCGGACTATTGTTTGACAAAAGCGGCATTGGCGATGATGACGCAACTCTTCGCCCAGCGGCTTGCGGACGAAAAAATCCAGGTCTTTGAAGTGTGCCCCGGTGTCATCGCCAGCGATATGACGGCCCCTGTCAAAGAAAAATACGACCGGCTCATCGCCGAAGGGGCCTGGCCCATTCGCAGATGGGGAGAACCGGAGGACGTGGCCCTAGCGGTTGCCGCTTTAGTCCAGGGTTATTTCCCCTTCAGCACGGGCAACCGGTTTCTTGTGGATGGAGGCTTTCACATTCGGACGTTGTGATTGCCGCCAACATTATTTGGAATCGGACTGGCCGATAAACGGGAATAACTGGCGAATCTCTTGCGCACTGGGCTGCCGCCCATATTCACAAATCTCAAAGGCCTCGGCATACTTTACGGCCCGTCCTTTTTCAGGTCCATACAGTTCAATGAGTCTATCCCGATACTGATCGGCAATTCTGGCAAACCGCTGCCGGAAGGACTCGCGGACTTGTTCCCGCTTTTTCTGCCGTTCCTCCTCCGTCTTGGGCGCCGCTTCGGCTGATCCCAGGGCACCTCCTTCAACGAACTGGGATTCAATAACCACCAAGGCATCGAGCTTTTGATCGATCACCTCGTCAATCGCTACCACAATGTCGGCACGGAATGGATTGGGACGCTGAAAACTGTCGTACGAGAACAAAAACACAGGGTTTCTTTTCAGTGGTGGGACATCTGGACAGAAGAACGGCACGGCCACCATGTAGGCACAGTCTTGCATCAAGACACCCACGTAACGGTGGTCAGGATGGTAATCGTTGGGCCGATGGCCGATCACAATATCGGCATCCCATGCCCGAATCAGTCTGGTCATGATGCGGCGATTCTCCAAAGTCGGCAACAACTCGCCGTCATGAATATCCAGCACCTCCGTGGTGATTCCCAGAATCTTGGCGGCCTCCTGTACCTCGCGCATCCGCCGCTGAGCAAGCGCGCCGCCTGCGATCCCCCAATGTCCGATATCGCCATTGGTAACTGACACAAATTTGACCTTGTACCCGTGTCGAGCCCAAAGGGCAGCCGTACCGCCCGCGCGGATTTCACAATCGTCCGGATGGGCGCCGAAAACGATGATCCGCAAGGGACGATCCTGAGCCCAAGTGAGCGAATGTCCACCCGAACTCAATAGCCAACAAAAGCCCAGGACCACCAGGCAACGCCCCACCAAGGACCGCATCGCACCAATCCTGCTGCAAAAGTGAAACCGTAGCATGACCCATCTCCTTTACCTTGAATCCACTTTCCAGAAAATGACTCGCTACACCGTACAACAACGTCCCCGTTAGAAACGGGAAATCACAGCCAAACATGTTGTAATAAGGGGAGGGTCACTTCGCAAGTCACAAGTGCATGATACTGGGCACACCAGCCTTCCGGCACTTTTTCATCTTCCGACTGCCTTTGCCGTGAACGTTATAATGACGTGAAGGGTGTTCCGATAAGAAATCGGGACCCACATGTTGCTAAGGGTCGTCGGAGATTTGTCAGAAAGTCATATGAGCGTTTCGGCAATCGAACTGTGGTGGCAAAGCGCAGGTCCGCCAACCGTAGTCTTCCAAACGATGGGCCGAATATGGCAACTGGGCCTGGTCAATGCTTGGCGTGACTTGCAGCAGGCGGGCCACCAGTTGCCTTCCTTGCCGCGTTTTCTCGTGGCTCACAATCGCAGCCGTGTGGAGAACATATTGAAAGAACGCCCGGCGAGTTTTGTCATCCTTACGATGCGACATGAGCATGCCAAATCGTTTCTCGTCAATCTTATGTCGCTCAAAGACCGTTTCCCTACAGCGGGTTTTGCGGTGGTCGCGCCGAGGGGACACGTTCTCGAGGGCATTTGTCGGGAATACGGTGCGCATTGCGTGGTGTCGTCGCCTCGAGAGCTCAAAAAGGTGGCGATCTGGCTCGCCTGGCATCTGCGACGGTTACCACCTATTTTGAACAATCCACGGGCTCAGATTTGGGACCGACTTCCTTGGTCGCAGTGGGATTCAAGGAAAAATATGGCGTCTTCAAGTTGACTGCGCACACATGAGATAATCCCCACGGGTAACTAGCCTCACCAAAACTATCTCTCAGAAAATGCGTAGGATCAGTAGCTCAGGAAAGGTACCATCACTCCCACTCACTCTCATCCGCGGGAGTTGCCCCTCCTGGGCTTCGCTGGGCAATACTTGGTGGAAAGCGTGCCGTTCTGTTGCATTTTCCGGGAAGAACAGCAAAAGCCCGGCGTGGTGAGCGGTGCTCTGTGAACGGGACATACTCGGTGGATGAGACGGTAATTCAAACTAACAAGGAGAAATATAAATCATGACAAAAAACCCAATAACCCGCGAGGAAATCCTCAGGGGCCTCGATGGCTTTCAGGACCCCGAATTGGGCCGTAGCATCGTTCGTTTGGATCAGGTGCAGGACGTACAAATCTCCGACGGTTTGGTCAAAATCGTCTTGGGACTCACGTCATTTTCTGCCCCTCTATGGCCGGAATTGCGGGAGGAAGTTCGTAACCTGTTGCGAACGCAATTGACCCCGGACGTCGACTGGGAAGTGGTGATTAGGGAATTTCCCCGGCCGGCCGAGAAGTTGGGCACGATCGGCCTAACGGCCAAGTATGTGATCGCGGTAGGATCGGGTAAGGGAGGCGTCGGAAAAAGCACGATTGCCGCGGCGCTTGCCTTGGGCCTGGATCGGGCGGGTTGTAAAGTGGGTCTACTGGATGCCGACGTTTATGGACCAAGCATTCCCCATCTCCTTGGGTCAGATGAGCGCCCCACCATGTACGAGGGTAAAATCATTCCCATTACCGTGGGCAATCTCCGCGTTATGTCGATGGGCTTTATCGTTCCTAAGGATGAGGCCGTTATTTGGCGAGGTCCGATGCTCCACGGAGCCGTGCAACAATTCTTGCGAGATACCGACTGGGGTGATTTGGACTATCTCGTGGTTGATATGCCACCGGGGACGGGTGACGTGGCGATTAGCCTCTCCCAATTGCTTCCGGTTTCCGGTGCCGTTGTTGTTTGTACACCCCAGGAGCTTGCGCTTCTTGATGCGGTCAAGGCCATTACGATGTTTCGCAAGGTCCACATCGATGTGCTCGGCATTGTGGAGAATATGAGCTACTTCATCTGTCCCAACTGTGGCACGCGGCACGACATTTTTAGTTCTGGAGGGGCCAGAAAGAAGGCAGATGAGCTTGGCCTGCCGTTTTTGGGCGAGGTCCCTCTCAATGTGATGCTTCGGATTAAGGGAGACGAGGGACGCCTTGTGGAATGCCTCGCCGAAGAAAATATTGGCCCTTATTTCGACGCAATTTGCAAGAACGTTGTGCGGCAAATCGTCAACCAACGTCGCGGCACGCCACCGTTGCCTTCCCTCTCCGTGCTGTGAGTTTCAAGATGCTTAAGAGACTATCCCAAAAAGTCCCCCTCTCTCTTCGGGAGAGGGTTGGGGTGAGGGCAAGCGAATGTCGGAATCGATTGAGAAAACCGGCATCGATTCGAGTCACCCTCACCCTCGCCCCCGACCCCTTTCCCGTCGAACGGGTGAGGGGAGATTATGGGATAGGCTTTAAGCGGGCACCGTCGATCAGGCGTAATCAAGTTTCTTCGGTGGATTCGAACCAATCCTCCGCCCACACATCGTCATCAGAGGGTTCCTCATCGCGTTCATCGAGGGCTGGGATTTTGGATGCGACCCGCCGACTCTCTCGTTTCCGCAACAACAAACGGATGGGAACTTCCGGATAGGGAAGTTCTTCCCTCATCGCGTTCAACAGATATCGTTGATAACTGGATGAAATGAGCGACGGTTCATTACACACGAGGACAATCGTCGGCGGTTGAACCGCCACCTGGGTCCCATAGTAGATTTTGACTTGCTTGGTTCCCACCAAAGGTGGTGGATTGCTCTTGAGAAGACGCTGGAGTACCCTGTTGAGACGTCCGGTGCTCACCCGCTGCCGAGACTGTTTAAACAACGACTGGGCAAGCTCGATAAGTCGTTTTACGTTCTTTCCCGTTTTGCCCGTTATAAAAGCCACGGGCACATAACTCATCGTTCCGAAGGCCTTGGCCAGACGGTCCACCCATACATCCGTTGGTATTTGCCCTACCATGAGGTCCCACTTGTTGACCACGAAAATGCAGGGTTTGTACTGTTCGGCAATATAAGCGGCCAGTTGTTTATCGACTCCGGATATATCCTGTGTGGCATCGAAGAAAAGCAAAACGACATCGGCGCGTCGAACACTTGCCTCGGCGCGGCAGACGCCGTAAAAGTCAACGTTTTCGCGCACACTCTTGCGCCGCCTGAGGCCCGGCGTATCAATAGCGACAAAGACCCGCCCATCCATTTCAAAGCGGACATCCACACTGTCGCGAGTTGTGCCGGGTATTTCGCTGACAATCATTCGTTCTTCTCGTGCCAGTGTGTTGATAAACGTACTTTTGCCGACATTTCGCCTTCCGACGACGGCGATTTTCATCTCCGGTTCGATGGCCGCCTTATCATCCTCGCTGAGTTCCTGAGGCAGAAGATCGAGCATGGCCGTTATCAATTCGCTCTTGCCGCGTCTCTGTTCGGCACTTACTGGAACGATCGGCCAACCCAGCGAAGAAAACTCTTGCGCTGCAGGTTCCAGGCTTGGGGCATCGGTCTTGTTCGGGACACAAATGACGGGCCGCTGAAGGGTGTGCAGCCGGCGGGAAATCTCCTCGTCCAGCGCCGTTAATCCCGCTCGGGTATCGACAACAAAAAGAATCAGGTCTGCCTCGTGTAAGGCTATCTCAATCTGTCGGGTCACATGGTCCTCAAGCTGATCGACATCCACCAGGCCTATGCCTCCCGTGTCGATCAATTCCACCAATCGCTCATCCAGTTTGGCCAAGGCCGTAACTCGATCGCGCGTAACACCTGCCCGCGCATCCACCACGGACACACGGCGTCCGACGAGCCAATTAAGGAGGCTCGACTTTCCCACATTGGGACGGCCAACGATTGCCACTTTGGGAATAGCCATCTCTTCACCGAAACCCGATTTCGCAAAAACCCCGTTGGGCACAAATCCGGCCACCGGGCACATTTCCAATCTTCTAAGGCTTATCCCGAAATCTTCCCTCGCCCGTTCGGCGGGAGAGGGGCCGGGGGTGAAGGTGGCTCAAATCGTTGCTGGTTTTCTCGATCGACTCCGACGATCTCTTGCCCTCACCCCAACCCTCTCCCGGAGAGAGAGGGCGACTTTTTGGGATAGGCTTTAAATCAACTTGAGTCTGTCACAACTGGCCAAAACTTTCCGCCCGTTCTGTCCTCAGCCATTGATTGTACCGGAGAGTTCACAATAAGTTTATTCACGGCAAATTGGTTTTACTGCATGGGAATGACCTGAGAACGTTTTTCATTGTCGAGGTGGACCATCGCGTAACGAAGAGTAGCCTTGTGGTTCTCACCCGAGGCTGATCAGCGGCCCATCCGCGGAACACCTGGGGCAGCGCAATCTGCCACACGACTTTATCGTACGGATGCAACTTGGAACGCCGGGCGACGTTGCTGCGCCACTTCGATGGCCTTGAGAAGCCCTCTCGCCTTGTTCATGGTTTCCTGCCATTCGCGGTGGGGATCACTGTCGGCTACGATACCGGCCCCGGCTTGCACATAGGCCTTTCCCCCTTGCACGACGATTGTCCGCAACGTGATACACGTATCCATATTGCCACTGAAATCGAAGTAACCCACCGCGCCGGCATAAGGACCACGCCGATGCGGTTCCAACTCGTCAATGATCTCCATGGCCCGAACCTTGGGCGCCCCGGATACAGTGCCAGCGGGCAAACAAGCCTGAAGGGCGTCAAAGGCCGTCTTGCCGGGCGCAAGCTCCCCCGTCACGTTGGAGGTAATGTGCATCACATGACTATACCGCTCAACAGTCATGACATCGGTCAGTCGAATCGAGCCATAGCGGCAAACCCGGCCAAGGTCGTTGCGGCCCAAATCCACAAGCATCACGTGCTCGGCCCGTTCTTTTGGGTCCGCCAAAAGCTCTTCGGCCAACCTTCGGTCCTCTTCCTCAGTCTTTCCGCGAGGTCGTGTCCCCGCCAAGGGCCGCGTGGTCACCTGCCGATTGACAACTCGGACAAGAATCTCCGGTGAGCTCCCCACTAATGTGACGCTGGGACTTCGCACATAGAACATGAAGGGACTCGGATTGATGACACGGAGGGCCCGATACACCTCAAACGGATGGGCCTGAAGGGGTACCTCCAGACGCTGGCTAATGACGACCTGGAAGATATCGCCCGCTTCAATATAACGAATGCACTTTCGCACTGCCTCTTCGAAGTCTTCCCGCGTGAAGTTTGATGTAAACTCCACACAGGGTTCCGTTTCTACGCAAATATCAAAAGGCTCCAGTTCACAAGGGCTATGCGTCAGTTGATCCACCGCCTCATCAATCCGCCGACAGGCATCGGCGTAGGCATCTTCCGCAGTCCATCCTGGTCGATCGAGATGCGCCAACGCCACCACGATGAGAGACTTTGTCACGTGGTCGAACACGACCATCCGGTCATAAAAACCAAACGACAGGTCCGGGATATTGCGGTCATCCGGCGGCGGATTGGGTAACCGTTCGTAGTAACGGACGACATCGTATCCCACGTAGCCAACGGCACCCCCACAAAATGGGGGAAGCTCGGGCAACGTCCGGACACGTAAGCCTTCCAGGCGTTTCCGAAGCTCACCCAAGGGGTTATCCGAAATGAACTGGCGCGTTTCCAAGAGCGGTGCCCCAGACGCCGAAACGCCGGTGTATGAGTTCACAATGACTCGCCGCTCCCAGGCCTCGATTTCCAAAAAGGGATGCGTCGCCAAGAAACTATAACGGCCAACCTTTTCGCCGCCTGTTACGCTTTCTGCAAGACATGCACACCTGCCCGCATCGAGTTTGTGGAATGCTGTTACGGGAGTCAGCGAGTCGCTAACCAAACGCCGGTATACCGGCACAAGGTCAAATCCCTCGGCCAGTTGCTGAAACGATTCAAAATCTGGATAGTATCGTTTACGCGACATAAAAGAGATCTGTGATTTTTTGAAATGGGGCCCCCAACGTCTCTCATTAAGTATCGTCTCACAATGCGTGGGATACAATCATAGCGTATCAGTGGGAAGAAAGCGTCACAATAGAACCTCAGAAGCTCGTTCTGACCTGGCGGCCACCAAATCATTTGTGACATGTTGCTACAGCGCCTTGTGACAACACGTGTCACTTGCGGCGTCGGAAAAGCCGCACGGCGCGGTCCAGACCTTCGATCAATCGGTCAATCTCGCTCGCCATATTGTAGAAGTAAAAGCTCGCTCGAACAGAGGCCGTAACACCCAGGCGTTTGTGCAACGGCATGGCACAGTGATGGCCGGCACGCACCGCCACGCCCACACTGTCAAGGACCTGTGCAACATCATGGGCATGGATGCGATCCACGACGAAGCTGACGATTCCAGACTTGTACTCCGGCGTTGGCCCCAGAATACGCACGAATTCCAGTTTCTCCAATTCCTCATGAAGCCTCTTTGTTAGTTGGCGCTCATACTGATCAATTCGCTCCAACCCCACTTGCTCGAGATAATCAATTGCAGCCGTCATCCCAATGGCCGGCACAATCGGAGGCGTTCCCGCCTCAAACCGATAGGGAACGTCGCCTGGGGTAAAGCCATCCATGCGAACTTCCCGAATCATGCTACCCCCACCCATAAATGGGGGCATCGATTCGAGAATCTCCCGTTTGCCGTACAGCACACCGACCCCGGAGGGTCCTAGCATCTTGTGCCCGCTGAAGACCAAAAAATCTGCATCGAGCGCCTGGACATCCGTTTTGCGATGGGGCACGCCTTGGGCACCGTCAACAAGGACCAAGGCCCCTACCGAGTGGGCCGCCTTAATAATTACGGGAAGTGGAGGGACTGTCCCGAGGACATTCGACGCAGCAGTGACGGCCACAAGCTTGGTCCGAGAAGACAAAAGTCGCTCAAGTTCCTCCATCACCAGGAGGCCGTCGTCGGTGATCGGGATATACCGAATCACGGCACCGGTACGTTCCGCTAGTTGAAACCATGGCACAAGGTTGGAATGGTGTTCGAGTTCCGTAACCAATATCTCGTCACCTTCGTGGACGTTGGCGTCTCCCCACGCTCGGGCGACCAGATTGATCCCCGCCGTCGCTCCAGAGGTAAAGATGACCTCCGTCTCCGAACTGGCGTTCAGAAACCGGGCGATTCGTTCCCGGGCACCCTCGTAAAGCTCCGTCGTTTCGTCGGCCAACCGATGGATGCCGCGATGGACGTTCCCGTAGTGTGTCTCATAAAGCGTTGTAATAGCCTCGATAACCTGCCGCGGGCGCTGCGTTGTAGCTGCGTTGTCGAAGTACACGAATGGACGTCCATCCTCAATCGTCCTGTTCAAAATCGGAAAGTCAGGGCGATATAGTTGCGGATCAAGGATCGCGGTTTCATGCCGAGTCGTCATGAGCGCCTCTCAGTAAGAGTCCTTAGGTTGGCTATTCTTCTGCCGGAAGCGGGATCGCCGCCCGCGTCACGCGGGGCATCCACTCCGCGGTTGCAGCGATTTTTCAATTGTAGCAAACCCCGTCAAATTAAGGTCGGCGATCTTCTCAGTCCGGAGAAATCGGCCGCAAAAACTCAAGAAGAGGCCAATAGTTCGCCCTCTGGTCATGGACGCTGTGAACGTCGCTCCAGCACCGATGACGCCGACGCGAAGGTAGCTGTGGAATGACGGGTTTCACTAAGAGCCTATCCCAAGGTTCCCTCTCCCTCTGGGAGAGCATTGGGGGAACGGCAAGTGATCGTCGGAGTCGATCGAGAAAACCAGCAGCGATTCGAGCCACCCTCACCTCCGGCCCCTCTCCCGCCGAACGGGCGAGGGGAGGCGGTGAGATAGGCTGTAAGCCCCCACCGAGCCGAATACGCGAACCGACTGGGCGAGAAGCCACAAAGCCGCCGGGTTTTTCGAGACTCACTTGGCAACGCTTTCTTTTGGGGCCTCTGGAATTGGGGGCACTTGAGGACAGGGTGAGTAAATGGCGGCTTGAAGGACACGCCAGGGCAACAGGGCACACTTTTGACGGTTGGGCGTCAACCTTGGCCCAAAGTACTTGAGCATGTCCTGTGCGGTGAACTTCTTCACATCCTCGACCGTTTTGCCATCGAACAGTTCCACAAGCATCGAGGCAGCAGCTTGGCTAATACAGCAGCCTTCCCCGTCGAAATAGATTTCCCGAATCTTACCCCCATCGATAATCCTCAGTTCCATTCGGACGACGTCACCGCAGAGGGGGTTTTTATCCTCATGGCAGTGGGTACACTCCGAGCACCTCCCCTTATGGTAGGGGGATTCGTAATGCTCCAGGATGCGTTCTTGGTAAATTTCGTCCTGATCCATTGTTTTCACAACTTCCGCCTACAAGCGAAAAACAAGCGTCAACGACATTCTACTCTTGGGGGGTAAGATAGGCAAGTTGCCTTATTTACCGCAACAAGGGCGATACAATACTGTATGCACCGCTGATGGTCGGAACAACCCGTGACCGACATCCCGCGACGTGCCGGTCCCTATATACGTTGAATCACAATGCCATGTTCCAACTGGTAAGCCCATTTGAACCGGCCGGCGATCAGCCCAAGGCTATCAAGGCCCTCTGTGAGGGCCTTGATAAAGGGAAGCGATTTCAAGTTTTGATGGGCGTTACGGGCTCGGGCAAGACCTTCACGATGGCCAACGTGATCCAGCACGCGCAACGGCCTACCTTGGTCATGTCTCACAACAAGACGTTGGCCGCCCAGCTTTACGCCGAGTTCAGAGAATTCTTTCCTTACAACGCGGTCCACTATTTTGTCAGCTATTACGACTACTATCAACCCGAGGCCTATATACCCCAGCGCGACATTTACATTGAAAAAGACGCCTCGATCAACGAGCAAATCGACCGCTTGCGTCTTGCGGCGACCAGCGCCCTCATGACACGTCGCGACGTGATCATCGTGGCAAGCGTTTCATGCATCTACGGCTTGGGGTCGCCCGAAGACTATCGGACCATGACGGTGCCCGTCATCAAGGGTCAGGTTCTTGACCGGGACGAGTTTCTCTTGAAACTTGTCAACATTCAGTACGAGCGAAACGATGTGGAGTTCCAGCCGGGGAGATTTCGCGCACGGGGGGATTGTGTCGATGTTTTTCCCAGCTACGAGCCATTCGCCTACCGAATTGAGTTCTGGGGTGACGAAGTCGATCAGATTGCCTCCATTCATCCGGTAACCGGCGAAGTGTTACAACGGCACGACCAGGTTTTCATCTACCCGGCAAAGCACTTCGTCTTACCAGAGTCACGTATCCAGGCAGCTATTGTGAGCATTCGCGAGGAACTTGAGCAGCGCGTGGCGGAGCTGAAATCTCAGGGAAAGATCCTGGAGGCCCACCGGCTCAGTGCGCGAACACGATATGACTTGGAAATGCTCCAGGAAGTGGGGTATTGTCCCGGGATCGAAAACTACAGTCGTCATCTCGCAGGACGGCCTCCGGGAAGTCCACCGGATACCTTGTTCAGCTTCTTTCCGGACGATTTCCTCCTGTTTGTCGATGAGTCGCACGTCACAATACCCCAGATTCGGGGGATGTTTGGCGGGGACTTCAGTCGCAAGCAAACCCTGGTGGAGCATGGTTTCCGTCTGCCCAGCGCCTTGGACAATCGACCTCTGAAGTTTGAGGAGTGGGAGGCAAAGATCAACCAGGTGATTTTTGTTTCTGCAACCCCTGGACCGTACGAACTGGAAAAAGCCGGGGGAGAAGTGGTGGAGCAGATCATTCGGCCGACCGGCTTGCTTGACCCTGAAGTGGAGATTGCCCCGGCCCGCACACAGGTTCCTCATCTTATCGCTCAAATTAAGGAACGTGCGGCACGAGGCGAACGCACA